>CAJWZD010000016.1 GCA_913049685.1 uncultured Fidelibacterota bacterium
AGTGGTTTATTTTTAAATGAGTTAAAGTTAATTGCTAAAAAATCAAACATACTTTTAGGATCTTCAAATAAATGATTAGGGTTGAATGATGCAAGCTTGTCTTTATCGCTCATTCCCCACACGACACCAAGTGATATCATCCCTGCGTTGTGAGCGGTCATGACATCGTATTTTGTATCGCCCACAAAGTAACTATTCTCCGGTTTTGCATTTAATTGCTTTAAAACATAGTGAGAGCTGGTTGGGTCAGGCTTTAAAGGGAAACGTTTCCCTGATCCAATGGTAATCTTAATATAATCTTTAAAGAATTTGTCGACAGAATCAATCGTAAACGGATGGCGCTTGTTTGATACTACAGCAATTGGAACACTTTTAGAACGTAAAAAATCCAGAGTATCATATATATAAGGATAAACTTTAGTGCTCTTGTTGAGATGATCAATATAATAATGATCGAGGCGTTCAATATATGCTTCGGGCTCAACAGAATGGTGATTTGGCAAAGAGGATTGGATCAAATCGTTGATACCGCCTCCAATGTTTTGCTTATAAAAATCTATATCGTGCGTTGGAAAGCCTAGCTCTGCCAAAACATCATTGACAGCATTAGCAATATCTTCTACGCTGTCGATTAAGGTTCCATCTAAATCAAAAATGACAGCTGCTGAGTTTTGAGAGGGATTTACCAAAGAATCATCTACTTCAAAAACAGCATCTTTTTGGTCTTGATAAAATCCTTGGTCTGAATTTGATAGAAGTAAATGCCCGCAGCTTGCGTTTCTCCTTTTTGGTTTGTCCCATTCCAAACCGTTGAATGATAACCTGCGCTCTGCTGCTTACTAATTGGGCGTGAAATTTCTCTTCCCGTAATATCATATATCACAATATTAATGAAAGCATCATTGGGAATATCATAGCGAATCGTTGTAGAGGGATTGAAAGGATTCGGATAATTGTCCTGCAAAGCAAATTGTGCAGGAATAGGTTTTAATTCATAATCCAAAGACCCTTTGCTAATCATTGTATTGTTCTTATCAATGAATTCATAAAATACTTGCAGACTTGAAGCACTGCGTCCATAAGTATCTAGATCAAAAACTATATTATCATCACTTAGGATTTGATGGATCAATATTCTTCCTGAAGTGGTGTCTACTTTCGAAAGTCGTGTATTTATACCTTTGTCGTTAGATAATTTTGATAGACCAACTTGAAGTTCAGCGGGAGAATAATTCAGAATGATCTCAGCAGCATGGGCGTTCTTTGGCGCGGAGACCGTAAAGTAATCAGCGCTATGCGTCATTGCAACAGGATCCCCTTGGGTAGAAAATGTTTTAGTTAGCATCTTGCTGAATTGATCTTGATCCCAATGCCACATAAAATAAAAGGCCATTCCATCGCTAAGATCATAAATACCGTCAAAATTTGGTTTTAAAAATGGAACATTTCCACTTACCGGTCCTAGCTCATATCGAATATCTTGATTCTGCCAAGCAGTTGCAAACGTATTGAAATCTTGAACATCAATTGAACCATTAAGGTCAAAATCTCCCAAAAGGCTAATGGGATATTGATATTCGTATCTTAAAGATTGGTTGCTGGCTTTATCCATCATTTTGCCAATGGAAACTCTTAACAAGTCACCGCTAATGAATGGAGCGGGGATGTTGATTTCAATTGTAGTTGAATCTACTATCGCATAATCGAAATCGTATGTTTCCGTACCCTCATTAGAATTAATACTAATTTTGGCAAACTGTATACTTTCTGATATTGTATAGCTCAGTGCTATATTTTGAGTAAGGGGAAGCAGTGTCTCTGAATCAATGGAAGCTGCAATGATTTCTGGTGGGGTGAAATCGATCTGAAACCCATCAGATGTTGCAGCAATAGAACGATTACCTACCATGTCCGTTGCTCTTACATTTGAAAAATATTGCGTACCAGCCTCCACATCAAGGATAGGGACAACACGCGATGAATCCTTTCCTACATTAAACCAGGAGATCAGGTCATCTTTACCAGGGGTAGTACCAATTGCAAGCTCATAAAAATCGATACCAGATGGATCGGTGAAGCCGTTCCAATTCACCGGAAGCGTTAAGCGAACCCAGTCAATATCATCCGTGTAGCCTTCATTTACTTGACCAATAGCCGGTGCACCGTTATCAAAGTACCATGCAAAGGCTTCGCCTACAATATTGGCATTCCCAGGCGCATCGTAAAACGTAGATCCAAAAATCTCAATTTTTGTTGGGCCATTATTGATTGGCTTAAATGTTGCAATGTAAACGGTTGCGGATATTGTTGTAAAGTTCGTGATAGATCCATTTGAAATTGTAATGTCTGTTTCAGCAAAATCTTGAGTGGGTTCGGAAGAGCTAAAGGTCATCAATAATAGATCATCATTGGATGCAGATCCACTTAGTACACTCTCACCTGTTCCGCTGGTCGCAGATATCGTCATCGTTGGACCGGTTCCATCAAAGGTCCAATAAAAGTCTAATAATTCTGCATTGCTATTTCCAGCAGGATCTTTAAATGCAGATACAGGCAACACGATAGAAGTTTCACCATCGCTATTTGGAGTAAAGATAAAGGTGTACACTTGAGATGAGGTTGCTGTGAAGCTTGTTATTGCTCCACCGGTAATTTCTAAGTCGGACTCATCAAAATCTGATACGCTCTCAGAGATGGTATAAGTTAAATATATCTTCTTATCGTTTGTAGTCGAGCTGTCTTGAACGATGAGGTTGTCTTCATTAACAACATTAAAACTAATGCTAGGAGGTGTTCCATCATAGGTCCACTCGTAGGAGTTGCTTGCAGTATTACCATTTCCAGATAGGTCTGTAAATACATCTGCGTTCACTCGAATAGTATTATCCCCATCTCTAGTAGGGGTGAAAACTGCGGAGTATACTGTATCTGAAACAGACGTAAAGCTAGATAATGCACCCCCAATTAACGTAACATCAGAATCAGAAAAATTAGAAGTTGATTCTGATAAAGTGAATGTAATATTCAGTACAGGGTCATTTGATAGTGAACCCGACGCAACTATACCTGAATCATTACTTGCAGCTATCTCGATCGATGGTTTCACTCCGTCATATATCCAGATGAATTTGTCGCTAGCCTGATTATTATTTCCTGCCGCATCCGTGAATGCTCCAGCTGCGATCTCTAAAGTACTTTCGCCGTCACCTGGAATAAATAGAAGGTTGTATACAGTGGAGGAGACAGGTGTAAAAGTAGCGATCTGTCCATTTGTGGTAGTGACATCACTTTGCTGAAAATTTGCGATTGATTCGTTCATCGTTATTGCGAAGAAAACGCTGTCGTCTTTTGTTGTTGATCCGCTTAATATGGGTGTTCCAGAACTGTTGGTCGCTGAAATACTAGCGGTTGGCGCTATAGAATCATAGGTCCAATTAAATTCGGTGGATGCAATATTGTTATTGTTTGAGCTATCGGTAAAACGATTCGCTTTCACGCTGAGTGTTATCGCTCCATCAGAAATTGGTGTTAAGTCAACGCTATACACTGAAGATGATGTGGCACTGAAATTACTAAGACTGGCTCCTTTGACCGTAATATCGGATTGATCAAAATTAGTAGTTGGCTCTGATAAAGTTAGCGTTAAAATCAGTTTAAGATCATTTGTCACTGCGCCATCTGTAACAAGCTCACCTTCAGTATTGACAGCAGCAATAGAGACTGTAGGCTGATCACCATCATACGTCCATGAAAATACCACGTCATTAGTATTGAGGTTATTAGCAGCATCCACTACAGAATTTGCTGGAACCGTGACAGTGATTTGACCGGATCCAGTTGGGGTCAATACAACCGATGATTGGGTAGAGCTTACAATATTCAGATCGCTAACTGCACCATTTCCAGTTATTACAAAATCTTCAACTGTTAATCCTGTAATAACTTCGCTTGTGGTGAAGAATAGAGTGATCTGAGAATCATTGGATGTTGATCCAATTGCTACAGCGCTACCGCTACTATTGGTTGCAGTAAATGTGCCAGTAGGGGACGTAGTATCGTATGTCCAATTAAACTGAGTAGCAGCAGAATTATTATTACCACCAGCGTCGATGAAGGTTGCTTGGGCGACATCAATAGTAGTGGCCCCATTATTTGTTGGGGTAAAGGTTGCGGTATAGATCGTTGAGCTTGTTGCAGAAAAACTCGATAGCGTTCCGCCAGAAACTGTTATATCGCCTACCGCAAATGTAGATGTGGGCTCAGATGTGGTAAACGTAACTACAATTGAATTATCATTGGTAGTTGCACCATCTTCGATCGCATTGCTACCATCGCTTGCTGTTATGGATATTGTTGGCGCGACGCTATCGTAGGTCCACGCGAACTGGGTTGCAGCCAAGTTGTTATTTCCAGCCGTATCGGTAAATTTATTTTGAGCTACATCAATGGAGGTCGCTCCATTATTGGAAGGGGTAAACGTGGCGGTATATACAGTAGAGCTTACAGCGGTAAAGTTGCTGATCGCACCACTACCAAGCGTGATGTCTGATGAGGCAAAATTTGAGGTTGCTTCGCTACTGGTAAAGGTGAGCGTAAGTGTAGCATCGTTTGTGGTGGATCCACTTGCTACATTATTCGATCCATCCGTTGCGGTGATCGTCATTGTAGGAACAGTCGTATCGATCACTAAATTCTTATTGGATGCAAGTGCGTTGGAGTCGTCCAGTGCGGGCAAGGTCAATGTCGCATTGTTTCCTGCCGCATCTTTTATGGTTCCGCCGTTCAAGGCAAGTGCGTTGGTGCTGAGATAATTTAGATCTGCGCTTGTATTTCCGTTTGCAACCGTGTAGTTGAATGTTAAAACGCTGCCGCCAGTGCCGCTGGAGTAGTTCACTACCGCATCAGAGGAACCGGTCTCAAGCGTTAATTGCGGGGTACCGGATACAATGACGTTCTCTGAGAAAGTGATTGTAATCGCGACAACATCACCTGCTTTATAGGACCCGTTGTTGGTAGATGAAGAAACAGAACTTATGGTAGGAGCTACCGCATCTGGGATCTCCTTCAGATCGTACACGCGCACGTGACCCGAACTATTGCCGCCGCCATCATTAGAACGGCCACCAATAGCCACGCGGTCTCCTGCTGCGTTCAAAGAAACAGCTCGACCAGAATAATCAGACCCATTTTCACCATCGATATCGCTTTGAACCTGTACCCAGCTATTACTGTCCGAATCATAATGAAAGATCCTAACATGACCTGAATTGGATCCATTACCATCGTTATTTCCAGCGCCGATCGCTATTCGAGTACCTGCATCGTTAATAGAAACATCCCACCCTGACTCATCGCCGGCTCCTTCTCCGTTAATGTCAGACCCTAACTGAGACCAAGAATTAGAAGAATACTTATAGACACGGGTGTGGCCCGAGCTACCACCATTGCCATCGTTTAGGTGAGCGCCAACCGCAAAATGATCGCCAGCAGCATTCAAGTCTAAAGACCAATGCGCAAAATAATCCAGTGACGTTTCCCCATCAACATCAGCGCCCAATTGGCTCCATGACCCTGAAGCATATTCAAATACACGCACGTGCCCCGCGTTGTTCGCGGTCCCGTCATTTTCGCCGGTACCAACGGCCACACGATCCCCTGCTGCATTTATAGAAACGGTTCGACCCGACCTATCGTTCACCGCTTCCCCATCAATATCGGAACCGAGTTGGGTCCATGCATTGTTAGCGTACGCGTACACGCGAGCATGACCGGCCCGTGAAGCGCTTTCGTCATTTTCGGGGCCACCGATCGCTACGCGGTCACCGGCCGAGTTGATAGAAACTGAAAATCCAAAATTATCACCGGCTGCTTCGCCGTCAATGTCAGAGCCCATTTGACTCCAAGCAGAGCCGTCCCAGCTATAGATCCGCACATGACCCGCATCCGTACCATTGCCATCATTAAGATAGGCGCCGATCGCTACCCGGTCACCAGCAGCATTCATAGATAGTCTCCAACCCATATAGTCACCGGCTCCTTCTGCATCAATATCAGAGCCCATTTGCGACCAAGAACCAGATGAGAGCGCATACATGCGCACGTGACCCGCGTTGTCACCAGTACCATCGTTCCTCCATCCACCGACAGCCATACGATCGCCAACCGCATTCATAGAAACACTAGATCCGAATTCATCACCTGCTGCTTCGCCGTCAATATCAGAACCGAGTTGCTGCGCAAAACCGTTCAAGGTAGCGGTGTTGTTGGACTGAGAAGTAGATGCGACGTTGCCTGCCACATCATACATACTGTTGGCCACTGGCGTAACCGTAAGGGTCTCTGTACCGTAGGCCATATTGGAAGAAAGATTAATGCCAAGAGTGTAGACGTTACCGCTGATAGAAATACTGGATGGCGTTGCGGAAGATAGCGTAGCGTTTCCGCCAGAGATAGATAGACTAAAATCTGCTACTTCTAATGCTCCACTGCCTCCATTGGTATTAAAGACCGCTTCGCTCATCGTGACAGCGATCGTACTGTTGTCGGCTGCCACAGCAACTCCAGTAATCGTAGGGGGAGTTGAATCACTACTCATAGATCCATCTGAATTAATATTAACGGTTCTAATATAGCCATCATCGCCATCTCCAGAGTTCATGATAACATAAGTATCAGAATCTATTTGAATGAAAGAAGATGGAAAAGTATGATTGCCAAAATCTGTATCGTACTCAATAGTTTCAACTGCCGTTATAGAACTTCCATCACTTGGAATTGTAAAAGTTTTAATAAATCCATCATTGTCAGCGCCTCTAAATGCGGCAGCATAAGTATCAGAGTCAACTTTCACCAGACTAACATACTCTGCATAGCTTGTTTCAAATTCAAGCGTAGCTACAGCAGACAACGTATTGCCATCAGCGCTAATAGAAAGTGTTTTCAGATAACCATCCGAACCATCACCAGAATAACCAACTAAATATGTGTCAGAGTCCACTTGAATAATCGAACCAAAGCTATAATTATTAGCATCAAATTCCATAAGAGCAGCTTTTGCAATAGAACCACCATCTGCTGGTACGGTGAAGGTCTGAAGGTAGCCATCGTCGTCTGATGAGTTTTTATAAATTAGACCGTATGTATCAGAATCTACTTGAACCAATGAAGTGTGATAAGTATTGCCGCTTGCAAGATGGGTAAGGCTTGTAACTTCTGTGATAGTGGTTCCATCGGCGCTAATGGTAAAAGCAGTAATATCGCCTTGATTGCCGTTTGCTAAGAGATATGTATCAGAATCAACTTGAACGAAGTTAGAATGCCACACAGCATAATTGGTATTGTATTCAAGGGTAGCAATTTCAGTGATTGAGCTGCCGTCAGATGCTACATCAAATGTAGTAATAAACCCATCATCTCCTGGTCCTGAGTAGGCTACAGCAACAGTCCCAGCATCAATCTTTACTATAGAACCATATTGACCCTTACTTGTCTGATGCTCCAGTTCGGTCACCTTAGTAATTGATGATCCGTCATTTGGGATAGTAAAGGTAGCAATATAACCGTCATAGCTTTGACCTGTCCAAGCGCCAACATAAGTTGTACCTGTTAAATGTGTAATAGTTGGATACTGTCCAAGACGTGTATCAAATTCAAGTTCAGTGATAACTTGAGATTTAGAAAAAGTTAAAATTGTTAGCAGAGCTAATGTGTTTCTAAAAAGTTTCAAAAAAAACCCCCATATGCAATAAATATTTTTAACTATTAAATAGTTGTAAGTGAGATATGTAAATTGAATTTCACTGCTCACTCATGGCAATTAATATAATGACTTAAATAAACTAACCCAACATTGAATATAGCATAACTATAATTTGAATTTGAATCTATTTGACTTGAGGGCAATAAAAAACCCCTGACGATAATCAAGGGTTTTAAGAGAGCGAGAGACGAGATTCGAACTCGCGACATCCACCTTGGCAAGGTGGTGCTCTACCAGCTGAGCTACTCTCGCATTAAGGGTGAAAAATTAAACTTTCAGAGAGTACTTTCAAATAAGTTTTGGAAAAAACTCTAATTTATTATCCTTTCGATAATAGACAACGTAGGATAATAAAAGATAGCCTATATCTCTAAGAATTGTTTGAATGCCAATATTGCTTCCAGAATCGCTAGCAACTGAAAAACATCCACATTCGATACTTATTCCCCTTGCAAGAGCTTGAGATATTGCAAATATAAAAACTATATTCATGAGAACTACTAAGACAGTAGCTCCATCAATGAAAACACCAATTATAAGACATATTCCTGCAAAGAGTTCTACCCATGGAAGAGTAATCGCTAAAAGATTTTCTAATCCAAAAGGTAAAACATGGTAGTTGTTAATGATTTTTGCAAAATCTCCCGGATTTAATATTTTATCAATACTCGCATATATAAAAACCCCACCTAAAATCAATCTAGCAACAAGAACTACTGGACCTTTGAAATATTCCTTGATCATTCTATACTTTCACTCGGATAATTAGCAGCTGACCACTCTAACCACCCTCCTTTAAAAACGTATAGTTTTGTGAAACCGGCATCCTGCAGGTTATATGCTAAATCCTCACTATCACCACACCCCGGGTCTCCACAATATACAACCAAAGGCTCTTCTTTCGATTGAAGAGATTCGATGTTAAAAATAAGCTCCATAAAAAAAATATTTTTTAACGCCCCCTTAATATGCCCCTTGTTAAAATATACCTCATCTCGCGCATCGAGAAATAGTGCATTTTTTTCATAAAATTCTTTAGCCTGATCAATGGATATTGTTAACAAAACAGGCTCATCAGTATCAATATCAATAGTGTCTGCTTGTTCAAGGTCTTTTGATAGCAAAGTTATAGAGTTGGGTCTTAAAAAGTTAACCGCCAAACTAAAAACAATTGATATAGATAAAATTATATTTACTTGTAAAATATGATTTTTAAAATTCATTTAAGAAGCAACAGCGACAGACTTCTCATCTAATTTTTTGCATCTATCTAAAATCTGATCAACAGCTTTTAAGGTCTTTTTTTCGCTTTCAACCGAACCGCTTAAAGGAAAAAGAGTAAATGATGAACTATTCGTTACGTTGCTCAGTGTAGAGTTTGCGGAAGCTATACCAGCGCGAAATCTTTCAATGGATGCTAAAACATTAGGGCTATTTTTGTAAATATCTTCAATCTTTCTATTTGGATCTCTTTCTTGAAGCTTTTTCAGTCGCTGAGAAAAAACATCAAGCATCATTTTTTGATTACTTACATCTACTATGGGTTTACCTTTTTCGATAATCTCTATGTCGCACCTTCCAATGTATTTTCCTTGAACACCCATCTTGTATTCAAGTGGCTTTCCTGAAACCTGCTGGATTTCAGGACGAGTTCTAGAGCCATCAAGGCTTGAAAAAATATAATCTACACCACTTAATTCTTTGACAAATGGGCCAAAATGTGTTTGAGTTGCATTAACAAGCATAACAAGAATATCAACCTGAGATCTAAGTTCATTTATTTTTTTCTTAGCGGTAACAATGTAATCATCAACTTTGACACCTGTTAACTCAACTTGTAGCTCTCTAGTCACTCCAAACATTCCAACTTTTAGATTGTCTCGCTCTAAAATGATGTGATCATTAAATAACAAAGTGTCAGATTTGTCATCGTAAAGATTGGCTGATAAAAAATATATATTTGACTGATTTTCAATTTCTTTTATAAAACTTAAGCCAGCAGTAAAATCTTGAACGCCAACATTGTAATAATAATCACCCATTTTGGATGTATGCTCAATAACAGTTTTGGCTCTTAATTTAGCAGAGGCTTCCTTTCCTTTTGCAAAATAATAGCTCTCAAACATCGAGTCACCAGCATCTATCAAAATAGGGTCAATACCACTAGCTTTAACCTGATTTATATATGTTGCTCTTCTTGGCAGACCGCCAAGGGGATTAGCTTTTCATCCGCAGGGGTCAAGCTGACCCCGAACATTTGCAGTTACCAAGAAAGTAACCTTGTTGCCACTTGGCGCTTTTTGATTACACGAAAAAAAGATAAAAGCGCTAAAAAATATTATGTTAAGTCTTAAATACATCAAATACCTATGAATATTGAATTAAAAGTTATCATACTAACAAGTTAAAATAAAGCGGTTGCTTTCTATTAACCGCCTGAAGGTTTTGCGTTATAGCCTTCGTTAATTAAATATTTAATTAATTTATCTCTAATATTACCCTGAAGCAAAATTGTTCCATCTTTAACAGTACCACCAATAGAAAACTTTTTTTTAAGAGTGCTGCACAAATTTAATAATTGCTTATGTGCGCCATTATAACCTCGAATGATTGTTACTATCTTACCGCCACCTCTTCTGTCAAGATGTATGCGCAGGTTCTGAGATGAGGTGCCAACAGATTTTTGCGAACTAGCTTTTTGCTTTTTAAAATCTGGATCTGTTGAAAAAATAATATTGGATTCAGACATCTATCTGAAAAGGGCTGACCATGTTAGACCCCAAGTCATTAACATAATGATGATAAGCTCACTTAAAATAGCTACACCAAAAAATATAATAGCTCTCCTCATATGAAGATTTTTATAAGAATTAATGTGACCTAAGGCATAAAGTTGAGCTGCAAACATTTTAAAGGTATTTTCATTGTCATCAGTAGTATCTGCAAGATATTTAGCATAATCTAAAACATTTCCGAATTGAGTTATGCCGCCAAAAAAAGTAGCATTTACTTCAGGTAGGTCTTCGTGACCTAGATCGTTCCTCACTCTAGGTACAATCACCATCATAAGATTAATTAATCCAAGTGTAGCAGAGATAAAGTATAAAAATACCATTAAGCCGCTTAAATAATTAAAATTATCAGCAGCAATAACTTTTGGGAAGTGAACAATGAAAAAAACCATAAAGACACCAAGCAAAGACATTAAAGTAAATGCTTTTTGATCAGTTCGCTGAAGTATTAGCTGCTCACTCTGAATAATAAAAAATATTGGCGCAATATTACTCCTAACGTGCTTTGATGCAAATTCAGCGGTTTCAGATGGCTGAGGTGGGCTAGGAGGGGTAGCAACAGGGGCTCCTGTTTGAGGTGCTGCAGTTTGAGTCGGATTTTTTGGTTTTTTATCTTCCATTACAATGCACAAGCGTGGAGCCGATCAGGATCGAACTGACGACCTCTTGAATGCCATTCAAGCGCTCTCCCAACTGAGCTACGGCCCCTTATGTTTTTATTGCCAAGTAATTAATTTAAACTTTTTTATGAACAATACCAAAAAAGCAATTTGAAAATTTTGTTATATTTTTTATAATATTATTTAATACCTAACAATTAGCTTTTAACCTTAACTAGCTTTTTGTTCATTAAATTATCGTTAAAGTAGTTAATCATCTTTCTATACAAATTTTTTCGTGCTTTGCCTCCAGACATTCCGTGAGGTCTATTTGGATAGAAAAAAACATCTAATTGCTTATCGTGTTTTACGAACTCTTCAATTAACCAAGTCATATTTTGAGAATGCACGTTATCATCTCCAGTTCCATGCATAACTAATAATTTTCCTTTAAATCTGTCAACATATGTTAAAACAGATGTTGAATCATACCCTGCTTTATTATCATTGGGAAGACCCATTGATCGTTCCGTATAAATAGTATCGTATAGCCTGAAGTCCATCACAGGCGCGACTGAGACTCCCACATCAAATAAGTCTGCATTTTTCGTTAACATCAATCCAGTAAAATAACCTCCTCCTGACCAACCCCAAGCGCCTATACGATCAGGATCAGCAACACCAATATCTACCAAATAACGAACGCCAGCAGCGGTATCTTTTGAAAGATATTTTGACATATCACCGTAACTAAGGTTTTTAAATTCTTCACCTCTTCCGCTCATTCCTCGAGCGTCCATTGAAAAAACGATATATCCTTGCTGCGCTAAGTACTGATTCCAAACACTTCCCCATCTATTGTAAACTATTTGAGTACCAGGCATACCGTAACCATGAACAATTACAGGGTATCGCGATCCTTTTTTAAAATTTGGCGGATACGTTACAATCCCATCAAGAGAAATTGTGCCGTCAGTTGATTGAAATTGTATGATTTTGGGATAGGACCAATCATATGCCTCAAATTGGGACTTATTTGTTTCTTTAATTACTGAAACACTTTTTCCATTTATATCCTTATGTAGATGTCTGGTGGGGGTATCAATACTAGAGTAAGAATCAATAAAACCATCTAATTTAGGAAACATTCGTATGGAGTGCGATCCAGCTTCTTTAGTAAGTAGCTTTAAACCTGTACCATCAAAATTGACTGAATAGAATCTATTTTCAAAGACAGTCTCTTTATTTGAAATAAAATATACTTTTTTATTTTTTTCATCAACATCTACTATTTTCTTGACTTCCCACTTTCCTCTTGTTAATTGCCTTACGAGTGAACCGTCTTTTTTGTGAATGTATATGTGATGCCAGCCATCTCTTTCCGACATCCATAGAATGTTATCATTTTTTAAAAAAAAATAATTGCGATGCATTTGTACCCATCCTTTTGGGTCGCTTTCAGATAAACCTGATGTATATATACCAGTTTTTGCATTAATATTTAAAAAATTCCAATTTTTTTGAAGTCGATTCATTTTCATGAGAATTAGTGAATTGTTGCTAGACCATTCCATCCAAGGAAAATATTTATCTAAAGTAATACCAACATTAATCTTTTTAGGCTTTCCTCGTCTAATATCAGAAATAAATAGGGTCATTATTGGATTACTTTGACCAGCTTTTGGATATCTAATCTTGGTTAATTCTGGATACAGCTTCATTTCGTCAAACAGCATAAAAACGGGAACTCTGGATTGGTCTTCCTGAAGAAAAGCAATTTTTTTGCTATCAGGGGACCATCTATATGAATCAAATGAACCAAATTCTTCTTCATAAACCCAACCGAAATGACCATTTAAAATAGATTCTGAACCATCTCTAGTAAGTTGACGCTCTTTGTTTTTTTCAATGTCATAATAATAAATATTATTATCTTCTCTGATGTATGCGATTTTTTTTCCATCTGGCGAAAATTTTACATTTCTTAGTCTTTTGTTATCTCTAGAGAGTGGTGATATTTTTTTTGAATTGAGATTCACATAATAGTAAGTACCATAGAATGATCGCCTCCAAACCCTTTCTTTATCTGTTGCAAATAAAAGAGTTGATCCATCAGGACTAAAAATAAAATTTGAAGGCACGATAGTTTGATCTGCATCCTCTATCGTCTGAACCCAGGGTGCGCTCTGTCTATTATTTTTTACGGTATTAGTGGCTACTGTAAAATCAGACTTTAATAAAAACAATGTCGTATCAAAAGAGGGAACAGATACCTTGTAAAAATCATTATTATGTTTAGTTAAAAACGCATTTTCATTAGGAAACCAAGTGATGATACCCAAGGAAGGGTACTTAAAGGGAGATTTTCCTTGAACATCGTCGAAGCTTAATCGCTTATTTTCGGCAGATGTGAATGTCACGGCTACAATAAATAGAATTATTTTTTTATTCATTTATCCAACTCCTCTTTAACATTAGAAAGCAATTTAATCATCATAGATGCATTTACTCTACCAGTATTTACATTTCTTGGGCTAGGGTGATAGCACCCCCAAAGTATCTTTCCATTTGGAAGTAAATATCTTTTATCATGACCGAATGGTAAATCTTTAAATTTAAAATCAAATTTTTGCCTGATGAGCCTTAAATAAGCATCAAAACCTATTTTCCCTAGCGCAAGCACCACTTTAACATTTGATAAAACTGTCATTTCATCTTCAAAATAATGCGAGCAATTTCTTAACTCTTCTGCTGTAGGCTTATCATTTGGAGGTACACATTTTAAAACTGGTGTCATGAACGCATCATTCATTTTTAGCCCATCAGTAAGAAATTCTGACTTTGGCTGATTTGTTATTCCTACCTTATTTAAACATTTAACTAAAAAATCAGCAGATTTGTCTCCAGTAAATACTCTACCGGTTCTATTACCTCCATGTGCAGCGGGAGCTAGTCCAAGAATGAGCAACTGAGCATGCACATCACCAAATCCAGGGATAGGTCTTCCCCAATAGGTCCAACTTCGAAACTGCTTTCTTTTTTCAAGTGCAATTCTTTCTCTAAATTCAACAATTCTTGGACATGATCTGCATTTTAAGAGCTCATCATATAGTGAGGATAGTGGTCCGTCAATTAATAGTGGATGGTCATTTGGTTTTGGATTAGTGATTTCATTCATTTTTTAATAAATAATTTTTATATTTTTATTTTATGATTGGTTGCGTTTAGGTAGAACTAAACCATAAATTTCGCACCCTTAATAATTTAATTAAGTAAGTTTAATTTAAGGATAATTTATATGGCAATGCTGACAACAATTCGAAATAGGTCTCATATTTTTTTATGGGCACTTCTTATCTTATTTTTACTAAGCATGAGTGTGGGCGGATTAGTAGGTGGTGCTAATATAATTGATCAGCTCCTTGGTAGAGTTAATCCTGCTGAAGCAATTGGGTCAGTGAATGGTGATAAAATCACACCTGATCAATTTAATCAAGCAGTCACAGCTAGATTAAGATCAATGCAAGATTCTGGTATGGAAATATCAGATCAATATCTTGAAACTATTCGTCAGCAAGTATGGAACGGCTTTATTGAAGAAAGGCTAACCAATCAAGCTATAGAAGATTTAAATATTTCTGTTACCGATGATGAAATATTATATCATTTGAAAAATAGTCCCCCTTTCGACATTCAGCAGATATTCTTTAGAGATAATGTATTTGATAGAGAATATTATATGCAGGCACTAAATACCCCAGGTATGGTTGATTGGACCCCGATAGAATCATGGATGAGAGACTTTTATTTACCGCGTTACAAGCTTCAGCAAATTATTAAAATGTCAGCTGTAGTACCTCCAAGTGAAGTGAAGAAAGAGTATATAAAAAGAAATATAGATTATACAATTTCGGCACTTCACGTACCTAAAATGGCTATTCAAGATAGGGTGGTTAAACCAACAGAGGATGAACTGAGAAAAGAATATAAAAAAAGAATTGAAACCTTTAAAGAAAGTGAAAAAAGAAATCTTACTTTCGTCAGTTGGCCAAAAGTTGCTTCAAAAGATGATTCAATCAGAGTTAAACAGGAGGCTCTTTCACTTATTCAGAGCTATAAGGATGGTACAGATTTCTCAACATTAGCTAATATTCACACTCAGGATCCAGGTAATCAATTTTCTCCAGACTCTGGAAAAGGCGGTGATCTTGGTTGGTTTGGAAAAGGTCAAATGTTCAAACCTTTCGAAGATGCTGCTTTCAAAGCAAGAAGAGGTTCGGTTGTTGGGCCAGTTCTTACTCAGGTTGGATATCATATAATTAAAATTGATAGCATTAAAAATAGACGCAAAGACAACCATCAGGTAAAGGCTAAACATATACTTTTAAAAGTTGACCTAGGTCAAAAAACTAGAACGGAATTAAGACGTAAAGCAACCCTGTTTAGCTATGACTCTCAAGATTACGGAATGACTAGTGCTGTAGACACCCATGGTGTAAAGGTTCAAAGAGCTATCAATCTAAACGAAAGCGATTTTTTTGTTTCTCAACTTGGACCCTTCAGGTCAGCTGTAAGATGGGCGTTTAATTCCAACGAAAAAGACATTTCTGAGCCACTTGAAACTGAAAGCTTTTATGCCGTATTTAAGCTTGATTCAATAATATCTGAAGGCGTAAAACCTTTTGAAACTGCTAAAGATGAAATTTACAGAGATCTATTAAAAGAAAACGAATTCAAAGCAACAAATTCATATGCTGAAGAAATTAAATCAGCAATTATGAGTGGTGCTAGTTTTAAATCAATTAAAGATGAAAATAACCGCGTTGAGCTTGTTCCATCCGATAGAAAAAAACTGAACGGATCCTTTATTTCACTTGGCAAGTCTGAGCAGCTAGTCGGTGCTTTAATTAATTCTGAAAAGGGAAAAATTATTGGACCTGTAAAAACGTCGAGAGGTCATGGGATTGTGAGAGTTGAAAATATAACGAGCTTTGATTCGTCAAATTGGGAAGTGTCAAAAGACATGATTCTAAATGACCTTGTGGGTAGAAAAGAACGCGAAACCTATGGCAATTGGATGAAAAACCTAAAAGATGAAGCAGATATAATTGATAATAGAAAGTACCATTTCTAGGATTACAATCTATTCAGTCAAATCCGGTTGAATTTTTGTCCTTACAATCCACGATGAGGGAAAATCAGATGACACCAATTTCATCCTCATTAATTCTGCATCATCTCTATCTAAAAAATCTCCAACTCTAAGTTTATAGTTTGGAGCTTCAAAAATTATATAAATCTTTTCATTAAATTTTATCATTAGTTCTTCTTGAAGCTGGTCAGCTCTATTGCGATCTTGTGTAGCAAAAACCTGAACCCTAAACCCTTCTATCTCTGTAATATTTGAGTCTAAGCTTCTATCTATATTTAGCATAGGATCATTGTCGTTTAGTGGATTGAGTATTTCTGGCCATAGAGGCTCAGGATCAATGAGCTGTTCAGGCTTAAATGAAGCATTGCTTTGAGAAAAGTGAATACTTGATAGTAAAAAAAATAAAAAATATTTCATATATTTCTAATATCTTTTGAAAAAACCCAACCTTTTTTTCCATCAAGAAGCATGATCTCACTCCAACCTGCTTGCAGGTTATGAATTTCAACTTTTGTACCTTCATGTATCCTGAAAACGACATTTTCTCCCCTATCTAGCGGTGATGATCTTACATCAACTGCACTTGTTGTAATAATCCCATGATATTTATCTGAAACATCCCAGTATTTATCTAAAGCCATCCAGAAACAAAAAATAATAAAAAAAAGAGATGAAAAGTTAATCAAATAATTGACCGGTTTTAAGATAGGTGAAAAATTATTCAAAAAGTACTTTAATGATAATATCAAAAAAATAAATCCAATAATTGAGAGAATATCTTGAAGATTGAATTTTAATAATATCGACTTATATATAGAAATTAGATACATATCATCTGGTGGTATAATTTTATCTCTTACCATAGATCTCAAATATTTTATGTTAAAATTAATATCTGAATCTCTGGGAGATAACTCAAGTGCTTTTTCGTAAGCCCAAATAGAATTGCCAATGTCTCCAATTCTAAAGTACGAATTACCAAGATTATAATAGATATTCTCGTGATCTATATTTTTTATAATATCTTCATAGATTTCTATTGCTTCTGAGTATTGTTCTAAAATGTAGTGCTCATTGGCTTTTTCAAATCTTCCCATATCGTTTTGACTTACAGCAGGTAAACAAACAAATAGTGTAATTAAAATTTTTTTCATAGAAGCCTATCTATGTCTTTTAAAATTATGGATATATCTTTTATTATTTTTTCCTCAGAGGTGTTTGATATTGGAGAAAAACGGTTAGCATCGCACAGCTTTGCCATTGCTACAACTTTTTCAATGTTGTTTGATGGAACTTTTCCTTTTAAACTATTCTCTAGAATAAGAGGGTCAAGATTTTCTGTTTTTAGAAACAGTTTTGATTTAAAATATTTATACATGACTGATGAAATATATGATAGAGATTCGCCTTCATTGTTATCTAAATCTTTTAACGCAATTCTCAAAGCACCTTTACTCATTCTTTCGCCTTCGGAATCATTTCTTATTTGCGTGAATCTTCCTAGTGCTGCTGGAAATAAAAAAAATGTAATTGATGCTAGATAGGGTGCAAATACCCAAAATAGTAAGCGATTACTGGAAGCGGGTATTTGTATTTTGTCTGTTTTAATAAATCGTATATCCTCAGCAATTATGCTAACATCTTCTCTACTAGTACCGCTAAATGCTATATTACCTTTATTATTATCACTTACATCTAATGTTAAAGGTTTTGATCTTGCGGTCATAAATTTTTCGTTAACTGGATTAAAATATGATAATGAAATAGGACTTAATTTGAATAAGCCTGGTTGGCGAGGGATCAATATATATTCAAATTTTTGTTCACCAGTAATTTGATCCCTAAACTCATCTCTTGTAAAGGAGGACTTTGGTGGAAAAACCTCCATACTTTGAGGAAAATTAATTTGATTTATTTTGAATTGATTTAAATTACCTGTTCCTCTAAGAACTACATGTAAAGTAACAGCCTCGTTTATACCAACATTTGAAGTATCGATCCAATTGTCAATAGAGAAGTCCCCAACAGCACCTGTAAAGTCTGCTGGAGGTGTTTGTGGATAAGGTATTACAGATATTGATAGTGTATCAGATTCAATAAATTTTCTTTGCGTTTCTTTAAACATAGAATTAAAGAAAGAATCCTCAAAAACCCCCCTTCTTTTCCTCTGGTTAGTTTCCACGTTACAAATAGCTGTCATGGGAGATATTTTGAGATTACCAGTTTGGGTCGGAAACATTGCAGATTTATAAAGTGTTGCAACTTTATAATTTATTCCATTTATCTGCGTGTTGTTAAACCGTGCACTTCTAGCAGGAAGCAGGTCCTCACTCCAAAAACCAATGCTTTTGGGATATTCAATACTTTCTACTGAAAGATTGTTTCGTGTAAATAAACGAAATGTTACAGTTACTTGCTCACCAAGATAGATTTCTTCTTTGTTTGGCTTAGCCTCAATAAAAAGATTCGAAATTTGGGCTTTTCCTAAAGATTTTTCAACAACGATACCTATTGGATTTGTCTGATATGTATTTGACCCAATCCTTACATTCAACGAGGGAATATTAATTTTACCACTTATCCTTGGTAGAAGCGTCCATGATAACGTTCTTGAGCTAGTCATAGATCCATTCACCCATTGAATATTAGTTTGCTGAGCAGGTCCACTTATAACCTTAAATTTTGGGGAGAGAGGGGAAATATTTACGCTTGGAGAGTCATCCGCATTCAGTGCTGTAATTTTAAACCCAAATGTTTCTGATTTTGCAATTCTTTTGACATCAACAGCTGCAGATACAGAAACTTGTCCAAATATCAGGCAAAATAAAATATTTGAAATCGCAAAAGTTTTTATAGATATATATATCATTACCAGTCTTTTAAGAGCTTTTTGTTTTTAAATTTCTGAAGTTGCTGCTTTTGCATAACCTTTTCGTCATTCTTTAAAGCGTCTAATATACTTTCAGCTTTATTTAAATCTTGTGATTTTTTTTCATCTGACTCTTTTGCTGGTGACCGAGATTCTTCCTTATTTTCTTTATCGCTTTCTTCATCCTTCTTTTCTTCATCCTTCTTTTCTTCGTCCTTCTTTTCTTCGTCCTTCTTTTCTTCGTCCTTCTTTTCTTCTTCTGGCTTTTTCTGATATTTTATATACTCATAATTATACCTAGCCTCATCATCATCAGGGTTTAGCTCGAGAGCTTTTTTATAGAAATGCAATGCTTCACTTAGATTGTTATTTTTATAATTAATATTACCTAGATTATAAAAAGCTTTTGATCTAAGGTCTTTTTCTCTGCTAGAAAGAGATTCATTAAATTTAATTTCTGCGTTCTTAACATCATCCTGCATATATAGTGATGCACCTTTACCAAAAAGGGCTTCTGAGTTATTTTTATTCATAGATAATATTGAATCATAATACTTTTCAGCAGCTATATAATCTTCCTTTTGATAATTAAGGATTCCCTGATCCTGTGCTGTCATTAAGGATATAAGCGCAATTAAAGATATTGATTTTCGAGCATTAATCATTTCATTCGCTTTCGAGAGGATATAAAAATGCTAGAAATAAATAAACATAGTGAAAATAATCCAAATTTTTGAAACTGATCTTCATATTGTGAATACATGTGAGACTGAATTATTCTTTTTTCCATAACGTCAATTTGTTTGATAATATTTCTAAAGTTTGAAGGCTGATTATTAAATGTTAAAAAAGACCCTTTTCCAGCACGTGAAATATCTTCAAGAATTTGCACATTAAGTTTAGATGTAATTAATTTACCAGAACTATCTTTTTTATAATCTATTGATCCATTTTTGGTTAAAGTTGGTATCAATGATCCCGTTTTCGTGCCAACACCAACAGTATGAATGACCATACCCTTTTTAGATGCTTGCTTAGCTAAGTCTACAGCTTCTCCTTCATGATCCTCCCCATCAGAAATTAAAACTAATACTTTATATTTTGAGTTATCATCAGAAAAAGCAGAAAGACCGGTTTGCAAAGCAGAGCTTAGAGAAGTTCCTTGAGTGGGAATCATATTTGTATCAATTTGATCTAAAAAAAGAAATGCTGCTTCATAATCTGTTGTAAGGGGAAGATAAAGATGGCTTGATCCAGCAAAAACTATAAATGCTACTCTATCACCCTTAAGGTTTTTAATTAGTTGAGAAATTTCAAATTTGGATTTATCAAGCCTTGAGGGCTTTATATCTGTACCTCTCATACTAGAAGAAACATCAATACAAAAAACAAGATCAAGGCCTTTTCGATCTACAGGTGCAAGCGCAGTACCAATTTGAGGTCCCGATGCAGCAAATATTAGAAATACAGTTGAAAGAAAAAGAAGATTTTGTTTTAACCTTACCCTACTTAAGTTAATATTTTGAAATAAGACTCTCTTTATATTTAAAGAAACGTCTGAAAAGATTTGATGTTTTCCTGACCATGCATAATCAAATAACATCAATATAATAAAAGGTATATAAAGAAATAATATTTCTGGAAATCTGAATTCAATCATAATTTTTTCTTAAAGTAGAATCGCTCTAAAATATTTCCACCTAGACTTAAAAATAAGGCTGGAATTAGAAACCAACCGAATAACTCTTTGTATTGTGTATAAATTTTTATTTCAACTTGCGTACGTTCTAGTTCATCGATTTTTGAATATATTTTTTCTAAAGCATCAGAATTTGTTGCTCTGAAATATTGACCTCCTGTTGTTTTTGCAATTGCTATTAAGGATTTTTCATCAATTTCGTTTCGAATATATCCCCTTCCAGGAATAAACGACACATCGTCATTTGTTCCTGCGCCAATCGTATAAATCTTAATATTAAATTGCTTAGCAAGGTCCGCTGCTGTACTTGGGTCTAGTTCGCCAGAATTGTTACTTCCATCTGACAATAATATCATTACTTTTGATTTTGAAGCTGAATTCCTTAGTCGGTTGGTAGCATTAGCTATAGCCATACCAATAGCTGTTCCGTCATAGGATTGCTGAGCGACTGATACTTCATCCATCAAAGACAAAAGAACATCTTTATCAATAGTTAAAGGGCACTGTATAAAGGATTCACCTGCAAAAACCAAAATACCCAATCTATCTCCTTCGCGTTTGCTGATAAAGTTCTTTGCAGTTTTTTTTACTACTTCCAATCTATTTGGCTTGAAGTCAGTGGCAAGCATTGATGAGCTGATGTCAATCACTAAAATTATATCAACAATATCTATATTTTTTTCTTGAATATCCTTTACAACTTGAGGGCGAGATAAACTGACTACTATCAAAAAAATGACTAAATATTGAATGAAAGATGAAAATCTCTTTTTCAGTCTCCCTTTTTTAATCATATCCTTTGATACTATTGAAACTGAAGAAAATCGAATTGGGCCAGATATTGAAAATTTGAATATCTTTCTAATAAGAAAGATCAATGGTATTACTAAAAGCAATATTAAGTATAAGGGACTATCTAAAGTTATCATAAGAAGCTATATTAGCAAATAATAGACGTAAAATAGATATACAACTCTCAAGGCAAAGAAGAAGATTTTGCTATGCTTTGACTAGCCTATATTTATGCTTTACCATCCTCATTTGGTGTATCTACGCTCTCTTGAACATCTTTCAATTCATCCTTTACACCATCAACAGCTCCTTTAAACTCACGAATTCCCTGCCCTAATCCTTTTGCTAGGCCTGGCAATCTTTTTGCTCCGAATATTAATAAAATAACCAAGGCAATTAATGCAACTTCCCATCCTCCAGGCATCCCTGCAAAAACCAAGTTATTATAAGACATACAAACCTCCAATTATTCTAAATAGTATTAAATAAGTTAAACAATTTATTCATTTTAACGGAAATAGCGTAAAAAATAATAAGCAACAGATAAACCAATTATGCTTGTAAAGTTAAAAGTAAGGCTTAGTCCAAACTGTAAAGAAAACATTATGAAATCTAATGAAATTACCCCTGAACCATCTGGAGTTAAACCGGCAAAAGAGAACTCAATACTTCTTAAAAAGAACTCACGAACTACACTATCAGGCAGTATCCATGCTAATAATTCACCTAACAGCGTTCCTAGAAGAGTGCCAAAAAATAAAATTAATATGATTATACTTATAGAGCGTTTATTCATTGCTTTATTCGCCCTATTACTGATTCTCCAGCTTTCACTTTTTCTCCTATATTGACACAAACATCAATCTCAGAAGATACAACAATATCTGCCCTACTCCCAAAACGAATAAAGCCCATTCTGTCTCCTTTTGTTACATTTTCATTTGGCTTGGCATAACATAGTATTCTTCGAGCAACTAAACCTGCAATTTGTTTTATTTTAAAAATAAAGTTATTTGCTTCAATAACTGTTACTATCTTCTCATTTACATCTGATGCATTATCAGCAAATGCAGCAATAAATTTACCCTCAGTACTTTTTACACTTTTTACTTTTCCATCAAAAGGATATCTAAATACGTGGACGTCAAAAACGCTAAGAAAGATAGAAATAACTTTAGAAGAACTGCCTACTTCATTATCATTAATTTTTTTAATTGATATTATCCTACCATCCGCAGGAGATAGGATGGTAGAGCTATCTGGCGTAATTTTCCTTTGAGGATCTCTAAAAAAATAGATAGCAAATAAGTAAAAAGATCCAAATAATATATAAATATAGTATAGTATTTTTATATCAGATGCATGCACATAAAGACCAAAAGGGAAAAGAAATATCAATACACTGATTAAAAACAATCTGCCTTCTTTAGCAATCATTTCAATATGTCTCAAGCGTTAAATATTTTTTTAAAATCCTGCCATTTCTAAAAATCTTAATTAAAATACGATCACCTGGACGCAAATCAAGAACTTCAATAATTTCTGAGAACTCTCTTCTAGTCCTAACTTTTTCACCTTCAAGCTCAATAATTACATCTCCATATTTTAATTTAGCCTTACTAGCGGAACTGTTTGGAGCTATTTGAGTGATTAAAACTCCAGAATTAACATTTATTCCCAGTAGCTCTGCTGTTCGAGAATCAAGGTCTTGACCACGCAACCCTAATTTTGATTTTCTTTCAATTATACCAGACTTTAATTCTTTAACTATATTGAGCGCCCTATTAATCGGAATCGCAAAACCAAAACCACTTGAACCTTGCTGAGACCTATCAACAGAATACACAAAAGTATTAATACCTATTACTTCACCTTCGGCGTTAACTAGCGGACCACCACTATTGCCTGGGTTGATAGCAGCATCAGTTTGAATCATGTTCTGAAAAACATGATTACCCTGCTTTCCAAAATTAAGATTTTTTCCACTCAATATGCCAAGGGTTGCGATTGGTTGTTGACTGGCCCCAAAAAGGCCAAAAGGGTTGCCAAGAGCAATAACCCATTCACCAATAATTACATTATCAGAGTTACCAATCTTAACATAATTAAAATTTTCTCCTTCAAGCTTTAAAAGCGCGAGGTCTGTTAATCGGTCTAATCCTATAATTTCCGCACTATACTGTTTTCCACCTGGTAAAGTAGCAATAATTTTTAACGCATTTTCAACAACATGATAATTAGTAATTACGTATCCATCTTGACTTATTACAACTCCAGAACCAGAACTTTTGACTTCTCTTAGTCTTGTTTCAGATGGAAACAGTAAAGAAAATAATGGATCCCGCTGAAACTGCTCATACCATGGATTGACTGAATATTGCTGTATTTGAGTAACATTAATACTAGCTACGGCCGGACTTGTTGATTCTATAGCTTTTGTTATAGCATTTTGTCTAGACCAATCAACTGATTGTCCGTATGCTAATACTAAATATATGAATCCTATTAAAGTTATTTTAATTTTTTTCATAATCTATTTTTTCTAAAATTAATCCATTTGGTGGAGCTTTATAAATTTGCACATCTTCCTTAGGGATAGTTAAAAGTTCTTCAAACTTTTTTAAAGAAAATTTCTTTTTTCCAATTTCAATCATTGTGCCAACTAAATAACGCACCATGTGATGTAAAAATCTATTCCCAGTAATATGATAATTTAGCAATGACTCGCTATCTTTCCATATTGAATCATAAACAACACATCTTCTATTTGTTATTTTTGGATTATTTTTACTAAATGAGGTAAAATCATAATCGCCAATTATTAATTTAGAAGCTTTATTTAAAAGTTTTAAATCCAATGGACTGCTACAATGTGTATAGTGCCGGTCTAGGATATAGGTATTTGTTCTCAATCTATAAACATAAGACCTTTTTGTAGCTGAAAATCGAGCATGAAAGTCGTTTTTTACAATTTCACAATTTAACACTCTGATATCTTTATTTATTCTAGCATTTAGTGCATTAATGATCAATTCAGGATTAATCTTTTTTAAAAGATCAAAATGTGCAACTTGAGCTAATGCATGAACTCCAGAATCAGTCCTCCCTGAACCGCATATAGTAATGTTCTGAGAAGTAAGATCTGAAAGGGCTTTTTCAAGTTCTCCTTGAATAGTTTTATGGTTTTTCTGGATTTGCCAGCCATGATAATTCGTACCATCATAGTGAACAACAATCTTATATCTATAAAATGTCAATGAGGTAGCTCGAAAAAAGAGAAATTAATGCAATTTGAAGCAAATTGAAAAAGCTGAAGTTAATTGGATGTATAATGCTTCGTGGGTAATGCGTTCCATAGCCTCTAAGCTTCATTGAAAGAGCAATATCGCTAGATCTATTAAGTTGATAAACAAGCATTGATGGAAGCTCTTTTGATATTTGAATTAATTTAGCATAGTAAGACTTGTCGGATCTTACTCCAATTGCCTTTAGACTGTTAACATTGTTAATCCAATACGACTGAAAGGTTGGATATAGTCGAAGAGATAAGGATAAAAAAAGAAAAAAGTCTTCAACCCACTTCCATTTTAAACCTGTTTTGACCCAGAGCGACCGAATGGAAGTTATAAGTTTTTCTGATGATGCTGTCTGAAGATAAAAATTCATAAATAGCATTATCAGACAAAGCTTTAATAATGCTAAAATAGCGCTTTCAATAGCTTCAATAAATGAAATTTGGGAAAAAATTAATGAAATTATAATATAAATAATTAGCATAATTGGTAGAAAAAAGAGCGTTGGTAAAAATTTATTAATGACTTTTTCAATAGCTGATTTATTGTATACTGAAATAATTATCAGCAATAATGCAAATGGCCATAGTGAAAATATGGACGAAGAAAAAACTAAAATCATAGATATAGAAAAATAGAAATAAAGCTGAACTATAGGATGATTAAACATTTTTATAATTTTAACTCAAATTTATATCCAACCAGCATGTCTTTCTTAGCTATATACGGTTTAATGGAAAAACTCTTCGATGTTGATAGTCTTTTTAAATATAATGCATCTATGCTTGATATAAAGTGGTTTAAAAACAAACCCCCAATAGCAAATGTTGAGAATAGCTTCATTTTATCTGACTGAATTCTTCTAGATTCAAAATATTTTCGATTTTTTGAAGTATCCCAATTCCAATTCCATTTTTGAGTTTGGGGATAAAGCTCCCCTACTTCCCTGTTGCGTAAATGCTCACTATTATAATCGTTCAAAGTGTTGAAATTTCCAATATCGACCCAATATTCACGGTCTTTCCCAGTGGTTACAATGCCTGCATGTTTCGCAGCATAAGCTATATAGTTTCTTTTTATTTCATTAGAATATTTTGAGCTAGTATATAATGATAATAAAATACCTACCTCAACATAGATATACTTTTTTGAGCGACTTTTATAGCCTAATTCATTCTGGCCCCATCCAGGCACAAGAAATGATTTTATAACAGGATCTAAGGAATTTTTATTAACTGGCTGACATAACATCAGCTCAGTAAAAAAAAATAAAATTACTACCGTAGAAATTTTAACTTGATTAATGCAAAGCATATTAGGTTTATAAAAAAACAAATTTTTGAAAAAATATTTCCATATTTTGAATAAAAAGTTACTTCATTATTAAGGAAAACCTCACCATTAATTACTTCCTGCTTATTGTAGTGAATTTTATGCACAACTTCGCCCAAAGGATTAATGATCCCTGAAATTCCAGTATTTGCACTTAAAGCTATTCCAGTACGATTTTCAACAGCTCTTAATTTAGCCATTTCAAAAAACTGTCTAACTCCAGATGAATTTTGAAGCCAAGCAACATTAGCTTGAACTGTTAAAAAGCGCGCTCCTCTTTTAATAAAGTCTTTTACGATCAGAGGATTTGAAAGATCGTAACAAATCAAATTACTAAAAAAAATTGAATCTAAATTAAATAAAGTATGTTCTTCTCCTTGAATAAAATTACCCTGCCCAAAATTTAAATTATTTAAAATTGGAAACTTTGGCGATAAAGGAATGTACTCAGCAAAAGGTACTAAAAATAATTTATGATACATCTTATTTTTAGTGCTACCATCAAAGAATATTGATCCATTCAGTGAAATTCGCGTATTCTTTACAGTTTTGTAATCTAATGTGCCCATCAGAACTGGTTTTGAGGTTTCCTGTACAAGTTTTTCATATTTTTTTCTTATATATGATACACGCATATAATTTGGCAATGCCGCTTCTGGCCATAAAACTAAATCTGATTTTAAATCATATGCCAAAGCATTTAACGAATCCATCTCTCCATAAAGCTCATCTCTATAACTTGATTCCCATTTTAAATTTGGATCAATGTTAGGCTGGATAATTGAAATAAATCTTTTTTCCCACAATTGCTCGTTGAATGAATTAATTTTAATTAATCCATATAAAATTGGGGCAATAATAAGAAAAGCTAGAATTGTATATACTTTGTACTTACGCTGCTTATCATATAAAATTAAATAAATATTTATATTAACTAAGATAACCCAAAATGAAACCCCCTCGGATCCAGTATGATCAATTATTTGCAGTATTGGCAAGAAGTTGCTTTGCGTAAGAGCTAAATTTGACCAAGGAAAAGCTAAGGGGCCATAGCTTTTCAAAAACTCCATGCCTACCCATAAAAAAGGGATAACATAAATTGTTTTGGAGTATTTTTTTTTCATCCAAGATATGGAGTACCCAGTAATAAGCCAAAATATTGAAAGATATAATATTGCAGCAATTAGTGATATTATAACCGGGGTAATAGATGCCCCACTATTTAATCCAATCCAATAAAGTGAAACCGTTGAGCAAACTATCGATGATAAAAATGAATATTTTAGAGATGATTTTGGAGATGTTGTGAGCCAAACTCTCAAAATAGGTACAAGACCAAAAAGCGCAATAATTCCCAAGCCTGGTGGATAAGACAAGCCAACTAAAAGACCAGAAAGCATTGATAGTTTTTTTCTTGAAAGAGTATTGATATATATCATCAATAATTTAACTTGTCTAAATATTGCTGCAAAAAAATAGCTGCAGCTGTTTGATCAATTTTATATTTATTATAACCGGTTTTTATTCCTTGAGATATTAGTGATTTTTTTGCGCTTACAGAGCTAAGTCTTTCATCAAACATTACAATAGGAATATCTATCTTATTTTGTAAATATTCTTTAAATGCTTCAACTTTGCCTGTTTGTTGAGTTTTTTTTCCATCCATCCCAACCGGAAGACCAATAATTAACTTCTCAATATCATAATCACTAATTATTTTTACTAATTCATTTAAAATATACTGCAAATCAGAAATAATAAGAGTTTTAAGTGGTTTTGATATTATTTGATTAGGGTCTGAGATGGCTAAGCCCAACCTCTTTTCTCCGTGATCTATAGCTAAAAGTCTTCCCATTTATTAGTTAATTTTGAATGCGAGATATATTATCTATATTTTTAACTTCAGAAACTTTCTTTAAGACCCTGTCTAATTGCTTAATGTTGCTTACCTGAACTATAAGCCTTGCTGATGCTACTGAATCCTTAACTTTAATATCCACAGAGGTAATATTTATGTTAAGCTTTGAAATTGTTTCCGTCATATCCTTTAATAGCCCTTTTCTATCTTGACCGACAACTTTAAGATGTACATTGAATAAATCTGATCTTGAAACCTCCCATTCTACAGGAACAAGCCTATCAGTTTCTTCGCTGGAGATTGGAAGATTATAACAGTTTGCGCGATGAACGGTCATTCCTCGTCCCCTAGTTACAAAGCCAACCATACTGTCACCTGGTATTGGATTACAACATTTTCCAAAATTTGCCATGACATTTTTAATTCCTTGAAGCTTGATGCTCTTGCTTTCATTTTTTCTAAAACTAAATATTCCACCATCTTGATCTTTTCTCAAATTATCTTCGTTAATGATATTTTTATCTAAAAGGTCTCGTACAGAAATTTCGCCTTTACCAATAGATTCAAAGAGCTGATTAACGCTTCCTAAACCAAATTTTGAATATGTATTCTTTAATTTTTCTGACTGATTAATCATTTTTAATCTTCTTAAGCTTTTTACAAATAATTGTTCACCTATTTTAATACTCTCTTCTTTTTCTTTTTTATTTAAGTAGCTCTTAATCTTATTTCTAGCTTTAGAGGTTACCGCAAACTCAAGCCACCCATAATTTGGTCTTTGAGAGGTGCTTGTGATAACTTCAACATTATCTCCATTTTTAAGAATTGTGTTCAAAGGAGAAACTTTATTATTAATTTTAGCACCTAAGCAATTCTCACCAACTTCTGTATGTACGCTATAAGCAAAATCTATCGGGGTTGAATTTGCAGGTAGCTGAATTAGGTCTCCGGTAGGTGTAAAAACAAAAATTTCATCACCAAAAAGATCGATTTTCAAAAGATGCATAAACTCTTTGGGGTCGTTTTCTTCACTTTGAAGCATATCTAGTAAATCTCGAAGCCACTCAACATGCGAATCAATACTCTTTGATGATACATCCCCTTCTTTATATCTCCAGTGTGCCGCTACGCCTATTTCTGCAGTTTTTTCCATATCTTCAGTTCTTATTTGAATTTCAACGATTTTACCTTCAAGCCCAAATACAGTTGTATGAATGGACTGATATCCATTGCTTTTTGGCATAGCTATAAAATCTTTAAACCTTTCCTGAATAGGTTTAAACCTTTGGTGTAAAATACCTAGCGCTAAATAGCAATCTTCAATTTTATTGACAACAACTCTAACTGCCATAATATCATTTATTTCTTCAAAAGATTTTTCTCTTTGAATCATTTTGCCGTAAATAGATGAATGCGATTTTGAGCGACCATAAACACGTGGATTTATTTTATTTAAAATAAATTCATCATTCAAAGCTGATGTAATTAAATTTATGTATTTTTCTCGTTCCTTGTTTGACGATCTTAGTTTTTTATCAATTTCTTTGTAAGCATCAGGATTTAACACTTTAAGAGCAAAATCATCCAACATCCATTTAACACTTGCCATACCTAATCTGTGTGCTAGTGGAGCATAAACATCACGAGTCTCAATAGCTATTCTATGCTGTTTAATTTTGGACATATGACTTATTGTTTTCATATTATGAAGCCTATCAGCAAATTTAATTATGATGACTCTAAGATCCCTTGCAACTGAAATAAGCATTTTCATAAAATTGCCTGCCTGCTGAGCTTTTCTAGTTGTAAAATGGATTCCACTAAGCTTGCTTACGCCGTCTACTAGCTCTGCAACATTATCACCAAATTCTTTTTTTATATCTTCAAGAGATGTGTCCGTATCTTCTACTGTATCGTGTAGCATGCCCGATATTATTGTAGTAACATCCATATTCCAGCTAGCTAAAATTTTTGCAACCTCGACACAATGAGCTTCGAAATATGGTTCTCCAGAAAGTCTTTTTTGACCCTCGTGACGCTTTAAGCCAAATTCATATGCTTTCCAAAGTTCTACCTTTAATTCATCACCATCATTTAATTCATAGTGCTTAATACTTTGAAGCAGCTTGTTGAATGTGCTTGGAAATTGACCTCCAATAAAAGGAACTAGTTTTGATATTGGGTTATCCATTGAATGCTGATTCTGATTCGGTTTGACTTATAGTAGCCGAGTTTTCAAATCTAGCAAATCGATCAATGAATGTAACATTTATATTTCCCGTTGGACCATTTCTTTGTTTAGCTACAATAACTTGAGCCTTACCCTTATCCTCATCTTCCTGAGAATATATCCAAGGACGATATAAAAACATAACAACGTCTGCATCTTGCTCTATGGCACCTGATTCTCTAAGATCAGATAGCTGTGGACGCCTGTCGGTTCTATTCTCAACAGCTCGAGACAATTGAGACAAAGCAACTACTGGCACTTCAATTTCCTTAGCTAAGTTTTTAAGCGATCTGGAAATATGTGAAATTTCTTGCTGACGACTTTCAACTCCTTTAGGGCCACTCATCAATTGCAAATAATCTACAATAATCATTCCAATGTCTTTTTCTGCTTTGAGTCTTCTAGCTTTTGCTCTAACCTCTAAAACTGACATACCTGCAGTATCATCTAAATAGATTGGAGCTTTGGCTAGCTGATCAACTGAAAGACTTAGATTTTTCCATTGACTTTTTGGAAGTTTTCCTGTTCTAACTAGATGGCTATCTACTCTACCCTCAGCACAAAGGAGCCTCATCGCTAGTTGGTTATTTGCCATTTCTAGGCTAAACATTCCCACGCCAACTTTATCTATTACAGCTGCATTCCTGCCCATTGATAAAGCCAAGGCAGTTTTACCCATACCAGGTCTACCAGCTACAATAACTAATTCACCAGAATGAAATCCTGATGTTATATTATCTAAATCGGTTAAGCCTGATGCGACACCCGTAACAGTACCTGGTGAAGCTGCTATTTTATCTATTTCTTTAAATGTGTTATGAAGCATTGATCCTAAATGATCAAATCCTCCTTTTAGTCTTTTTTCTGAAATATTAAATATAGCTGATTCTGCGGCATCTAAAATATCATCAACATCTTGATTATCCTCGGAGGCATTTTTTGAAACATCATGCGAAACACTGATTAGAGTACGAAGAATACTTTTTTCCAAAACAATTTTAGCATAATGCTCTATATTTGCAGTAGTAGGAACCGACTGTGCAAGTCCAGAAATATAATGTGCTCCACCAACACCTTTTAGCTCATTTTTCTTCTTTAATTTATTTACAACAGAAACTGCATCTATCGGCTCACCTTTATCAAAAAGATCAACCATACATGATGCAATTCGAACATGCGCATCTTTATAAAACATGGCTGGTCTTAGCCATTGCAACGCTTTGCTTACAGCTTCCTTTGTTAAAAGCATTGAACCAAGAACTGCTTCTTCTGCTTCAATTGATTGAGGCTGTCCTATTAATTCAATTTTTTCTTCTTTAGGCATTTATTTTTAATCTAATAATTTTTGAATCAATTTAAAATCTTCCCATGCTCCATGCTTCCAATTAGGATTCCTAAGTAATGCTGCAGGATGGTAGGTTACTATTAATGACCTAGAGTGGTATTTATGTAAAACGCCTCTCATTTCTTTCAACGACTTTTCCACACCCAAAAGGGTCTTTCCGGCAATTCTACCTAAAGCTACAATGAGTTTTGGCTGAATCAAATCAATTTGATTAATCAGATAGGGCTCGCACTCGTCTATCTCTTCTTTTTTTGGGTCCCGGTTTTCAGGAGGTCTACATTTTAATACATTGCAAATAAAAACGTCATTATTGCGAGACCTATTTATGGCTAAAAGCATTTTGTCTAATAATTTTCCCGCTCTACCCACAAAAGGCTCACCGCTTAAATCTTCTTGCTCTCCTGGAGCCTCACCAATAATTAACAATGATGCATTTGGGTCACCTGAACCAAATACAAAATTCTTTCTTAAATTACCAAGATCGCACTTTAAGCAGTTTTTAATTTTATCCTTAAATATACTTAATCTATTTGGATCATCTTTCTTAATTAAGCCTGTGGGAAATTTTTCTGCATTATTATTCAATGATAAAAATATTTCATCACCATACAAATCTTCTAATTGTCTAAAATATTTTTTCTTATCGCCATCCAAAGCTTTCGCCCTTAAGCAAACTTATGATTCATCTTCATCGTTTTTTTTCCAATCAATATCCCCATCTAAAAACTCATTAACAGATACAGTTGTAGGTTTTACAAGTTCTTCGTAATCATCGGGATTGGTTTCAATCAACTCGTCGTATATACCCATTTCTTCTTCATCATTAGATTCAATGATTTCCTCAACTATTCTATCGCTTAATACTTGCTTTGCTCTTTTGGACATAACTACTACTGATTCATATATATCCCCAGATTGGTCCTCCATATCTCGAATAGATATTGGCTCAAGTGACATAAGATACTCCTTTAGTTTCATTTCTTATAATTTCTAAAATTTGATTTGTAGCGACTTCAAGTTTATCATTAACTACAGTAAAATCAAAATTTGATTTGTGAGATAATTCAAACTCAATCCTTTGAAGTCTTTTTGCTATTATTTTCTCAGAATCTGAACCTCTTTTTTCTAATCTTATTTGTAAATCATTTATGCTTGGTGGTTCAACAAAAATTGATACTGTTTGATCTGGATAAAGTTTTTGAATAGATAATGCACCTTTAACATCAAGCTCTAATAAAATAAGATTTTTTTTATCTATTGATTTCTGAATTTGAGACTTTGATGTTCCATAATAACAATCAAAATGGTAATTCCATTCTATAAATTCATTTTTATCTATACCTTCGATGAATTCTTCATTAGTTACAAAATAATAATCTATTCCATTTTTTTCATTTTGTCGCATTTTTCTTGATGTATGAGAAACTGAAAACTGCACCTTATCTTCTTTTTTAAGAATTTCTTTGCATAAGGTAGTTTTTCCAGAACCAGATGGAGCGGTAATTATCACTAAATTCTTCATAAAATATTTTGTAATTGCTCTCTAATTTTTTCAGCTTCTTCTTTCATCTTAATAATATTTTTAATAATCTTTTCAGAAAAACTTTTTGAGCCTATTGTATTTATTTCTCTACTTATTTCCTGCACAAGAAAATTGAGACCTCTTCCTGCGGGTTTCGATGTTTTTAAAATTTTTTCAAATTGAGAAAAATGGCTTTTTAATCTGATTATTTCTTCGGTAACATCTGATTTATCAGCTATATGCGCAATTTCTTGATTCATTCTTACTTCATCAAATTGAAAATCTTTTAATATATCAGAAACCCTATCCTTAGTTTTCTTTATTCTCTTTTTATATTCAAGTGGTAATTGTTTTTCATTAAAAGATAATATTTTTCTTAAGCTAACTACCCTATCTAAAATATCATCTCTAAGTGCGGCGCCCTCAACCTTTCGCATTTTAATTACTTTGCTTGATGCCTCCTTGACAGCTCTAAGAATTAATTTTGGACTAATGCCACTTGATTCATTAAGAACAAATAAATCATTTGTCGTTATAAATTTATTAATATCTAGTTTATGTCCGTATTTTTTTTTGACTGTAGATATTGCTTCAAATAATAGCTCTAATCGACTATCATTAAGCGCAAAATTTTTCAAGTTATGATTTGAGTCTAGTTCAAAATTTATGAAGACCGTTCCCCGAATTATTTTTTCAGAAAGGAAGTCTCTAATACTTTTTTCTACAGAATATTCTAAGTCTAATCCTCTGATTTTAAGATCAAGGACTTTTCCATTAATGCATTTAATGCTAGCAGTAATTTTTTCACTACCCTTGCCAGCTGACGCCCTGCCAAAACCTGTCATGCTTTGAATCATTTATTTTACTCCAAAATAGTTCAATAAATTACAATTTTCATTCTGTTCTTAAAACAATTACTAAAAATGATAATGTTTTACAGCTTCTCAATATATTTTAATATAAAATCAGAATTCATACTCAACGAAATAAGATGAGTTGACCCGAGTCCTGAATTTATTGGTTCGTTAACAAATGCATAGTCTATAGAAATATCGCTCCAACTTAAACCAACACCAAAAGTAGTGGCATTAATTTGATTTTTTCCTAGCCTTAGCTCAATTCTTTCATTGTATTTAATATTTAATCCTATCATGGTGTATGTATTGCTTGTATTAAATGTTTTAATAAGCTTATCGCTTCCATTGGTATCCCACTTGAAATCAGCACTACCAATTAATTGAATTTTTGGTTTCTCAAAGTAATGTTGATGTGAAAATCCAACAATTAATATGGGCTTAAATCTTTCAACTGTTCCATTATTCCATACTTGCCAGCTTGTAGTTGCGTCTCTAATTAAAAGCCCTACTTTTCCATCTCTCCATAAACTAGAAAGCAACCCTATATCAAGACCCATGCCTGCAGATGAATATTCACTTAGATTATGAAAAAGAGATTTTATTGCTATACCGTATGAAAATATACCTTTGTCCCATGATGTGCTTAGATGAAATCCTGTTTGTTTCTGAGTGAAAAATGATAATTTTTCTTTATCAAGCCTCTCCCCCTCATCAATCAAACCGTTACCTTCACCTATGTCTCCCGAACCGGGCACTCCATCTAAACCAAAGTCTAGCAACATATCTCTAGTATCAGGGATTTTATCTATACCTTCATGCATGATAATTAGACTTAGTGGTCTTTTGAAGTTTTTGAGTGGTATGCCAAAAAGATCACTGCTTATCATACCTCCTAGTCTGCTTTGATGTGTATAGTGTAAATTATGCTTTGTATTGATGTTTATAGATGCTGGATTAAAGAGTGATGATATAGCTGTTCCCTCATCTGTAGCTAATGCTGACCCCAAGGATTGACTTCTGGCGTCACCAGCGCTCTCAAAAACCTGCCATCCATATTTTACCCAATAGGTTTGAGCTGATGGGAGTGAAGAAAATAAAATTATAAAAAAAATTATCATTTGTTTCACATAATCATTCATTCAAATAATCACCCCTGATTCTGAAATTATCTATTCTCTTAGTTAATTTTATTTTATCGCAAAACTCTAAGATCGGGATTGCATTTTTTCGTGTTACGGAAATCGTTTCTTTTAGCTCTGGAACGCTTAACTTAGCGTTTCTGTTAAAATGAAGAGATAATTTATTTTTTAAAATTTTATAACTATTAACATGCATCCAGAGATCTGAATCTACCTGAATCGCCACCCCCTCATTTTTTAAAAAATAAAGAAGATTTAGTGCTTTTTTTTGATTTTCATGGACATTTATTGAGGTTAGAAGGCTAAAGCCAGCTTTATTTAAAATATTTTCTATATTTTTAGCTATTAGAGCGTCTTCATTGCTTAATATAATTTCATTGCTTTTCAGTGAGAGACCACCCTCATTTTCGACCACATCACTTTTCATATTACTAACAACATATTCAAACCACTCCTTAGCAAAATTAACCTGATGAAGTAATTCGTCTTTTGATATTGATTTTTTAAATTTATTGCTTTTATGAAATTTGCTTAAATTTCTATTAATCTCTTTTTTTGAGATCTCTAAATTGTCAGATAAAAAAATAAATCTTTCTGACTCCACAACCCCATAATCTTTCATCCATTTTTGAATCTGTCTTTGAGATACATTAAATATTTTTGACCAATTTGTAATCGACAATGGCTTTCGCCAATTGCGAACAAGTGCCTGAGCAAACCTTTTTGAGCTATCTACTTCAATTTTTTGAATATTTTTCTTAAGCTCTTTTTTTCTGTATTTTGGGTTATTATCTAATATTTTACCGCCAGCTATAGTCACCATAGGCGATATACTTCTAATTATTAATCTTTGATCACACATTGGTGTAATTTGCTGATCAAGATCGAATAGGATATTTGCTGATTGTCCTGGTAAAACCTCAACTCCGTATGTTATTGCCTTAGCAATTACTCGACTGGTTCCAATATGAATATGCACTAATTGCTTGTCAACTATTTTCCAATTTTCAATATTCATCATTTTAATATATGCAATTATTTTAGATGTTGGTCCAATGCGATCTTTTTCAATTAAAACCGATCCTCTTTTTAATAAAGAATGTTCCATATTTGAAATATTTACAGCCGCCCTGTCTCCCATTTTAATCAAATTAGTTTCTTTTCCATGGGTCTGCAAAGATCTCACAATTCCAATATCATCACCTGGAAAAACGTCAATTTCAGAATTCTTTTCTAATCTACCTGATAAAACAGTTCCGGTTACAATAGTCCCAAAACCCTTTTTAGAAAAAACTCTATCAACTGGCATGTAAAATATACCTCTATCTTGACCTTTTTGAATATTCTTTGAAAGATGTAATATTTCGTTTTTAAGAATGTCTAGTCCAGTATCGTTTTTTACAGATGTTTTAATAATTTTTGCATTTTGAAAATTTGTATCCTTAATTCTTTGCCTAATCTGATCTTCAATAATCGATAATGCGCCCTTATCAGCCTTATCTACCTTAGAAACAGCTATAATAGCATGCTTAATATTTAACAAGTTTAAAATTTCAATGTGCTCATGAGTCTGAGGCATTAATCCATCATCCGCTGCAACAATAATCAATGCAATATTTATTGTTGAAACTCCAGCTACCATATTTCGTATAAATTTTTCATGACCTGGAACATCGATAATTGTTATTTCCTTATTAAGATAAGCAAAGCCAATATCAATAGTCATGCCTCTTTTTTTTTCTTCTAAAAGCACATCGGTATCGGTTCCAGTTAAAGCCTTTACTATTGATGTTTTACCGTGATCGATATGACCTGCGGTTCCAATTACAATTTGAAAGGTATTGATCAATCTAAAGCTTCAGTAATTGAAAGAATGAGAAACTTTTCTTGAGAAGGAATAATTGACTTAAAGTCTAAATAGAAATTATTATTTTTAATAAAACCAACAACAGGTTGTTTTGCATTTCTGAAGCGTGAAGATATTGTAGAGGCTGAATATTTTTTTGAAGTAATTCTAAATGCAACAGATTCAAACTTAACTGAGGGCAAAGTACCGCTTCCAGCTTCAACAAGAGTTTCATCTAAAGAAATTTTATAATCTTTAAAGATTTTAGGAGGAATTAATCTAAAAACTTTTTCAGCCCTCATTTGAATTTTTTTTCTACTTGACATTAAAAGTGAAAGCGTCAAGTTGTCTTTTATCGATTCTTTTTGCGTTGAGCGCAATGTCTCTTCAAGCAAGCTTATAGTCCACTTATCACACCTTACCGTACGTGCAATTGGATTATTTTTAATTTTTTGAATTAATGGTTTTTTACCAACAATAATTCCACTTTGAGGTCCACCAAGTAGCTTATCGCCAGAGAAAGTAGTAACTGAGGACCCTTTCTTTACAACATCTTCTACAATGATATTTGTAGGAATCCCTTGTTTAGAAAGATTTAGGACTTCACCACAGCCCAAATCAGTCATTACCAGCACTCTTTTTTTCTTCCCTAGGGTAACAAGCTCTTCTATCTTAACCTCTTTTGTAAATCCAGATATTATATAGTTTGAAGTATGCACCCATAGTATTGCACCAGTGTTTTTATTTATTGCATTTTCATAATCACTAATATGAGTCCTATTTGTAGTTCCAACTTCGACAAGTCTACATCCGCTCTTTGCAATCATATCTGGAATTCTAAATGAACCACCTATTTCAACTAATTGACCTCTTGAGACAATAACCTCTTTTCCTTCAGCTATAGTATTTAAAGATAATAATACAGCAGCAGCATTATTGTTTACAATTATTGCATCATCAGCTCCAGTTATTGATGAAATAAGTTTTGCTATATGACTTTGCCTTTGACCTCTTTTACCGGTATCAAGATTAAATTCTAAATTGACATACCCATTCAGTTTTTTAGCTACCTTATTTATAATTTTCTTGCTTTGAGGAGATCGTCCTAGACCGGTATGCAGGACAATTCCAGTTGCATTAATAACAGGCCTAATGCTTGATTGAGATAAAAGAGGTATTTTTGATAAAATATCTTTAATAATCTTGCTTCGATTTAGAGCTATGTTATTACCAGCAGCAATTTTTCTAACGTGATTTAATTCTTCTTTAACTAAGAGTTTAATATAACGTTTATTGTGGTAGTCTTTTTTCTCAACAAGCTGCATTATTTGACTTACTGAGGGTATATTTGATAGATTTTTATTCATCATTTAAATAATATTGTAATTATCTCAAGCTTGCTCGATACATCATTAAGGCAAATGCTGCGCCAGGTAATAATAGTAAACCCATAAATGGGAAAACTGCAGAAACTCCAAAATTTACCGCAACAATTCCACTCAGCCCTGCAGCAAAAGAACCAATTCCAAAACTTATAAAGAAGCCTAAACCATATATGAAGCCACGATTCGTATTGTCAGTAAATTCAGAAACTAGCGTATTCCCAATTGGTTGATTACTAAAATATACAATACCAAGCATAATACTAAAAAGCATCAAGGAAAAATTTGCCGCATTCCCAACAAGAAAAAAAATTGGTATATTTATAATGATAATTGTCATAAAGGCCAAATTTTTATCGAATCTATTTCCAATTTTTCCTCCAATTAAAGATCCTATCATACCTGCAAAAAATACTATTGTTGGAAATAATCCTGCTTTAAGATTTTCAGAAATTACAGGTAAAAACTCATTTGTATTTGTTGATAAATGAATAGGCATAAAAGTAGTAAATCCATAGTATGCCATCCCCAAAAATGAATTAGTAATAAAATAATATACCAATGCAGGTATATTTGTTTTAACCTTTGAATTATTATCTATTTTACTTTTCATTTGCGAACTGGATGAAATTGATAAATAGGTTATAGCGAACAATATTATATTTAGTAATCCTAAAAATAGATATGAATATCTCCATGAAAATAAGCCCGCAATTAAAACTGCTGATAGAGGGCCTAATGCAGATCCCATTGAACCAAACATGCCATGAACAGCCATTCCTCTAGAAACATTTGATATTCGCTGTGAAATCAATGTTAAACCTGTTGGGTGATAGATACTGCAAAATAGACCCATAAAGCTTAAACCTAAAACCAGGCTAAAGAAATTTTGACTGGATACAACTATCAAGGCTGAGATAGCTGATCCAAATTGATATATCATCAAAAGTCTCTTTTTTCCTAGATATCTATCTATCCAGCCTGCTGGGATAGCTCCAAGACCAAAAAAAAGAGCGCTAATAGAAACGGCAAAGCCTAACGCGTCGATTCCAACATTGAATTCATCCCGAATTAGCGGAATTAAACTTGGAAGAGTCAGCATCAGTGAATGCACCAACAGATGGCTAGCGCCAGTGATAGCTATTATTTTTTTTTCATTATTTGTCATATAAACAAAAAGCCCTCAATGCCAGAGAGCAATGAGGGCAAATATCATACTTTAATTTTATTTATCTTTTTTCTTCAATTCGCATAGCCCTTGCACCAGTCAGTTTTCTCATATAGTTTAGTTTGGCTCTACGAACTTTACCCTTTCTTTTAACCTCTATTTTGCTAATCATTGGAGAATGTAAAGGGAAAATTCTTTCAACTCCAATACCACCCGAAATCTTTCTCATTGTAAATGTTGCAGAGATATCGCTACCCTTCTTTGAAATGACTAGTCCTTCAAATTTTTGCAATCTTTCTTTACCGCCTTCAACAACCCTTACATCTACTGATATTGAGTCACCAGAAGAAAATTCAGGTAAATCTTTTTTTAATTGATGATCTATGATCGGTTTAATCTTATTCATCTTTTTACTCCGATTTATTATTTAAATATTTTTTCCAAATGTCAGGGCGTTTTAATTTTGTAGTCTCAATTTGAACTTTTTTCTTCCAACTCCTGATCCTCTCATGATTTCCAGATAATAAAACTTCAGGAACATTCATACCCCGAATCTCTCTTGGCTGCGTATAATGAGGAGAATCTAAAAGTCCAGATGAAAAAGTATCTGTTTTTGAGGAATTTATATCATTCAGAACGCCAGGTAATAATCTCACGATGCTATCAACAATCATTAGTGCTGGAATCTCCCCGCATGAAAGAACAAAGTCACCCATAGAATATTCATGAGTAACATACTTATCGATAACACGTTGATCAACACCCTTATAATGACCACAAATAATAACAATTTTTTCTATATCCATAGTTTCTTCAGCATCGCTTTGCGTCCATAGAGCGCCTTGGGGAGATGGATATAAAATTCTCATTCCATCTTCTCCGCAAAATTTATCTATAACAAAATCTATAGCTTTAAATAAAGGCTCAGCCATCATAACCATGCCAGGACCTCCTCCAAATGGCGTATCATCAATTTGCTGATAACTGCCCTTAGAAAAATCTCTTGGGTTTACAATGTGAATATCAAGAATCCCATTAGTAACAGCTTTTCTGATCATTGAATTTTCAATCACAGATTCTATCATATTTGGAACTGGAGAAATAATTGCTATTTTCTGCTTCAATTCAATAATCCTTCAACAGGTGTGATGCATATAGCTTTATCTGATATATTAACTGAATGAATAAATTCAGAAACAACAGGTATTAAAACCTCTTTTTCGTTATTAGAAATGACATAAACCTCATGATTGGGCAAACTAATCATTTCTACTAATTTACCTATATAATCGCCAGATATAGTGACAACTGAAGAACCCAAAAGTTCTGGGGATATTAAGTTGATAGGGTCCTTATCAGTTATAGAAGCAAAAATAGTTTTTCCAATCATACTTTCAGCTTCACGTCGAGAGTCAAAACCCTCAAAAAGGAATTGAGGTTTTTTTTCAGAACCATATTTATTTGCCAGCTTAATATCACTGGCAAAATTTTCATCAAACCCTATAAAAAGATCTTTATCAACATATTCATCAAATTGACGAATTAATGGCTTTACACCAACGGCACCTTTTAAGCCAGAAGCTTTAGTAATTTTTGCTATAGCAAAAAGCTTAGTCTTCATTTACATCGATTACTTCTAAGCGAGCTCTTTTACCACCCTCTTTGGCGTTTATAGCGAACAGGATAGTGCGAAGCGCAGAAACATTTCTGCCTTTTTTACCAATAACCTTGCCATAATCTCCATCACCAACTGTCAATTCATAAATTATTGTTTGATCAGACTCTACCGCCTCAACATTTACTTCATCAGGTTTATCAACTAACATTTTTACTACTGTTTCTATAAGTGACTGCATAATTAATCTCCTTCGGTGTTATTATTGTTTATTTAGTATCATCTTTTACTTCAATTTCTTCTTCAGCTGGAGTTTCTTCCTCTTTAGGAGCTTCTTCCTCTGCAGGAGTTTCTTCCTCTGCTGGAGCTTCTTCCTCTTTGGGAGCTTCTTCCTCTGCTGGAGTTTCTTCCTCTTTAGGAGCTTCTTCCTCTGCTGGAGCTTCTTCCTCTTTAGGCGCTTCTTCCTCTTTAGGAGCTTCTTCCTCTGCAGGAGTTTCTTCCTCTTTGGGAGCTTCTTCCTCTTTAGGAGCTTCTTCCTCTGCAGGAGTTTCTTCCTCTTTG
>CAJWZD010000017.1 GCA_913049685.1 uncultured Fidelibacterota bacterium
GAGTCTACGAGCTCGATACTCCAGGACACACCATACATGATGTATGGATTGAAGATGGTATTGCCTATTCCGCAAATTGGGCAGATGGTGTTCATGCGGTTGACATTGGAGGGTTAAAATTTGATGAAAAAAATAGATCAGAAAAACAATTCAACCCCCTCTTAGCTAAAGCAGGACAAGGCAGTCCTTCGAATCCGATTCATCTTGCAGACTTAAAAGATCCCAATGGACATAATCACGCTGCATTCCCTTTTAAGAGTCAATCAACAGATAAATTTTATATTGTTGGTGGTGACGAGTGGTTCCCATGGAGATATCCAGGAAAACCCAGACCCTACCAGCCAAGAGGTGGTTTTCATTTTCTAGATTTTACTGATATCGAAAACCCAAAAGAGGAAGCTGTCTATACTATAACCGAAGCCGGGTCACACAATCATTGGATACAAGGAGATACTTTGATAGCGGCTTATTACAATGGTGGACTACGTATTGTAGATATTTCGGGAGATCTTCTTGGGGATCTTTATAGGCAAGGCAGAGAGATTGCATTTTATATGTCAAGTCACCCAAAAGGACATATTCCCAATTCCACCAATGTATGGGGTGCTATCCCCTATAAAGGATATATATATTTTACAGATATGTATAGCGGTCTTTATTGCGTAAAGTTAGTTAGTAAGGAAGTTGCGCAAAGCTCACCATAAAATAATGAAAAAAATAATCCTCTTTTTCATAGCGATCTTTACTGTTTCTTTTTCCCAGGATGAAAAAATTTCAATCGATGATCTTGTAAATATAAAATGGAAAATGAAGCGATATATAACTGATGGAATTAACCTTCGTGTTGAAAGCGGTAGAAGAAGAGATTATCAAATATTTAAGCCAAACAATAAAAGAGAAGAAATGCTTTTTGGTGAAAAATATGAAAATCTTCACTGGGAATATTTACCGTTTGGAGAATTCATTATGATGTACTCAGAAAAAAAAGATATCTACATACCAGCAAGAATAACAGAGTTTAAAAAAAATGAAGAACTCAGATTAACTATATTTGATATTAATTCGGGCAAGATTATTACAATAATATATGAGGCAGATTAAATTGATTTTAGAAAAAATTATTAGAAACACATTTATTTTTCTTTTCGGAATGTTTTGGAGCTGTGAAACTTCGATTCAGTACCCTGAAACAAAAAAAATCACACATTCGGATTTTTATCATGGCATAGAGGTTTCTGATCCCTACAGATGGCTTGAAGATGATATGTCAAACGAAACTGGTGAATGGGTAAAAAGCCAGAATAAGGTAACATCTAAATTTTTAGGTAAGATAGGATTTAGAAAAAAATTAGAGAGAAGAATTAAGAAATTAAATGATTATGAAAAAATTGGTGCTCCTTTCAAAGAAGGTGATTATGAGTATTTCTATAAAAATTCAGGTCTTCAAAATCACTCTGTAGTTTATAGGACGCGCATTGGTGCGGATGAAAATCCTGAAGTCTTTATTGATCCAAACACCTTTTCAAAAGATGGAACAGTCGCATTGCGCGGTTTATCTTTTACAAAAGATGGATCACTGTTAGCATATATGATAACAGAGGGTGGATCCGATTGGCGAAAAATCATTGTTATGAATACAAAAACAAAGGAAATTATTGGAGATACCCTGAAAGATGTTAAGTTTAGTGGTCTTTCTTGGAAAAATAATGACGGATTTTTCTATAGCAGTTATGACAATCCCAGCGAAGAAAATAAAAGTGAACTATCTGCAAAAACTCAATATCATAAATTATATTTTCATCGGCTTAATACCCCTCAAGCGCAAGACAAGTTGGTTTATGGTGGCAAAAAGCAACCTAACAGATATGTAAGTGGCTCTGTTACTGAAGACCAGAGATATCTCGCTATTTATGCAGGACAAAATACTAGTGGGAGCCAATTATATATTAAAGATCTAGCTTTATCTGATTCTAAACCCATAAAGATACAAGGAGATTATTTTGCTAGAGCAAGCGTCATTACCAATAAAAAGAAAACATTTTATTTATACACAAATATTGAAGCACCAAATGGTCGCATTGTTTCAGTAGATCTTTCAAGACCTAATGCTTGGAAAGATGTTGTCCCTGAAACTGAAAATGTGATGTATCCAAGTTCAGGGGGTGGAAATTTGTTTGTACGTTATTTAGTAGATGCTAAATCTCAAATTATGCAATACGACCTTAATGGGAAAATTATTCGTGAAATTGAGCTGCCAGCAATTGGGTCCGCATATGGATTTAGTGCAAAAGAGGATGAATACGATCTGTATTATTCTTTCAGTTCTTATACCTATCCATCAACAATATTTAATTATAATATTGAATCTGGTGAATCAAGCCTTTATCGACAACCTGAAATAGATTTCGAACCAAGTGACTATATTACTGAGCAGGTTTTCTATAAAAGCAAAGATCAAACTACAGTTCCTATGTTCATTACATATAAAAAAGGTGTAGATAGGAATAGCGCTAATCCAACAATACTTTATGGCTATGGTGGATTTAACATAAGCCAGACTCCAGGTTTTAGCGCTACCAATATCGCTTGGCTAGAAAATGGGGGCGTGTATGCAGTCGCTAATATTAGAGGTGGTGGAGAGTATGGCAAGAAATGGCATAAAGCTGGAACCCAGATGAACAAGCAGAATGTTTTTGATGATTTCATTGCTGCTGCAGAATACCTGATTTCAGAAAATTATACCTCTAGCGAATATTTAGCAATTAGAGGCGGCTCCAATGGTGGTCTATTGGTAGCTGCGGTAATGATTCAACGACCAGAACTTTTTAAAGTAGTTATTCCTGCAGTTGGCGTTCTTGATATGTTACGTTATCATCAATTCACTGCAGGTGCTGGTTGGTCAGATGATTATGGTACCGCAGATGACTCAAAAGAAATGTTTAAGTATTTGCTTAAATACTCACCGGTTCATGCCTTGAAGCCAGATACAAATTACCCTGCAACCTTAGTAACTACAGCAGATCATGATGATAGAGTAGTTCCTGCGCACTCATTTAAATTTGCAGCGAGGCTTCAGGAATTTCATGTTGGAGAGTCACCTGTATTGATACGCATTCAGACAAGAGGTGGACATGGAAGTGTATCAATGGATCAGCGTATGGAATTATATGCAGACGTATTTTCCTTTATTTGGTATAATATGGGATCGCGACCAAAAATTTAGATTTTTCTAGAGCTGTGATAGAATCGACTTTGGAAAATGCATAGTTACTAGCATGTGCGGAACGTCAACCACTTCAGCTATCTTAAGATCTCCTGCTAGTGAGCAAAGCATATACGCTTCTTCATCTGTAATATCATAATTTGCAATTAAGTGGTCAACCATGTAATTGACAGCTTTTTTTGTAGCAATATCAATAGTTGCGCCAAATCCAGTAACCGCATAAAATTCATCTGTTTCGTATTGGGGTTCCTTTATTGGTGCAGCATCCTTGATTACTCTTAATCTATAGGTAAATGTCATTGGAGCTTCTAGGGCCGTACCACACACTTCGCCGTAGCCTTGAACTGCATGAGCATCACCGATTGAAAAAAGTGCACCTTTGACTAAAACAGGAAAATAAACAGTTGATCCTTCAGCCATGCCCGGGTCATCCATATTGCCACCATTTTCTCTTGGGGGAATAGTCGACAGCATTTCAGTCGTATTTGGAGCAACTCCCATAACACCAGGAAATGGCTTTAAAGGAATTTTTACCTTATCTTTAAATGTAATTGATTTTGAATTCTTGTCAATTTCATGAATAGATAATTTAGGATTTTTGAATCTATCAGATAAAAATCCAAATCCAGAGACTATAGCTTGCCAGCCATAATCATGAAGTTCAATATCAAGAATATCAACAGCTAATATATCACCAACTTCTGCCTCCTCAACATACACTGGACCCGTTAAAGGATGAATTGGACCAAAATCAAGATTGATTAGATCATCCAGTGTTGCATCTTTATGTAATTGACCATCTGAGGCTTCATTAGTCTCTGCTTGAATAACTGACCCCGATGGAACGGTTAGAACTGGTTCAATAGTACTGCTCCACTTGCTATGTTTTTGATCTGCTGATAAGATATAATCAGGCTTAATTTTAGTTTCAGTAGAACATGAAATGATAATTAAAAATGCGGCGATAGGGAATAATCTGTTCATTTGTATTTTATCCTATTTGTTTATTATATACCAATATTAAGAGATAAAAAAACCATAATAAATAAATTAATTAACTTTTTTTAAAAATATAGCTTGACTCCCATAAACTTATACTTCTATTATTCGCCGTGCAAAATTTATTAATTATTCCTCAAATTATTATTAGCGAGCTGATTATTAGCTGGCTGGAGATATCTACATCATCGTAGCGGGACATTTTTAAATTTTACAAAAGACTTAAAAAGCCCGCAAAAAAGCGGGTTTTTTTTTACTATTATTTTAATTAAAGGAGAAACATAATGAGACTAATGACACTAAGCTTAGTGTTTGCTAGCCTTCTTTCTGGTCAATCAGTATTTCAAGGTACTGTAACTGACACAGATGGAGAAACATTGCCAGGCGTCCAGGTTTTTCTCAAAGATACCTATGTGGGGACAACAACCAGTATGGAAGGTGAGTTTAAAATCGCACTTCCTGAAAATTCTGGTGTTTTAGTCTTTTCTTACATCGGTTATGAAACGCAAGAGGTTGAGGTATCTTCTGATACACCAACTCCGTTTTCAGTTGAGATGACAGTTGACGTTTTAAAAGGTGACGAGGTCCTTGTGACAGGACTAGCTTCATCTGTTAAAAGAAGAAATGCAGCTAACGCAGTTGCTTCAGTTAGTGGGGAAGAGCTTGTAGGTGCACCTGTTCAGACGCTAGATGCTGCTCTTAACGGTAAATTTGCTGGAGTAAGAGTAAGACACAATTCTGGAGCTCCAGGTGGAGGTATGAGTGTTAATCTTAGAGGTGTATCAACCATTACCGGTGAAACGCAACCTCTATACGTCATTGATGGCGTTATTGTAAATAACAACACCAATCAATCTGGTATCGATGTTGTTAGTGCTGCTACTGGTGCCGGAAGCGCAAGACCGCAAGGTCAGCCCGCTAACCGCATATCTGATTTTAATCCTAATGATATTGAAAGCGTTGAGGTTCTTAAGGGTGCAAGTGCTGCTGCTATTTATGGAGCAAAAGCAACCAACGGAGTAATTATAATTACTACTAAAAAAGGACAAGCAGGAAAAACACGCGTGAATTTTTCACAAAAGTTTGGATCAAGCACTGTGATGAAAAAAGTCGGTACTCGTGACTTTACATATCAAGAAGCAGTTGATCAATTTGGGGCTTCTGTTGCCGATCAGGGTACTCGTTCTGGCAATGGTTTTAAAACTTACGACTACGAAGATATGCTTTATGGAAATACCGGTGCGTTAAAAGAAACTTCTGTTAGTTTAAGCGGAGGAAGTGACAAGACTCAATTCTATCTTTCAACGCAGTATTTAGACGAAAAAAGCATTGTTAAGAATAGGTTTTATGAAAGATTTTCGGGCCGTCTAAACATGAATCACAGGGTTTCTGATAGATTTAAGATAGCCAGTACTGCTTATTTAGCTAGAACCAAATCTGACCGTGGAATTACAGGAAATGATAACACTAATAAGTCTTATAATTTCTCATTTGGTTTCACTCCTAATTTTGTAGATATTCGTCAAAATGCAGATGGTAGCTGGCCAGATCATCCTACCAACCCTTCCAACCCATTACATACCGTTGAGGTTTTAACGAATGAGGAAACGGTTAATAGAGCCACTGGAAGTGTTTCTGCTGACTATACGGTATTTCGAACAGGATCATCTAGTTTTTCATTAAACTCTGTTTTCAGTGGAGATTATGTTGGACAGTTGAATGAAATCTTCTCACCACCTGAGCTTCAGGATGAAAAAAGTAAAGACAATCCAGGTCAGTCAGTATTATCAAATACACACAGTCTAAATACAAACGTCAATTTTAATGGTGTATTTAGAACTTCTTTTGGTGATGTAAAATCAACAACTACAAGTGGTATTAGCTATGAAACACTTGATTGGAATTATTCCAGTATCATGGCTTCTGGTATGGTTGTTACGCAAACTAATATCGATCAATCTGCTTCAACATCCACGCTTCAATCTAGAAGATTTCAGCAGGATAGAGGAGTTTTTGTACAAGAAGAGCTCCAGGTTGGTGATGCAGTGTACGTTGCTGCAAGCATGCGTGGAGACAAAAGTAGTACACTTGGTAAAACCGATGAATTCAACTGGTATCCTAAAGTTGCAGGATCTTATCAGTTTGGTTCAATGGCAGGTGTTTTTGATAATTTAAAAGTACGCTTAGCTTTTGGTCAAACAGGAAATCTTCCTCCTCCAACCGCTAAATACACTTCAATGGCACCATATAATATTGGCGGCATGGGAGGTTTAGTTTCTGGTGGAGTTGCGGGATTTGAAGACGTTGAGCCTGAAAGAACTACTGAGACTGAATTTGGTGTTGACTTTTCTGCATTTGACAAAATGGTCGGTGTTGAATTTACCGTTTACAATCAAAATGTAGAAGGCTTGCTTTTGCAAGTTGAAGAAGCACCTTCAACAGGCTTCTCAACAAAATGGGCAAACGCAGGTAAAATGACCACTGATGGTGTTGAATTAGGAGTAACGCTTAACCCGGTTCGTTCAAAGAGCGTGAACTGGCTTTCCAAAACAACTTATTATACATCAAAGGCTGAAATAACTGAACTGAAAGTAGATCCATATAATACAGGTGGGTTTGCAACATTTTTAGGCGCTTACCGAATCGAAGAAGGATGGGATCCTCATACGATTGTTGGTGCAGAACTAGATGCAAACGGCAATCACGTTAAGCTAGGAAATGAATCACCTGATTTCATGATGGGATTCAATAATAGAGTATCTTTCGGAGATTTTTCAGTTGTATCCCATTTTGATTGGAAAAAAGGCGGTCAGAATGTAAATCTTCAAGAGTTAATTGCAGACCTTGGTGGAACTTCTGTGGATTATGATGATATGGATGTTGATCCTGATGGTCAAGTTAGTAATGGTGCCTATAGAACTGGCAACCTTGGATCGGTAACAACACCTTACGTCCAAGATGCTGGATACTTTAGACTATCAGAGCTCTCAGTAATGTATAATGTTCCAAAATCGTTGATGGGGTCAGCAAACGTTGATCGCGTTCAAGTTGGATTCACTGGAAGAAATTTGTACCAAAGTACTCCGTATACTGGATGGAATCCTGACGTAAGTCAGTTTGGAAACGTAGGTGTTGGTGGATCAGTTGATACCGGACCTTATCCACTCGCTAAGTCCATGTATTTAACTCTTAACGTAAGCTTTTAAGGAGGTAGAATAATGAAATTTACAAAATATATTCTTCCATTATTTTTATTTGCTGCAGCATGTGAAGACTTGGATTTTCCTGATCCCAATTCACCTTCAACTGCTTCAGCGACAGTTCAGTCTCTGGTAACAGGTGCTGAAGCTGGAATGCGCGCAAGCCTATCTAACTATCTAATTGGTGTTAGCAGCGTTGGGAGGGAGGCATATCATTTTGAGCCTGCCGATCCGCGCTATACAGGTGAGCTTATTCACGGACCTCTAGATCCTGGTGGATTTGTTGTCTACTCATCTTGGAACTCAAGATATAGAGTAGTTAAAAACAGCAGACTCCTTATGGAAAAATCTGATGACAAAGGCGTTGAGGGATTTGCCAAAACAGTTGAAGCCTATCAATTATTATTAGCGTTAAATATGCAAAATAATAATGGCGTAAAGATAGCTCCATATAATGGACTTGATTCAAATCCTGCAACCAAAGCTGAAGCTTTTACTGAAGTTGCTAAGCTTCTAGATGAAGCGAGCACAGCGCTTGATGGAGCAGGAACCGCTTTTTCCTTTAAGCTGTCCTCAGGCTTTTCAGGTTTTGATACACCCTCTACATTTAAACAGTTTAACCGTGCGCTCCGCGGACGTGTTGCCGTTTATATGGGTGAATGGGATGTAGCTCTTACTGCACTTGGTCAATCCTTTATGGATCCTGCTGCAAGTATGGATAAAGGCGTCTATCATGTATTTGGATCGGGTCAAGGGGATAACGCAAACGGGATGTACGAAAATCCCAACGCAAGTTATGTAAGAACGATGGCGCATATGTCCTTTAAGACAGATGCCGAAGCGGGGGACCCTCGTTATACATCTAAAGTTGTTGAGCGCGCAGACACTACTACATATGATGGGCTCAAGAGCAATCTAGCTGTTTCAGTTTGGAGCGGAGCATACGATCCAATTGCAGTTGTTCGCAATGAGGAGCTAGTTCTTCTTAAAGCTGAAGCAAATATTGGTAAAGGTGGTGACGGTTTAACAGAAATAAACGCTGTTAGATCAGCCCACGGACTTTCCGCTGTATCAACTGGTGGAATTGATCAGCTTCTTCATGAAAAGAGATATTCTTTATTCATGGAAGGACATCGCTGGGTTGACATGCGTCGATACAGTAAAACAGGATCACTTCCCAATGATCGCTCAGATAGAGGAGATAAAGTATTTGATTCATTTCCTCTTCCTGAAGCAGAAACAAAGGGTCTATAATTATCAATCACTTATTTGATTAATTATGATTAAACTAAGGGGAGCTGAAAAGCTCCCCTTTTTTTTTAATATCATTTAAGGAGTTAGTATGTCAGAATTATCTCCCAGAATAAAATCCGGTTGGCTCAGGGCCACACTCTTTTTTATTGTATCGCTCATTACTTCTCAGATTTTTGCAGGAATTGGGCTTATTATTGTTTTACTTTCAACTGGTTTTGATTTAAATGCTCTTTCAAATCAAGAAGAAATCACCAATGCAGTTAAAGGTGTGAATTTTCTTTTGCCATTAAAAATAATTGAATTTTTATCTGTGATGTTATGCGTGTGGTTATTTGTACGATTTATTGATAGAAAACCTTTAGAATCGATCGGCTTAACATTAAAAGGATATGAAAACGACCTTCGATTGGGTTTGATGCTGGGAGCAGGGATGATTGCTTTAGGATTTTTAATCTTATTTATTCTAGGGTTTCTATCTATTGATGGATTTTCATTTTCAATTATAAGTATAATTTTATATTTAGCTTTATTTATCGTTGTTTCTTTTCATGAAGAAATAATGATGCGAGGGTATGTATTAAATAACCTAATGCAGTCTATGAATCGCTACGCTGCTTTATCTATTTCATCTGTTATTTTTATGTCTATTCATCTATTGAATCCAAATATTAGCTTTCTTTCGGTAATAAATCTGTTCTTAGCAGGCATTGTTTTGGGTATTTACTATATTCATAAACAAAATTTATGGCTTCCCATTGGCATGCACCTAACATGGAATTTTTTTCAAGGTCCAATTTTTGGTTTTGAGGTAAGCGGCATCGAAACAAAAAGTATAATTGGTCAGTCTATTAAAGGCAATGAAATAATTACGGGAGGCGCATTTGGTTTTGAAGGGTCAATACTCGCTACGATTTTAATTGTAACTATGATTTTATACTTAGACAAAAAGTATAAATAACAATATGCAAAGACTTTCATTTATAGCCTTTATATTATTTCAATTAGTCTTTGGACAACATGCGCATTCCGATGCGGATAGAAGAATATCTTTTCCAGATATTAAAGGATATAAAACATTAATCTGCGATTTGCACACCCATACTGTTTTTTCTGATGGTAGCGTTTGGCCAAGCATTCGAGTAGCTGAAGCAAACAAGGATGGCTTGGATGCTATTGCGGTAACAGAGCATATTGAATACCAGCCATATAAAGAGGATATTCCACATCCTGACAGAAACAGAAGCTATGACCTAACGAAAAAATATGCCAAAAAAAGCGAGCTTTTGGTAATTGCTGGTACAGAAATAACGAAAAGTATGCCACCCGGTCATTCAAACGCAATTTTCGTAAAAGATGTAAATAAAATCATGAACGATGATTACATAAAGTCTTATGAAGCTGCCAGAAAGCAGGGTGCTTTTACGTTCTGGAATCATCCTCACTGGATAGGGCAGCGTAAAGATGCATCTGTAAAAGTTTATGAAGAAGTAGAAGAATTAATAAATAAGCGACTTTTACACGGAATTGAGGTGACAAATGAAAGAACATATTCTGATCAAGCTATACAGGTCGCCTTAGATCACGACCTTACAATGATCGGAACATCTGATGTTCATAACCTTGTGGATTGGGATTATAAAATACCGCAAGGTGGACACAGACCTGTAACCCTAGTTTTCTCTAAGAGAAAGAATCTGAAAGATCTTAAACGATCTCTTTTTCAGGGGAGAACAGTAGTTTGGTTTAAAAATATTTTAATTGGAAAAAATGAATGGATTGCACCATTAATTGATGCATCGCTTACGATTGATTCAGCAGGGTTTTACAAGGATTATGAATTAGGAATAGTAAAGATAAAAAATCATTCAGATTCGAGATTCATTTTAAAAAACAAATCTCCATATGACTTTTATCAACATAGCGACTTAGTAGAAATACAACCTCATTCAGTAAAGCAGCTTTCTATTGTATCAGGAAAAAATATTTCTGATTTTAATTTAGAGTTCGAAGTGTTAAACGCTATCATTGCACCAAGTACACATCCTACAATAACATTCAGCGTTCGAAACATAGGTGAAGTAGAACTAAAAGACGTAAAGTTTTAGTTTGCTGTATTTATGACAATTTCGAATTATTAAACCAAATGAAGACCGAAATAGTAAATCAATCTAGTAGTTACATAAATGGTCAATGGTCTGCTACAGATGAAAAAATTATATTGCAGAATCCCGCTAACTTGAGCACAAATATTAAAGAAATTTATTTCGCGTCTCCACAAAATGCTAAAAAATCTATTTTATCCGCTGATGATGCTTTTACAAAATGGAAATCAACATCAATTGATTATAGAATTAGTCTTTTAAAAGATCTAATGTCATCTTTAAAGAAAAATAAAAAATCATTGAGTCAACTTATAACCCTTGAGAATGGGAAAACCATTAAAGAATCAACGGGTGAGGTTGATGCCGCTATACTAGAAGGTAATTATCAGATTGAATTTTTAATGCACAATCTTTATGAGAGCATTGAAAACAATAAATTGTATTATGAACCGCTAGGTGTTGCATTACTCATTACGCCATGGAATTTTCCATTGTCAACAGTGATTAGAAAAATGATACCAGCCTTAATATGTGGCAATACGATCGTTTTGAAACCTTCTGAATTTTCTTCACTGACTTCAATCTTCCTTTTTGAGCTTATTGATAATATTTCGCTTCCCAATGGAGTTGCTAATCTTGTTCTAGGTGAAGGGAGTATTGTTGGACCATCCTTAATGGAATCATCAGCTCTAAAGATTGTTTCATTCACTGGGTCAACCGATACTGGAGAATTGATCCAGAATGAAATAGGATCAAATGATATTAGGTATCAAGCTGAGATGGGCGGATCAAATGCTTTGGTAATATGGGATGATGCTGAGATTGAAAAGGCAGTTGAAGCAACGGTTGCAAGCGGAATGGCGTGTGCTGGACAATGGTGTACAGGAATAAGCAAGTTAGTAATACACGAAAATATCTATGACAACGTAATGAGATCTTTGATTAAAGCTGTTAAAAATATTAATGTAGGTGATGGATCTTTTACAACAACAGATATGGGCCCATTAAACAATTTGCCTCAACTTAATAAAATGAAAAATTATGTAGAGCGCGCTGTGGAACAAGGAGCTGAAGTTATAATTGGAGGAGAATCGATTAAATCTGATAATAAAGATGGTTATTTCTTTTCCCCTACGCTCCTTAGCAACGTAAATGATAGAATGGAAATTGCCTCTGAAGAGATCTTTGGCCCAATAATAAATATTTTTAAAACAAAAGATATTGAATCTGCTATTTCATTTTCTAATCTTGGAAAGTACGGGTTGTCATTTTCAATATATACTGCTGATAATAAAATTGCAGAAACTTTTATAAAAGAGATTGATGCAAGTTTATGTCACGTTAATCTCCCAACTCCATATAGAGATGTAGCTATGCCATTTTCAGGATGGAAGCAATCAGGCAAAGGAATTCCTGAATCTGGGCGATTTGCCCGAGATGCATTCACTAAACCAAAAGTTGTTTACAGCGATAACAGCTAGTTTAAAATAATAGGAACTAAACATTAGGGTTTAATTACCTGAGTTGCAGTCAAAATTTCATATTTTACCAGAATAATTTTTTACCAGCCATATTGAATATTTTGCTATAGGTGCGTTGTTTCTATATCTCTCGGAAGATAGTATCTGCGTATAGCTATCAAAGTATGGCTTTAATTTTCCTGGAAAATCTTTTTTATCATGTATATATATAAAGCTATCTCCCTTTATATCATTTTGGTCGTAAAGGAAAGAATAAAGTGTTTCATGGTAATCGATAGAAAGGCATATGGCCTCATTTTTGGGATTTAAATAAAAATTAATTATTGATGGAATCTGAAACTCATTACTTACTATTCTCAGTTTTGATAATTCAGGATTATCTAAAAACATTTTTTTTGTGTCATCAATCAAGTTAGAATACATATAGTATCGATTTGTTGGATCAGATTTACCCTTCAATGGAAGAATTGGATAAAAAGACTGAGCCATAATCAAAAAAATCAATGCAAGTGAATATCCAATTTGAAATTTGAAGCTCTTAGAGGTCTTTTGTGTGGATTTTATTTCCAATCCCAGTAGGAATAAGCCACCAAAAAAAATCGGAGCAACCCAATTTAATTCTAATCTTGAAAAGGATGACTGTGAAATAAAATACAGGAGTGGAATAACAGTTACCAGTGTAAAGTATTTCTTTTCTGGCCCAATATCTTTCCATCTAAAAAGATTTATAAGAGGTTTTACAGCAGAATGAAAAAAATACATAGGACCAATTAGCAAAGCTACTCCTAGCCATAATTCTATAAAATCATTTATACCGCCACCCTCCATTATATGTGATCCTTGATACCTCACAAACGCAAAATCATTTTGAAAATTCCAAACCACGAAAGGTAGAAAAACTATGAACGATAAAAGAAACGAACCGTAGAAATGAATGTTTTTTGTCCAGCTTCTCAAATCATTTACTAAAAAAGGAAATATAAAGATTCCAACTGCAGGAAAAAGAGCAGATATTTTTGATAACATGGCAAAACCAAGCATCAGACCTCCAAGATAGATATACTTCTCGCTTTTAAAAAAAGCTAAATAATAAAAAGTTATAGCATTGATAGTAAAGAATGTTAAAGGTGCATCCGGAGTTATGATTATTGAATTAGTGTGAAACATTAAATTTGCAGAAATCAATATTGACATTGCTAAAGCAATCTTATTGTTTACTATATATTTACCATAGTAATACACTAAAAATGATGTAAGTGTCATTAGAGATACTGAACTAAGTCTTACAGTAAAACTTGATTCATTAAATAGTGTAAAAATCCAAATTACAAATCCTACAACTGGACCATGATCAATGTATCCCCAAGATAGGTGCCTTGCGTACATTGCATAATAAGCTTCATCGTCAACAAGAAGTGTATTTGAAATGAAAACAATTCGAATAAAAAAAAGAATTATAGATATTGCAATTACAGAAAGCGAAAAAAGGTTTCTATTTTTCATTGAAAATCCATCTTTTGACACCTAGGTAGTTTACCAGCGTTCCAGATGCTATACCTACAAGCTGAGCAAAAGCCTTGATTTCTGGCATGTATTGATTTAAAACAAATTGCAAAACGCTTAGATTCACTCCTAATGAAAGTATTGATACAGATAGATATTTGAAATAATTTAATTTTGTCAAGGAGCGTTTCTTATCCTTGATGGTGAACGTCCAATTATTATTTAATATATAATTTTGAATACTTGCAAAAATGAATCCTATGATTGATATTTGTATAGGGGGATAGAATAACCTATCTACAAAAAGATAAAAAATAGATATATTCGTAATAGTACCTAGAAGGCCAACAATCAAAAACTTAGTAAAATTCATCGTATTTATATTGTGAATGATGTGAGATAATAGATTTAATTTAATCTGAGTATGCTAATTTCTTTACTAGAAAAACAAACACCATTAATTGATGTTAGGGCACCTATTGAGTTTAAAAAAGGGTCACTGCCAACGAGTGTAAATCTTCCAATATTACTTGACGACGAGCGACATCAAGTTGGTAAAACCTATAAAAAACTTGGATCGGGACCAGCAACTGATCTTGGATTTAATTTAGTATCAGGAGATTTAAAAGAGAAACGCGTTAAGAAATGGTTGAATTTTATAAGTGATAATCCATCTGCTCAAATTTATTGTGCACGCGGAGGTCAACGTTCAAAAATTGCTCAAGAATGGATTGCTGAGCAGGGAGTCAACATACCCAAGATTGAGGGAGGATTTAAGTCTTTAAGGAATGAATGTTTAGATTTCATTGATAAAGCTTGTTCCGATGAAAAAAAATGGATAGTAATAGCTGGAATGACAGGCACCAACAAAACTGGCATTATTTCTTTATTGAATAATGGAATTGATTTAGAAGGTTTGGCTAACCACAGAGGTTCAGCATTTGGCGGATTTGAAACACCGCAGCCATCACCAATAGATTTCGAGAATAGTCTCGCATGTAATTACGTACAGATTAAAAATAAAACTGTTATTTTTGAGGATGAGTCTCGAACGATAGGCAGACTAGTTATTCCTGAAAAGTTTTACAATAGAATAATAAGTTCGGAAATTGTAATAATTAATGAACCAATTGACGTACGAGTTGATCATATTTATAAAGAATATGTTCATGATGCATTAGTAAACCAAACTAATGATGATTTAAAGAGCAAGCTAAGTGATCAATTATCTAAAATATCAAAGAGGTTGGGTATGGATAATTTTATAAAAATAAATGAGCAGCTTCAAATCGCCTTTCAAAAAGACTCACGAGAAAGTCATCATATCTGGATTCATGAGTTACTTACTAATTATTATGATAAAATGTATCATTATCAATTAGAAAAGAAGAAAGACCGTTGTATTTTTTCAGGTAGCTGGAAAGAGGTAAAAAAATATCTTACTTAAATATTGTGGCTTCAATTAATTTTAAAAGGAGAGAGGTTTTATAATCATCAAAGCCACAAGTTTTGTAATAATATTTACAATTAAAACTATTATAAAAAATTTAAAAAAAAATAAACAAACGGTTAATAAATCATTGATATTTTATTAATAGTTTTTGAAAGAGCTTAAGAATTCTGTTCTTGTATTTTTCGTAGAAGCTTAGAAGTGAGATGAATTCCGTCATACTCTGAATGCTTGTTTCCTTCATATTCAATACCTACATAGCCATTGTAGTCGTGATTTAAAACGATATCCATCATTTTGTAATAATCTGTTCTGACTTCATTTCCATCAAGGTCAAATTCATGACTTTTTGCACTAACAGCTTTTGCGTAGGGCATAAGTTCACCAACTCCTTTATAACGATCATACCATTCATCAGGTCCAATCATAAAGTTCCCAAAATCTGGGAGAGTTCCTACCCTTGGATGGTCAACTGTTTTCATTAAGTTCGAAAGCCAATCACCGTTTGATGAAAGGCCTCCATGATTTTCAACTATAGCATTAAGATTTATGTCATCACAAAAATTAACAAGCATGCTCAGACCATCTGTCGCTAATTTTAATTGTTCTTCATAGGCCAGACTATTATCACCTCTAGCATTCACCCGAATAGAATGGCAACCTAAAAATTTTGCAGCTTCAGCCCACTTATAGTGGTTTTCAACGGCTTGAATTCTTTTGCTTTTATTTGGATCCCCAAGGTTCCCTTCATTATCACACATAATCAATAGACTTTTTACGCCATGATCATTCGCCCTTTTTTTCATTCTATTAAGATAATCTTGATCTTCAGCTTTTTCGAAAAAGAACGAATTAACATATTCAACTGCATCAATACCAAATTCAGTTTTTGCTAGTGAAATAAAATCTAAATGATCTATTTTTTTTGAATACAGTTCACGGTGTAAAGACCACTCTGCTAAAGAAATCTTAAATGATTGTTGATTCGAGCAGCTTGAAAAAAAAGGAGAACTAAAGCTAGATATAGATAGCCCGCCTAAAAGAAAAGAAGCATCTTTTATAAACTTTCTTCGTTTCAATTAAAGCTTTCTAATTCTAATATTTTTGTACCAAACTTCACCGTGGTCGCCTTGGATGCCAATTCGCCCTTTTGAGGCTTTAGCAAAAAGAGGCATTGTTTTAAATTTGCTTTTATCAACAAGTCTCCACATTGCATTACTTTGATAAATATATTCAACAATCTTTACCCCATTAAGCCAATGCTCTACATTGTCATTCAAAACTTTAATTCGAACTTTATTGTATTTTCCAGCAGGTTTTACAACATCCTTATTAGGAGAAATCAATGCATACAATGCTCCAGCTGAAGTCAATGTGTTTTTACCATCTGTGTGAACTTCATTATCTAAAACTTGCATCTCTGGAGCGGACTGCCAAATATAGTCTCCTTCTTCCGTAGCAAAATAAAAAATTCCACTATTTCCTCCGATAGCAACTTTCCATTCAAGTTCAAGTTCAAAATTTTCAAAGACTTCTTCGCTAATAAGATCAATTCCGTGATCTGGTTTCGTCTTCATTGTTCCATTAACAATTTCCCAAGAATCTGGAAAAGAATTTTGGCGGTAGCCACGAAGCCCTTTAACTGTTTTGCCATCAAAAAGGTATGTCCAGCCTGATTGCGATTCACATCCGAACATAAAGATACATACTAAAATAGGTATTAAGTTTTTCATTATTTTTTTGGATTCCATTCTCCCTTTGAAACTGCGGGTATAAAGTTTTCAATATCTGTGTTTGGAAGTTTAATCGTTTTGGATTGTTCTGCGCTCATGTATGCAGCCATTAATAATCGAGTCACATCTAGACCATCGTCAAAGTTTTCTGAAGGCCTTTTTCCTGCTAGAAAACATTCAACCATATGTCTGTTTTCTGCGGTGTACCCATATACTTCAGCTTCATTGCTAACCACAGGCATTCCGCCAGATTCAGCATTTTGCTTTTCAACTAAGTCCTCACCTTCACTCCCAGTTACTTTTCTACTAAAAAATACTTTAAGGTCTGGGTCTAGAGTATTAACGAACATTGAATATTCTGGTCCAAAAAGTTCCATGCTTAGCCTTAAACCTTCTCCAACAAAGCACCACGATGTTGTTGTTTCAACAATCAATTTATTCCCATCCTCATCTAGGTATTCTATTAAAGAGCGCGCAAAATCTTCAGATGGTTTATTTAAATAATCAGTCTCACCATTACTATTGTCTGATAAAATTTTTGCATACTCCGGTCGTTGCCATTTTAAACAATCCATATGTGCGCTAATACTTATTGGCGTTATTGAATCGCGAGGTTTTCCTGGCTCCGTTAACATAAATCGTGCTTCTTCTACAGAATGACACATCATGTCATTTAACACACCACCTCCTTGCAATGACCCTTCCCAAAACCAAGGCATATGAGGACCGCTATGCTCTTCTGCAGCTCGAGCAAGATATGGCCGGCCTGTTGTGGAAGCACCTCGGGCCCAAATAATTTCTTTGCCTCTTGTAATGGATGGAGAAAAAACTTGGTTTTCAAGATAACCATCTAAAAGTCCAACACTTTTTGTCAGTTCAACAACCTTTTTCGCTTCTTGGTAATTTCTACCTAAGGGTTTTTCGCAGGTTACCCCAATAAGCTCACCTTTGCCAGTTGAAATTGCATTTGCTATTTCTTCAAATGTTTCTATTCTAGCAAAATTTGGAGAACATATCCAAAGAGCGTCTATCTCAGGATCAGCGATCATTTCAGTTATTGTATTATATGCTTTGGCATTATTTCCAACACCAATAGTTCGAGCAAGGCTAGCAGATTCTTCAGCTGATTTTTTTGTTCTGGACATAACACCAACTACATCCACATTCCTTACTCCCGTTAAAGATTGAATATGAAATCGAGTTATAAATCCACCACCTACAAAACCTATTCCCAAATGTTTATGATTACTAGGCACTACACCCCCTTTAAATCTTCTTCTGTTACTTTTGGATCATCTCTAAAAAATGCTAAAAATATTAAACCCATAACTATACACAATGTCGCTGGCACTAAGAAGAACTGCCACCAGATTGTTTCGCCAGATGGTGTTTTGAAGGTATCCCAGATATATCCAGTAAATAATGTTCCAAGATAATTGCCCATACCCCATGTAGCAAATATGAATAGAGCCTGTGCTGAGGCACGCATGTCATCTGTAGCTTTTTTATTGGTATAGATATTTCCAGTAACCATAAAAAAAGCATAGCCAAACCCATGCAATGAAAGGGCTGCAACAATTACGGGCAAGCTTGGAATCATAAATAAAAGATATCTTAATGGCCATGCCATAATTCCTATAAACATTGTCCATCGAACACCAATTTTTCTGATTGATAGGTGTAATAAAAAGGTTAAAACAAGTACCTCGGAAATTTGAGCTACTGTTTTAGTGGCTGTTAACCAAGCCTCCGTGGCGCCCATATCCAGAAGAAATGGTCCTGTAGGAATATAATAGAACTGCATTTCAGTAGTAACCACAAAAGCTACAAGCATAAATATTAAAAAATTTCTATCCTTTAACATACTAAAGGCTTTGATAAACGCTAGAGGGTCTTGAGAGTTTTTTATAGGTTCTGTTTTCGGTAGAGAAAAACTATAAACACCCATTACAGCAGAAACAACAGCAGCAATCATAAGCAGATCGCTCATTCCGGCAAGGTTTTCTGTTTGCCAATTGGTTCTAATAAATGTAACTATCCAACCAATAGCAATCCAGCCAATAGCACCCCAGACTCTAATTTTACCAAACTCTTCATCAGCACTCCCTAAATGCCGAAAACATATAGAATTTGTTAAAACTAATGTAGGGGCATACAAAAGACAATGCGCCATCATGTACCACCACATAGGAGCAAAATCTGTTTGAATAGAAGTTTGATAAAGAAGGAACGCTCCAATAATGTGGGCAATACCCAAAAACTGCTGCGACTGCATCAAGCGATCTGCTACTTGCCCTCCAATAAATGGCGCCACAATGCATGCAAGCCACATACATCCATAAATACCAGCAATCTCAGATCCAGAGAATCCAATTTTTTCAAGATGCGCTCCTAAAGCAGTTGTCCATGCTCCCCAAATAGCATACTGGAGAAACATCATAATAGAAAAACGTATTTTATTCGTCATATTTCTAGATATTTAAATGAGCTTACGATTTTTTGCATCGTATTCAACTCGTCTACCAGTTAGGTAAGATTCTGTTGCCATCGCGCATGCAACTGCCTCATGATACGCAACATCCACATTGCATCTTGGCTGGGTACCATTTCTAATAGAATCCAGCCAATCTTTTACATGAAGATGTGTTGGGTCAACTCGCTTACCATCACGATATGTGTAGAGAAGACCTTTGTTTGCAAAATATTTAGAGGTAGCTGAAGTAACTCCGTCAATATCTTTTGATCCAGGTGAGTATGTCATAATTGGATAGCTGGGGTTAATCATGCCATTATTAAGTCGCTCTTTATACTGTGTAGAATACTCATCAGCTGTAACAGCAAAGCCATGAATGGATCCTCCACCACTTTGACCTCCCATTTGCATTGTTGCATCATGCCCCATAATTCTGTTTCCTCTGGGGTTAGCGCTTGAAAGAGTAGCACTGTAAAGTAGGGTCAATCCCCCGTCTTTATGGTCAGGATACTCAAATGTAGCATTCCACGTATCAGGCACATCTCTCCCATCTTTGTAAAAATAAACACCCCCAGTTGAAGAAGCATATTTTGGTATACCAATATCCATAATTTGGTTAATGGCATCAAAATCATGTGATAATAAATCGCCTGAAAGGCCTGTTCCATAATCAAACCAACAACGCCATCTAAAAAACCTTTTCAAAGCCTCTTCTCCAAATGGGATTTTATTTGGTGAAGGTTCTTGAAATGTTTCCCAGTCAATTGTTTTGGCATTCCCTTTGGGATGAATATTCCATACCCATGCACCCCAGGGAGAATTGCGATTAGTTGCAATTTCAACTAGGTTAACGGGACCCAATAAGCCTTGTCGATATATTTGCTTTGCTTTTTCGTTTGCTTCAACTTGACGATTTTGATGACCTAGTTGAAATGTGATACCAGTTTCTTTAACTACATCATAGATATCAACCGCTTCATCAAAGGTTCTAGTTAATCCTTTTTCAACATAAACATGTTTTCCTGCTTTTGCAGCATCTATCACTATTTTTGCGTGCCAATGATCAGGAGTTGCAATAATAACTGCATCAATTTCATCATTCGCTAACATATCTTGATAGCGGGGATATTTTTTTGCTGTTACAGCTGGCTTTCCCCCAGGACGTGTTTCATTTTTAGAGGCATCAATCCCTTGATCTGCTCTGACATCAAATAGATCTGAAACCCCAACCAATGAGCAGTTCAAATCTTCTTGGGTCATAAAAGTCTCGAATTGTTTATCAAGCTTATTCTTTCGAGCATTTTCAGATGCTTTATCGGTCCAAGCTGTTGTTGCAAACCCTGCTCCACGAACTAAATGCCCACCGCGACCACCATAACCAATTATTCCAATATTTAATTGACGCGAGTTTGATACCGATTTTACTACCGCTGGCGCTTTCTTTTCTTGGACTAGATCTGATAGTAAGTTTGATTTTTTTATCTTATCTCTTCTAATCTTCTGCCAAAGATTAAGAAGAAAGAAGCCAGCAACTGGAACGCCAGCTAGCCCTTTAAGCAAATCGCGACGCTCTAAATTGGTTTTATTTTTTTTATTAGCCATCTTTATCTCCTTTAATTCTTTGTTTCATTATTCATGAAACGATCAATTCCAATATATTGACTTGTAGGAAAAACATACAATACCCACAAAGCACATGCTTCAATCAAATTTTTATTAACAACGATATAACTTCCTTCATTGGGTTTTCCGTATTCCAACCCAACCAATGGCGGAGCAAAAAGATAGTACATCATAATTAGACCCATACCAACTAAAGCACCATATCTGCTGAATAAGCCAAATACCAAAGAAATTCCTACCAATGTAAGTCCCCACATATTTAGGTAATCTGAAATAGTTAAAAGGGTAGGGTTCGAAACGATTGATTTAGCAATACCTGAAAAAATCCATTTTGAATCCAACAGATATGCTGCGGAAGACCAATAAGGGTTCAACAATTTTGCAATTCCCTCATAGAGAAAATGCCAACCAATTAAAAACCTTAGCGTAACTAATCCATAGAATTGATATTGATTTGATTTTATTGATGGGTTCAATGTATTCATTTCTCTCTCCCTAATTGAGTTGAATCTCTCTAAAATAGAACTATAAAGCATAATGGCAAACTGTTCTATAAATCAAGACTCAATTTATTATTTTTTTTAAGTCGATTATTGATATGCTATAAAATTGACAGTATTTTCTTTTAATAATTTAAATTAAATAAAATTGCATAGAAAAAAAACAGCACAAAAGTATCTATTAATATCTTTTATTGCTCTCCAAAATGTGTTTGGACAGCACAATTACCAAACTGACTTTCCTGCTGAAGAATTTAAACAGCGCTGGGAATCTGTATTCAACGAAATCGGAGATAACGCGCTTGCAATTGTCCAGGGTTTTCCGCAACCAAATGGATACATCATGCCAAGACAAACAAATGCATTTTATTATCTTACTGGCGTAGAAACACCCCACTCTTATTTATTGTTGGATGGTCGTACAAAAAAAGTTACACTTTACATCCCTTCAGCAAACAAAAAGTTAGAAAAGAGTGAGGGTAAAATTCTTAGTGCAGATGATGGCCAACTTCTAATGAAGCTTGTGGGTGTAGATAAAGTAGAATCTACAAATACAATGAAAGAAAATTTTCCACCCAACTTGAAGAGGAGCAATGTTATTTATACAATGTTTTCTCCGGCGGAGGCTCAAGGACAAAGTCGTTATGAGTTGGAGGTTGCAAACGCATCAATCGCAAGAGATCATTGGGATGGTCGAACTAGTAGAGAAAGCAAATTGGTTGAATTATTAAAAGCCCGAAACCCACGAATATCAGTGAAAGATTTAACACCTATCATTGATAAACTAAGAAGCGTGAAAAGCCCCAACGAAATTGCGCTTATAAGGAGAGCCTCTCAATTGGCAGGTCTCGGAATGATGGAAGCAATTAAAAGTACAGAAGAAGGAGTCTGGGAATATCAGTTGGATGGGGTTGCCAGGTACATTTTCCTTATCAATGGAGCAAAAATGGAGGCATATAGATCTATCACTGCTTCTGGAGTTAAAAACATTAGCAATGGGCATTACTTTCGCAATGACAGTCAGCTAAAAAATGGTGACCTGGTCTTAATGGACTATGCTCCAGATTTTAGATATTATGTCAGTGACATTGGAAGAATGTGGCCAGTGAGTGGAACGTTTTCTCCCTGGCAAAGAGAATTGCTTCAGGTGATATTAGAATATAGAAATACAATTTTAGACATTCTTCGGCCTGGCATTACCACTGATCAGGTTTTAGATGAAGCGCGCGAACAGATGAAGCCTTTTATGCGAAAATACAAATTTTCAAAAAATATTTATAGAAAAGCAGCAGAGAAAATGATTTTAACTGGCGGTGGAGTTTTATCTCATCCTGTTGGATTGGCAGTACATGATGATGGTCCATATAGAAATGGTCCACTAAAAATAGGACACGTTTTTGCAGTTGACCCTCAAATGTGGGTTCCGGAAGAAAATTTGTATTTAAGATATGAGGACACCATTGTGATAACGGAAGAAGGGATGGAAAACTTTACCGACTTTCTTCCCTCCGAGCTCAATGACCTTGAAGGCCTTGTAAGGGAAAAAGGAATTCTTCAAACTGTAGGTGCAGATTCAATGAGATGGGATTATTAAATTGGAAAATCTCATAAACGAAATAAAAAAACTCTCCAAGCATGATTTTCCTGAAGATGATGTGTATGATTTACTTGAAGGCTCACTATTATCCCAAAAAGATATTCATGACTATATTTTGTTCAATCCCGATAAATACACTAGACACCTTATACATAGGGAAGAATCTTTTGAGCTTTTGGTCATGTGCTGGAGACCTGGACAAAAGGCTCCCGTTCATGGCCATGAAGGAGAAAAATGTTTCATGCGGGTAGAGGAGGGTACGTTACAGTTTACAAATTATACTTTAGAATCAACAACACCTCTTAGGTTAACAATTTCAGACACAGTAAAAGGCGATCCAGGCTTTCTAGATGGCCCCGCAGATCTTCATTCGGTTGAAAATATATTTCAAAATAACGCAGTCACATTCCATCTATACGCTAAGCCTTATGGAGAGTGTGACGTGTTTGATATTGAGAGTGGCAGTATTTATCGCAAAAAACTTATTTATGATACCATGTACAAAAAGCCATGTTAAATATTAATGGGTAGGTGGCTCATTCAAGCAGGAGAGAGTGAATGACAAAGATAAATTATCAGCCTACCCATTAAGTATTTCTTTAAATATGCTTAAATATACTATTTACATAAATAAAACTAGTATAATTTAGTATAGTACAATACATTTCGCCACAAAAAATAAGGTAATATATGAATCGCTCAGAAACATTTATTTATTTACTAAGCAAAAAAACATGGACCGACTATGAATGGGAAAAGCAAACCGGTATCACTAGGGCAACTTTTGGAAATAATAGAAAAAATACCGGTCAAACTGTAAAAGCAAAAACTTTAGAGGTTATGGCAGAAGTATGTGGCTATCAACTAAATCAAACAAATGCAAAAGACGGTGTTAGTCCAAATGACCCAAATGCTGAATTCCAGCTTTTAGAAAATAAAATTGAAAAAATAAAAATAGGCCTTTTTGGATTTGGTAGAATAGGCAGAAACATATTTCGCATTGGTTATGAAGACCCACGATTTGAATTTATTGCAATTAGTGATCTTGGAAATGTAGAAGCAATGCATTACCTACTAATGAGAGATTCAATACATGGAGCTATGAAAAGCGAGATAAATCTTGAAGGCAAGGACTTACTATATAATGGATCTTCTACCCGGTTGTTACCTGGCGCTGCGCCTGGTAGTATTCCTTGGGATGCGTTTGATGTTGATATAGTTATTGACTCAACAGGTGCATACCGAAAAAGAGAAGAGTTGCAAATGCATATTGATTCTGGAGCAAAACGCGTATTGGTTTCAAAGCCTCCTGCAAACGAGATTGATCGAATTGTAATTCAAGGAATCAATGAGGATCAAATCGATAGTGATGATAAAATAATTTCAACTACCTCATCTACAACTCAGGTGCTTGCACTAATGATGAAGGTATTAGATGAGTCTTTTGGTGTTAATCGCGCTATGATGACAACTGTACATGCTTATACGTCTGATCAGCCATTGGCAGATGCGGTTCGATCTGACCTAAGAAGAAGTAGGTCAGCAGTTGAAAATATCATCCCTAATGAAACCTGGGCACCTGACTATGTGTCCCAACTGATGCCAAAATTTAAAGATAAAATTTCTGGTATAGCTATGAATGTCCCAGTCGCTAATGGTTCATGCGTTGATTTAACCACCGAAATGAGCAAAATGCCTTCAGTCGAGGAGGTAAACAAAAGTTTTGAAGACGCAAGTTCAAATGAATTGAAGGGTTTAGTTAGATTTACGGAGGATCCAATAGTTTCAAGCGATGCTATAGGCGGAGGAGAAACAATGTTATTTGATAGTAAAGCGACTATGATTGCGTCAGAAAAATTATTAAAAACCGTTGCTTGGTTTGACAATGGTTGGGGTTTTGCAAATAGAATTCTTGAGCTAGCAGAAGCTTATTCAAAAAAAGAAAGGATATAGAATGAAAGTTGCAATTAATGGTTTTGGAAGGATAGGACGCTCAGTATTTAGAATTCTTAATTCACAAAAAAACATTGACGTGGTAGCTATTAATGATATCGCTGACAATGAAGCAATGGCATATTTACTCAAATATGATACGGTAATGGGCCCTTTTAAAGACTCTGTAGAAATAAATGGTGAAATACTAAAAACATCTTATAATGAGATTAGAATGCTAGCGGAGAGAGAGCCAAGCCATTTACCTTGGAGTGAAATGGAGGTTGATGTAGTAATAGAGTCCACTGGAATATTTAGAACAAAAAAACAATTAGATGATCATATAAAGGCTGGAGCGAAAAGAGTAGCGCTAACCGTTCCAGCAAAAGATGAGATTGACTATACTTTAGTAATTGGAGTTAATGATAAAGGACTTAACGATAGCCATAAAATAATTTCTAATGCAAGTTGTACTACAAATTGCCTCGCTCCAATGGCAAAAATTTTAAATGATAATTTTGGAATTGAACATGGAGTAATTAACACTATCCATGCTTATACCAATGATCAGCGTCTTGCCGATGTGCCACATTCAGACTGGAGAAGAAGTAGAGCAGCTGCTGAAAATATAATACCAACGACCACCGGCGCTGCACGCGCTGTAGGCAAAGTTCTCCCAGAGCTAGATGGGAAACTTGATGGAATTGCTATGAGAGTGCCCGTACCAGATGGATCTGTTGTTGACAGTGTTTTTAAATTAGAAAAAAGCGTTACAATTGATGACATTAATAATATCGTAAAAGCTGCAGCGAACAGTGAGGATATGAAAAGCGTGGTTGAATATTCAAACCTCCCAGTTGTATCCACAGATATTATTGGAAATCCGCATTCTTCAATTTTTGATGCCCCATTTACAAAAGTGATCGATGGTGCATTGGTAAAAACCGTGAATTGGTATGATAATGAGTGGGGCTATTCAAATCGGGTTGCAGATTTAGTAAATATTTTAGAAAAATTTAATTAATTTAATCTCTAGAATTTAGATTATGAAAATAGCTTTTTTAACTGCAGGCGGAATAGCACCGTGCCTTTCAGCATCAATTGGTGGATTAATTAAATCCTACAATTCAGTATTTCCTGATGCTCAGCTTATAGGATATTTAAATGGATACAAAGGACTGTTGACAGGAAAAAAAATCTTTTTTCCTGATTCAGTAAAGAATAATACAAAAATTTTTGACAAATATGGTGGAAGCCCTATAGGAAATAGCAGAGTAAAGCTCACAAACATCGAAAATTGTGTCAAAGAAGGCTATATAAAAGATGGGCAAGTTCCTTTAGAAGTTGCAGCTCGACAACTAATGGAAGATAATGTTGATATTTTACACACAATTGGTGGTGATGATACCAATACTATGGCAGCAGAATTATCTTTTTATTTGAAGGATAATGGTTATGACTTGACGGTAGTCGGGCTTCCTAAAACAGTAGATAATGATGTATATCCAGTTTCACAAACTCTCGGTGCCTATACTGCTGCTGAACAAGGCGCAATCTTCTTTGAAAATCTATCTAATGAGAATACAACTAGCTCGAGACAATTAATTATTCACGAAGTTATGGGGAGAAATTGCGGTTGGTTAACCGCACAAACGGCAAGAGAGTATAGACAAAGACTAGATACTAAAGAATTCTTACCTGAAGTGCTTATTGAAAGATCTCGTTGGGATATTGATGCGGTATACGTTCCAGAAATGCCCTTAGATTTTGACATCGAATGTGAACGCTTATTAAATCTTATGAATGAAAAAGACTGTGTAAACATTTTTCTAAGTGAGGGCGCAGGTACTGAAACAATAGTTAAAGAATTAGAATCTGACGGGCAAGAAATTCAACGTGATGCGTTTGGACATGTTGCACTTGATGCTTTAAATCCAGGCAAGTGGTTTGCAAAACAATTCACAAAAAAATTACTAGCAGAGAAAACTCTCGTTCAGAAAAGCGGTTATTTTGCAAGAAGCGCTGCTCCCAATAAAAAAGATTTAGAATTAATTAAGCTGTCATGCGATCTTGCTGTAGCTAGTGCAAAGAACGGAGAAAGCGGTGTTGCTGGACTGAATGATGACAATGACAATAAGATGGAATTAATAGATTTTAAAAGAATTAGGGGTGGTAAGCCTTTTGATGTAAATCAAGAATGGTTTTCATCTCTGCTTTCTGAAATTGGACAAAAAAATTAAAAATAGGAAAAAATATAATGACTTTAAAATTAGATAATATGAATGAAGTAGCTGAAGCAATGGTTTCTCCAGGAAAAGGAATTCTTGCAGCTGATGAAAGCACAGGAACAATTGGCAAAAGATTTGATCAAATAAATACTGAAAGCACAGAGCAGAATAGAAATGCATATCGAGATCTACTTTTCTCTTCAGATAATATTCAGGAATATATTAGTGGTGTTATAATGTATGATGAAACATTTCATCAGTCATCCCTAGATGGCGGCGTGTCTTATCCTGAATATTTAGCCTCAAAAGGCATTATTCCAGGCATTAAAGTTGATGCAGGAGCGCACGATTTAGCTGGTACTGATGGAGAAAAAATTACATCTGGATTAGACGGCCTAGATGAAAGACTTGCTGCATATAGAAAGCTAGGAGCAAGGTTCGCAAAATGGAGAGCAGTCATTAATATCACAGAGTTGAATCCTAGTGATTATTGTATTAATACCAATGCTCATGCGTTAGCCCGCTATGCTGCACTTTGCCAATCAAACGATATTGTACCAATTGTTGAGCCTGAAATTCTTATGGATGGTACTCATGATATTGAAGATAGTTTTGTTGTAACAGAAGAAGTATTGCATACGGTTTTCTCTGAGCTTTATAAACAAGGTGTTCAATTTGAAGAAATTATATTAAAGCCAAATATGGTCCTATCAGGATATGATGCAGATAAAAGAGCTGGAGTTGATGAAGTTGCATCAGCAACTGTCCAATGTTTTTTAAGAAGCGTTCCTGCAGCTGTACCTGGCATAGCATTTTTATCTGGTGGTCAGTCAGATGAAGACGCGACAGCTCATTTGAATGCTATGAATCAAATTTTGGGCGAAAACAAACCATGGAACCTCTCATTTTCTTATGGTCGCGCTCTTCAACAGCCTGCACTAAAAGCCTGGCAAGGTAAAGATGAAAATACATCTAGAGCTCAAGAAGCTTTTCTCAAGCGCGCTAAATTAAATAGTTTAGCGACATTGGGTAAATACTCAACCGATCAAGAATAAGTAAAGATATAATTTTTGGATACTCTAAGTCACGCACTTTGGGGTAAGGGTCTATTTGGATATCGAGGCCATGGCCGCTTAGCTTTAGTAATTGGGGCAATGCCGGACCTAGTTTCTTTTGGAGCTCTTTTTTTCATTAAAATAATCACGGGTACATTAAGCTACTCTGGAACTCCTAATCTTGAAAGTCTCAAGCAGTTAGAGCCAATTCCTTATTGGGTATATGCTATGGATAACATAACGCATAGTTTTGTTGTATCATTCGCCATCATTGGAGTAGTGTATCTTTTGAAACCAAAACTAGTCTGGCCATTACTAGCATGGCCTTTTCACATTCTTTTGGATTTTCCCTTTCATACTAAAGAATTTTTTCCAGTACAGCTATTTTGGCCTATAACATCGCTATCAGTGGATGGAATTTCTTGGTCACATCCTGCTGTTTGGTATCCAAATGCAGCTGGAATCATCATTTTATTTGTATATCGCTACAAGAATAAAAGTAAAGAAAATCTATAATTCGTTGGTTAGGCAGTGAACTGCTCCACCGCTCAATCTAAATTGAGTCGTTGGAACTGTGATGTGCATCACATCTAATTCTTTAAGCAATTGATTTACCTTAAGAGATCTAAATCGTGTTGGTCCAATTAGATAGCCTGGCAATGGACAGCAATTGACAGCAAATTCGCCTAGCTGATTACCCGTGCCTATAGAATCCTCTGGGTCAACCTCAACTAATTCTACAGATAATCTTTTTGCAAAACTCTTTAAATTAATAATTGAATCTTTTTCCATTAATGCTGTACATGCGATCATCGCAGCTAATTCATTATCTTTGTTGATTACAGGAGTGAAAATTGTGTCAAGATGAAAAACGTTTGATTTCATAATCACTAATTCATTTACATTAAATTCTTGGGCAACCCATTCCGCCCCTTTAACATTATTTCTACATACTCCAGAAAAAAGAATTTTTTTCCCAGAACAATAATAAAATTCTCCACCTTCTGCTGTTGCATTGATAGTATCAGGTATTCTAATTGTTTCATATCCCATTGAATCAAGCATGATCTCCATGATATCACTTTCCACCTGTCTTGCTTTTTCGCTGAATTTAGATATGATAACCCTACCATTTTGATTGCTTACAAATAGATCTCGAACAAATACAAAGTCATGTTGTCGGTCTTCTTTATTATGTTTATCTAAAAAATTAGGGAAATTAATCTCAACTACCTCAAAAGGTAGACGGTTGAAAAGCTGAGTCATCATATACATTTCAATTTCCACCAGTTCTTGATTGGGGACCATACCTTGTTTCATCGCAGGATTATTTTTATAGATAGGAGTACCATGGCCCCACCAATTATGCTTTGGCAGATGTGAAATAAGAATTTTCATTTAAATAGTGAACTTGAATACCATGGTATACGTATATATCCATTTTCCATCTACATATTCAGATATATGTTTATAGTATACTGTGGGTGCAATTTTATCCTTTTTTGAAAGATCAAAACCAAAAACAAACCAATTTTTATTGTATTCATTTTTTTCCATATCATAAAAAAATTCGTTTCCTATGAAAGGAGAAAGACCATTCCAATTTGTTTTAGATTTTGCCATTACTCTAACCCTATTGCGCAATGCATCATCTTTTTCTTTTCGAATGCGATATTCCTGCAAACTGCGCACTGTCCATTTTATTTGGTCTAAATTAAATGTCTTTTGTATGAGCGCCTTAGGTCTTTTTTCTAATTTCCATAATTCTCCATTATTGGTATATATATTTCTGTATTGAAACGAAGTTGACCATGTATTTCCTATTGGAATTGTTACGCCCAAATCAAGATGCCTATAGTACAACCCTTTTTTATCAGTAGTTCTGAAATCAAGATCACTATACACACCTACACTCCCCATCTTACGTTTAAGTGTTATTTTTTCAGACCTATTCAAAGTCTCTTGAGCAATGACGGGAAAAATAAAAAAAATTAAAAGAAAATATTTATTCATTTAACGTCTCATTTATACGTAGAAATGTTGCACCAAAATTCTCATTATCAGTCATCAAGATTAAATCACCTTTATCAAAAATCATAGCTTCAACTTTCTGATTCTCAATTATCATCAAGGGTTTTAATAGCGATGGATGATTAAAATCAAATGTTCCAGTATTATTCATTTGACCTACTTGATATATAGCAGTTTTAAAGGGGCCATTATTTCCTGGGTCAGACGTTGCAGCGGTCCAAACTCCTCCATTTTTATCAATAGTTAAATCTGCAATATTTCGTTTAGATTTTGCAGGGACAGGTAATTCAACTTCGAATTTACTAACCTCATAAATATTGTGATTGGAAGGATCGTATAAAGCTACAATTAATGTAGAGCTTCTTTTATTTGACCCTCTATCGCCATAAAGGAATATCTGGCCTTGTGCGGAGCTATAAATTGCCAAGCCTTCAAGATTCATTTTATTTGAAATTCCAGGAAGTGTAAAAGTTTGTACAATTTCAATCCTGAAATTAAAAGGATCAACATAAAAAATATATGCCTTACCAGTGCTTTCCATCGTTATAAACTTGTTTTTAAATCCTGGCATTTTATGAAGTGCTTCAAGGTCATAGGGAAGCTTTGGTTCGGGCCAAACAAGCTTTCTTAAGCTAAGAGATTTATCTAAGTAGCTTATTCTTGGCTGACTCTTTTTTTTGTTATCGTGAACAACTAAAAATCCTTTTTCAAACTTAGCAACACCGCTAATGGAGTACTGTCTTGAGCCATGAACTTTGCGCCAATCATTTTGCGCCTCAATACTGTAACAAAGTAAAAGATATATTAAGTATTTCTTCATTACCATTCACAAAAAGGGTTCATGCTGAGATTTGAATTAAAATATCTTTCATCTTCTGATACCTCTTCTAAAATCCATTCAGGTTTTGAAAAAGCTTCATTAGAAGCAGCTAATTCTATTTCGGCTAGCCACAATCCTTCATTTTTTCCATGAAACTCATCAATCTCCCATATTTTTCCATCATAATTAACTTTTGTTCGAGTTTTATGAATTATCTCACCTTGACTAAGTTTTATGAGTCTCTTTGCATCGTCAAATGGAATTTTATATTCGTATTCATCTCGCGAAATACCAATTGTTTTCGATTTTATAGTTAAAAAACCTTCCTTGCCAGTTACCCTAATTCGGGTTAGTCCTGATTCAGTAATTGAAAGATACCCCTGCATTAACTCATCACCAGTTCCTTCAAAAGGAATTTTTGATGAATTCACTAGGAACTTTCTTTCTATTTCTTTAGCCATTTAAATATAAAAATCGATACTGAGGTAATTATACCAGGATAAAAAGGTTCTAACCCTAACGGGTAGACTCCGAAAATATTTTTATTTATAATCCATAAAATACTAACGATTAATGGAGCAACCATCATGGTAATTACATCTAATTTTGCTTTTGAGAAAGACATTAAGAATGGCAAGAGTAAACCAGGTACTATTATAGAACCCAATATGTACCATATTTGAACAACGGATGGAATGCTAAGTGCAATCATTAATGAAATCAGCACAGTTACCAAAAGCCCTTTTCTAACAAAGGGTACAGCCGTATCCTGAACAGAAATATTTTTAGTACCTTGGGAATTTTGGATTCTCCACATGATATCCCTCCCAAATGTAGTGGCACCTATAAATGTCAATGAGTCTATCGTAGACATTATCACAGATAGCATTCCAATAAAAAAAATACCAATAGCAAACTGAGGAAGAACTAGTTCAGCTAATTTTAAATATGATAAAGAGGGTTCTATATCTGATAGCAATGCTCTAGCATATAATCCAGAAAAAAGCGTTAGCATGTCAAAGATCAGCCAAAAACATACTGATAGCAGAATTCCGTGTCGTGCTGTACGTGGTGATTTGGCTGCAGCACACCTTTGGTAAAAACCTGGATCAACAAATGTCCATAGTGCTATAAAAAACCACGCTGCTATATACTGTATGGATGCGCCTCCCGTTGGATGGAAAAGATTTGAAGGTAAACTTTTAAAAATTTCGACTGAAAAATTAGAAAACTGTGCGCTGTAAAATAAAAGTAATGCAAATCCAGAAAACATTAAAGAAAACTGAAAAATATCTGTTCTTATTACCGCTTTAAGACCCCCGCTCCAGATATAGCTGACGCAAGTGATAGCGATAAGCATTAATGATAATTCATAATTTAAACCAGTGACATGATTTACAATAATTCCTGCGCTTAACAAATAGGGGGCAGGACTAGATAATATAAAAATATAAACCGCCGCAATTACACCGGGTACCTTGCCGTAGTGTTTGTAAAATTGATCGGATAATGAAACAGTTGAAAGCTTGTTAATTTTCCCAGCAACAGAAAAAGCAAAAAATATCGCAAAAAGATAATACGGTAATCCAAATATTGTCCACGTTTGTAAACCATATAAATATGTATTCTCTCCAATACCTATTATTCCACCATACCATGTAGATACTAGAGTGATAACAAATCCAGGGAGGCTCAGTTTTCTCCCCGCTAAAAGATAGCTATTTGCATCAGTTGATTTAGAAGCCTCTCTTTTAGTAAATCCTAAAATAATTAAAACAATGAAATAAGAAAAAAGGATAAATGATAGCATTTAAATTTATTTATTGTGTCCCCTAAAAACGATCAAGGGGTCAGAGCTTGAAAGGGCAAATTCCTTCCCTAGGGATTCATTTGAGATGAGGCTTACAGAGGAATTTATTTTACCATTAATATTATATTTTAAATTTGAAGTATTAATTATGCAGTTATGTTTTTTTATAGCCAGTGAAACCCTTTGACCATTAAAAGATGTAAAGACCTTTTTTCCACTCATACACTCTATCGAAAAATAATCAGTAATTATCTTGATTTCTATTTTTTCATAATACTTGAAAAGCAGTTGAATATTTGCGTAGCTCATATCATCGCGACCACCTACTGCCCCCACAACAAAAATTTTCTTCTGGGCGTTCATAATGCTGAATTCTATCGCTTTTTCAAGATCTGTATTATTTTGGTTTGGATCATCGATAAGCAACCCTTCGAACGAGTCCTTATGGTTTATTGAATCAAGATCTCCGATTATTACGTGTGGCTTTAAGCGTAAAGTTTCTAGATAATTAGCAGACCCATCTGTACAAATTACCGTACCCGCTGATGACAGAATGCTCAAAGGTTTTTCATGCTGAGGAAAAACTCCATTTGCCAAAATTACAATAGGTTGCTTGAATATATTTTTCATTTATTTTTTGAGTATTAAATTTATTGAAATCTAACCTTAATATCATAAAAATCCTTTGTGTACAGATTACTGACCACTTTAAATTTTGACTCCATTAAAGTTCTATAAACTACTTTTACCGTAACAAGATATTATTAAATCAAAATTTTAATTTTTTAAAAAACGTTTCAAAATGAATAACAACACTCTAAAGCAAAAATATTCATCTCACCCTATAAGATCATGGTTTATTGGACAGAGCCTTGATCATCCCCTAAGATCAATTTTATTCTCCTTATTTGCTACCCTTATAATGGGAGCAGGGGGATTATTTTTTATGATTGATGACGATATGATGAAGCTATTACCATCAGACTTAGACTCAAAAATATCATGGGATGATATTCAAAATGAATTTGGTAGCACTGAGCTAATTTATATTGCATTTGGTAAAAAAGGTGAATCTGTATTTAATACTAAAAGTTTTTCTACTTTGTGGGAACTAACCAAGTCTTTAGAGCAAGAAGATCAAATTGAGGAAGTTGCATCCTTATCCAATATAAGTCGAATTGATAATGTAGATGATTTTATGGAGGTAGATAATCTTCAAATAGATCGTAATCTAACCAGTGCTCAAATTGCAGAAATTAAAATATATCTCGAAAAAAATCCTACCATCAAAAAAAGATTTATAAGTGAAGACGAAGAATATTTTGCTATATATGCACAGCCCTATGGCAATAAAACTTTTGATCTTTTTTCAAAAGTTGTTGTTGATAAAACAAATGATATACTAAAAGACTATGAGATTCATTACGGGGGGAATGCATACATATCTGGGATTATGCCAGGTCTTATACGAAACGATGCCTTAAGTTTAATGCGTTATGGATTATTAATAATGGTATTCACGCTGCTCTTAAACTTAAGAAGCGTAGCTGGGGTGGCGATGGTTCTAATGGTGATAGTACTATCTCTATTTTCAATGGTAGGTGGAATGGGGTGGATCTACCATTTCACAGGTTCGAATAAATTCCTGTTTACTCTTGCCAATACTTCAATGCCAATTATTCTACTTACGATTGCAAATTCAGATGGTGTACATATAGTTTCAAAATTTTTTAGAGAAATGCGCGTCAAAAAAAATACTCGAAGTTCAGTAGCTTCAACTATGGATTCATTATTAGTGCCAATTTTTGTAACAACCGTAACAACGGTTTCAGCATTTCTAATCATGACCACTTCACCAATTCAACCCTTGATTGGATATGGAATAACTATATCAATTGGAATAATTTGGGCATGGTTTTTAAGCTCACTACTGCTACCAGCTGTTATCAGTCTAAAAAAATGGAATCCGGAGCTCTCAGCATTTACCAAGCCTAGTTTTTTTGAGAAACTAGTTGATAAACTTGGTAGTGCGGTTATCAATCATCCAAAGCGTGTCCTTGGGACCGGCTTGGTAATTGTTTCAGTTGGGCTTGTCGGTGTTACAAAAGTAACCGTGGATGTAAATATGCGTAATTTTTTTAAACCCGGTACAGAAATTCGCGATAGTATGGATTTTATGGATAATGAAATGAATGGCACTGTTGATATACGCGTACGAGTTGAGGGAGACATTAAAGATCCTATTACATTAAGAGACATGTCAACTTTGCAAACTTTTATGGTTGAAGATGAGCAGGTTTCAACAAGTTTTTCTATTGCAGATGTAGTAAAGCAAATGCATCGAACTGTTATGGATGATGATCCGGCTTTTGAAACCATTCCAGAAAGCCGTGGAAAAATAAATAATCTTTTTACTATGTATTCTATGTCTGGAGACCCTGAAGACTTTGAAGAGTTGGTAGACTATGAATATAATGTAGGATTGATTACGGCGTTCGCTGATGTAATGTCGACCGAACAAATTTTTAGCTATACGAATCGCTTGAATAATCATATTGATAAGAATTTTAACGATGAAGCAAATATTGATGTAACCGGTATGATTGTAGTATTTCGAGATCTAGTGATCTTAATTGTGCGCTCATCATTCATTAGCATTTTTGCATCTCTTCTTGTTATAGGTATACTTGCATCTTTATTTTTTAAAAGAGTGCTTTGGGGCGTATTAGCTATTGTCCCATTAACCTCAGCAGTTATAATCAATTTTGGATTTATGGGGTTTTTTGGGATTGAACTCAGCCATGTTACCGCAATTCTTTCTTCAATTATCATTGGTGTAGGCGTTGATTTTGCGATACACTATATATCCCAATTTAGAAGACTCTCTCGATCTATGAGCAGCGAAAAAGTAAGTAAAGAGGTTGTTGAGGATGTAGGATACCCTATTGTTCTTGATGCTGCATCTAACATGGGATTTGGCGCATTGGTATTTTCTGCATTTGTTCCAATTCAATATATTGGAGGGTTAATGGTGTTTGCTATGCTTTCTACTTCACTTGGCACTCTTACAATATTATCTGCAATTACTGAATTATTTAAGAAAAGATTAATAGTAAAGGATGATAGTCATGGATAAAAAGTATTCCGTTCATTTTAGAACGAACACACTAGCGATATTTTTTTCTGCTAGCCTTGCGTATGGACAAACCGGTCGCGAAATAGCAATTATGGTGGATGAATTACCATCACCAATTGATCTTAGTAACGAGTCAACTATGGTTTTAACTAACTCCAAAGGAAAAAGTCGTACCAATAAGATGATATCAAAAAGCGTGGATGGCAATAAAAAACAAATAACCTGGTTTATTGAACCAAGGGACGACCGTGGAGTTGCTTTTTTAAAAATTGAACATGATGACAAAGATGATGAGATGCGTATGTGGCTTCCTGACTTTAAAAAGATTAGAAGAATTTCCTCAAAAAGAAGGGGGGATTCTTTTATGGCATCCGATCTAAGCTACGAAGATCTTGCTAGTCGAGAAATTGATAAATATATTTACAAAAGGAAAGACGATGCGAACATAGATGGTGTTGATTGTTTTGTCGTTGAAGTAAGACCTTCTGACAAGGTCGACTCATCTTATCTGAAACACCTTTCATGGATAAATAAGTCAACATTAAGCGTAGTAAAAGAGGAGTCGTATGATAAACGGGGTGAATTATTGAAAGTTAAAAACTTTACGCATAAAAAAATAAAAGACTACTATATCATGAGCGAAATATATGTTGAAAACGTTCAAAAAAATCACTCAACCAAACTTACAATTGATAAGATGGAAGTTGATCTTGGTGTAAAAGCTTCTTTGTTTCAAGAAAAAAATTTGAAAAGATTGCCAAGATAAATTCAGATCTTGAAGAGAAAAAAAATCACATCCATACTTTTTCTAGCAGCAGGATTGGTGAAAGCTCAGATTTCAGTATCAGGCGAAATAAATCCATATGTGATGACACGTACCACAAATTCCTCCCAGATAAATCTACCGTTTCGACTCCTCTCATTGGATATGGGATATTCATTCGAACAGTTTGATTTAAAAACCAATTCTGCCATTGAGCACAGAATCAAAACAAATAAGAGCCAGTATGACTTGAGAGAATTATATTTTGCCTTTTATCCTGAATGGGGTGAGGTAAAGCTTGGAAAGCAAATTCATTCATGGGGTGCTGCAGATGCAATTAACCCAACCAACAACTTAAATCCCTATGATTATTATTATATGTTCAAAGTTGGAGCAGGTACCAAAGTAGGAGTTTTGTCGCTCTCTTCAACTTATTATTCAGATAGTTTTCAAATTGAAATTATCGTAAACCCTTATTTTAATAAAAATAGAATCCCGTACGATGAAGACGACTTTCCTTTAGCGCCTGAAAATGAACCTGAAGTTAGATATGTACCTGAGGATGAGGTTGAGGTGGGTTTAAGGTTGCAGACTACATTCAATAGTAGCGACATCAGTATCTCTTTCTTTTCTGGAAACGACAGAGCTCCTAGCCTATTTACCAGTATAATCCCTGAGCCTTATTCAGATATTTCCATGAATTTTGGGTATAGAAAAACGACAATGCTCGGATCTGATTTTGTAACATTTGTAGGAGATTTTACTGTTAGAGCCGAAGGTGCTATATACAATACCAAAACGCCTTCTATTAAAGATACTGGATTGGGAAATAATTATTTTGAATTGAGAGAAGACGTTCTGTACTCACAGTATGTTCTTCAATTAGAGTATACCACTCAAAACGATTTAATGCTTTCAGGGCAATTCATTGGAAATAGCATCATAACTGAAGATAGAAAATGGCTTAAAAGCGGAAATGAAATTTTATCCAGCAGTATGATAATACCTGAATTCAGCCCAGGGATGGGAACTCCGTTTGCTATGTTTTCAGACAAAGCATTATTAATTAGCTCTAGCGGAGTTCTCATGGATGACCAGATTGATATTCAAGGGTCAGTCATGCTCAATCTTGAGAATTCTGGCTCATTTTTAAGTTTTGGAGTGGGATATTCCCCAGTTTTAAACTGGAAATTAGAAATGGCAACAACACAATTCTCGGGTAACGGTAAACTACAAGATCCCTTCACATTGATGGAAGAATTCAGTCATGTAAGAATAGGCTTATTGTATAATTTTTGATTTCATATATTCTTTTATGCGCCTGAAGACATTTCTAACCTCTTTTTTTATATCAATCAGTATTGGCTTTGCTCAAATATCTGGAGAAGATGTGATTGCAAAAATGATGGAAAATCCTTCACCATCTGATATTAAAATGAATTTTAAAATGACCTTATTTTCTAATTCTAAAGAGAAAAAGAACAAAAAGCATTTCCGACTAATGGAGCAGATTGAAAAGCGCTACCAAGATGGAGAGTTTAAATCAAAATTACTTTTGAGATTCATAGAGCCAAAAGAAGTAAGAGGTCTCAGCTTGTTGAATTGGAGTCGTATTGATCAAAAAAATGATGATCAGTGGTTATATATTCCAAAATTAAGAAAGGTAAAACGAATCCGCCCTTCAGAAAAATCTCGAAAATTTCAAGGAACCGAATTTACCTATGCAGATTTTATTAATAGAGATATTAGGCTCGATAATTATTCTCTTATAGGAGAAGATATTTTTAGAGGAAACCCATGTTTTTTAGTGGAGGCGAGATCTATTAACCCCTCAAGCTTTGAAGTTAGAATATTTTGGATAGATAAAACATATTATCTATTAAGAAAGATTCAATATCTTAATGAGGATCAGGAAAACGCTAAAATTTTAGAAATATTTGATTATGTTAAAAATAATCAATACTGGACTCCAACAAAAAAAATCATGAAAAACTTATTGAATGGAAATTCTACGGAATTACAAGTAGTTGATATAGAATACGATCAAGGAGTAAAGGACGAATTTTTTTCTGAAAAATATTTAAAGAGATTTTAAATTGATTTAAAGGAGATTTATCTTTAGTTAATATGAATTTTGAATATTAGATGTAATAAAAAATATATCTAATAAGCTTTGCAATTTATATTTTCAAATATTACTCAACTAGACACTTTGTTTTTTAATAAGCTTGTAAAGTTTAGTAAGAAAAAAATCATTTTTAAGTGTTCTCATCTTTTTTCAAGATCTGCTGATGGTCATTTATATATTATCATCGGATTAATTTTTCCGCTTCTTGATTCAAACATTGGGCTTAAATTTTCTCAAGTTTTAGGGTTTTCTTTTTTAATATATTTTCCAATATATCTTGTTCTAAAAAATACTATTAAACGTCCTAGACCCTATCAAAAATTCATAAATGTTGATAATCTAATAGAAGTCCCAGATCGATTTAGCTTTCCCTCTGGACACACCGCTTGTTCATTTATTATGGCAACTACTTTGTCATACTTCTTTCCTTTTATATCACTATATATGTTTTTTTGGGCGTGGATGGTTGGACTAAGTCGCGTTTTACTTGGTGTGCATTATCCAGGAGATGTTTTTGCTGGAATTTTGATTGGAATTTCTTGTGCTTATTTTGGAATTAATCTATTGCAATGAACATATTGTATGGTGTGCAAGGTACAGGAAATGGTCATATAACCAGAGCATTAGCGATGATTCCATTGTTAAGATCTTCTGGTCATAACGTTAAAGTTATTTTTAGCGGTAAAAAAGATAAAGATCTTTTTGGTGTAGAATTATTAAAGCCGTACGAAGTCTATGATGGTTTAACCTTCGCAGTTTCTAATGGTAAAATAAACTACTTTAAATCATTGACTAATCTTAGGCCTTTTCAATTTTTTAAAGATATTTTTAGCTTTAATCTTCAAGATATTGATTTAATTATTTCTGATTTTGAGCCAATTACAGCATGGGCAGCAAAATTTAGAGGCATAAAATCAATTGGTATTGGACATCAGTATGCATTCTTTTATAATATTCCAATGAAAGGAGAAAATTTATTCACTAAATTCATAATTAGGAACTTTGCACCAACTGAATTACAAATAGGAATGCATTGGTATCATTTTAATCAGAAAATTTTTCCGCCTATTTTTCCTGAATTCGATTTAACTGCAAACCAATCTTCTGAAAATAAGGTTTTGGTTTATCTTCCATTTGAAAATTTAGAAAAAATCGTTGAGTTTTTGAGCCCAGTTAAGAGCCATGATTTTCATATTTATTATGACGTTGATACCCAAATCATTAAAAATAACTTATTCATTAAGCCTTTTTCAAGAAAAGGGTTTAAAAAAGATCTTTTATCTGCTGAAAGGGTCATTTGTAACTCAGGTTTTGAACTTCCAAGCGAATCATTGTTCTTAGGTAAGAATATATTAGTTAAACCGCTAATTGGTCAAATGGAGCAAGAATCGAATGCAGTTGCTATCGAGCAATTGGGATTGGGGTCTGTAATGAATGATTTGGATTATAACATTTTAAAAAATTGGATCCAAAAGCCTAAGGTTAAACCAATTAATTATCCAAATACTGCAAAAGAAATTGTAAATATAATTAATAATATGAAATTTGATCAAATTGATAAATTATCAAAAGATATTTGGAAAAATGAAAAATTAGGGGAACATAAACTATTCCGAATTTGAATGATGGTAGTTAAGAAAAAAATATTATTTGTCTGTACAGGAAACTCATGTCGATCTCAAATTGCTCATGGATTAATGAATAAATTTGCTGGTGAAAAATTTGAAATATATAGCGCTGGTCTTTCCCCAAGCAAAGTCCATCCTATGGCAATTAAAGTCATGCATGAAATAGATATTGATATTTCTAATCATACATCAGATCATTTGGATGATTATCTATCTCAAAACATAGATATTGTAATTACAACGTGTGATAATGCAAGTGAATCCTGTCCCGTTTTTCCAGGACAAACAATGAAGTATCATTGGAGCATTGAAGACCCATTTGAAAGTTGGGATATAAATGCTAGCAACATTTATTTGTTTAGAGAAACTAGAGATAAAATCGAGAGAAAAATTAAATCGTTCTTAAAAAATCAGCAATCATAAGCCGTGATGGATAAATTACAATTGAAAAAAGTGAAAATAGATGCACTTTTTTTGTCAGATATTCACTTAGGTTCTAAGGGATGTGATGCAGAATCACTACTAATGATATTAAAAAA
>CAJWZD010000018.1 GCA_913049685.1 uncultured Fidelibacterota bacterium
TTAGCAGGTTTAAATATAGCAGTATTACCCATAATGATTGCAGGTATTAATAAGGCAAATGTTTCATTTAGAGGATAATTATATGGTCCTAAGCATAAAACGACACCTAATGGTCCTCTTCGAATTAATGCTCTTACACCACCATTATTTTGAAAAATAGCACCATCTCTATCAATTTTTTTGTACTCTTTAATTGTTTCATTAATATAATCAACTGTTCTATCAAATTCTTTTTCAGAGTCTTTTAAATTTTTACCTATTTCCCACATCAAAAGTTTTACAACTTCATCCCTCTTTAAAAACATTTTTGAAACAAACTTTTCCATGCATCTAATTCTTTCATAGACCTTCATTGTAGGCCATTTTCCTGTTCCATTGCTAAAAGCTTTATCGGCCGCATCTAAAGCCATTAAAGCATGGTCCTCATCCATTTTTGGGGTAGATCCTATTATTGTGAGTTCATCAGACTCATTTTCAGTAAACAATGTTGAGACAACATCAACAACATCACCATTCCATGTTCCAATTTTTCCATTAATAAGGAATGTTCTATGCTCAATAGGTTTATCGATTGAATATTTATTTGGAATATTTGATTTCATTATGTAAGAAAGTTAAAAAGCGATTCATTATCGTTAATATAATCACCATAAAAATTATTGTTTTTCATTCTTTTGATTAAAGGCTGCAAATCATTTTCGTCCTTTAATTGAATACCAACTACAGCTGGACCATTTTCTTTGTTAGTTTTTTTTGAATATTCAAAAAAGGTTATATCATCATTTGGTCCTAAAATATTAGATACAAAATCAAATGAATACATTTTTACAAAAAATGTTCAAGCTGATGGAAAAAGAAATATACCAAATTTAATTGATGATATTTCAAAATTTACAAGAATAAGTTTAGCTGAAAAGGCTGAAGAAGTTGAGAAAAACCAAAAACAAGTAGCCTCCATAACGACAAAAAATCTTGAAGCATATAAGTTTTATGACATAGGTGAGAAAGCATTATTTTCAAAAAAATGGTCTGAGGCAGAAGAAAATTTCCAAAAAGCTGTTGAAATTGATTCAAATTTTGCTCTAGCTCTTTATCAGTTAGCATATATAAATCAATGGTTTTTTTCTCAGAAAAAAGCCGATTATTATATCGCGAGAGCTGTAAAAAACATTGAAACCGTTCCGGAAAAAGAGCGATTATATATAAGAGCACAATCTATAAAAGATTATTCATCAAGAATTCCTGTCTATGAAGAGATAATCAATAAATATCCGAATGAAAAACAAGCATATTTTGAAATAGGAGATATGTATTTTCATAACGGACCATCTCTCAAATCTTTACCTTATTTTGAAAAAAGTTTAGAATTAGATCCTTCATATGAGAATGCGATCCAGCATCTTGGTTGGATGTATTTGGATATTAAAGATTATCAAAAATATACCGAGCTTTATGAAAGGTCCTTAGCAATTTATCCAAATGATAATTCATATAAATCCGCAGAGCTTTATTCTCATTTATATTCTGGAAAATTTAATGTTTTCCTTGATAAAATAAGGAGGCTAGAAGAAAAGGATGTTCAATTCTTAAATACTGATAATGCTTTAGGGGACGCATATTTATTATCAGGAAATTATGCTGAATCAAGAAAGAAATACGAAAACCTTATTTTGAGCGATGAAACAAAGCTAACAGGATATATTAAACTGAGAAGATATCATGCTTACAGAGCTGATTACAAAAATTTTATTAAATACTCTGATCTGATTCTAACTCACTTTATTTCTAAAAATAATTATAGGAGATACGTTGGGGAACTTTCAAGGAGATCCTATGCATTGATACAGATATTTGACAGATATGATGAGGCGCAAATATTAGTTAATGAAATAACTAATCTTTTTGCTGATAAAAGTAAGAACGTTGGATTAAATGACCTTGGATTTGGAGCTGTATTTTTAATTGATTCTCATAAATATCTCAAAAACTGGAAAATAGCTAAAGAGTATGATAGTCAGTTTTTTAGAAATATGGATTCTAATATGCAGCTTGATGAAGGTTTAAGAGCAAAGCAGGACGGAATTTATGCTGATGCGATAGACTTTTACAATAAAGGCCTAAATCTTGCCTTTGGAATTTTTAAAAATCAAGCACATTACGAATTATCTAAATTATATTATGAAGTTGGAGATTATGAAAACGCTGTAAATGTTAGTGATGAAATAAAGATAATGACTCATCAAACCGCCCCACGGTCGAGAGAGTATTACTTTGCAAAATATTTTCTTTACTCTGGCCTGGCAAATTTTAAGTTGAAAAATTATAGATTGGCTAAGTCAAACTTAGATATTTTTCTTAAGATATATGAACCAGCTTCAGAAAATCTTAAATATAAAAAAATGGCCCGCGATGCCATTGCAGATATGAAAAAGTTACGTTCTTAGCGAATATCTTTTTCTAAAGATATTCTATTTCCAGATTTTTCTTTTTCAACAAAACCTAAATGACGATATAATTCTAGAGAAGATTTATCTTTCTTCATAGCAGTGATTGTGAGGGTTTTGATTTTATTTTTAACAGAAAGATCTTGAATGTAATTAATAATTTTATTTCTATAGCCATTTCCTCTTTGCTCAAGATCAAGATATATTTGCGCTATGTGAGCCCTACTGCCTTTATTGATAAACTTTACTCCACCATAACCTATGATCCAATCGTCTTTGGAAAGAACTACAGTTTGTATTTTATTTAATTTATAATTGACATTGATCCATTTTTTCATATCGAAAGGATATCGCATTTCAGAATCCGTAAAATTGAGCTCTTTGGGGTTTGCGAACCAATTTTTTAAAGCGGATTCTAGTTTTTTAAGCTCGTCCAAATTATCATAGTTTAATTCTTTAATTGAAAGTGACACGTGTATTTGTAAATATTATTAATTTTGTAACTTAGTATGTCAAATATAGTCACAATGAAGAACATAATTCCTATTTCAAAATTTAAAGAAGGTCAAGTAGTGCAGGGTTTTTACCTATGTCTTGAAAAGAAATTACGCCATACCAGAACTGGCGAGTTGTACATAGACATTGTCTTAAGAGATCGAACTGGCCAAGTTCAGGCAAAGATCTGGAATAAAGTCAAAGAATACGATGCAAAGTTTTCTGCTGGAGACGCTGTAGCTATAAAAGGTTCTGTTGAAATATTTATTGATGAATTTCAATTAGTAGTTCAGCGTATTAATAAAGCCACTCTTCAGCGCTATTCAAGATATGGATTTGATCCTGCGTTAATCGTACCAACATCTCGTTTTGACGAAAAAAAAATGTGGAACGAGGCAATAAAAACTATTCGAACCATTAAAAATCCATATATAAAAAAACTTATTTACAACATTTACACTTCCAACAAAAAAAAGCTGTTAAAACATCCATCTACCATTTTACATCAGTATAGTTACCGATCTGGTTTTTTAGAACAAACTCTCTCGCTTTCTAAGATGGGAAAATTTTTAGCAAATCATTATCGTTTGGATGGAGACCTTGTGCTTGCAGGCGTTTTCCTTTTTGACATTGGAAAATTAGAAGCGATTGAGTCCAATTATAAATCTAATCTTTCCAAGGCTGGTAATTTGCTAGGACATGTAGCGCTTGGTAGAGATATAATTATCTCAGCAGCAAAAAAAATAAGAAAGTTCCCAGCAGAGCTTTTACTTCAAATTGAGCATATTATGTTGACCCAACAAAGCTATTACGAAGGGGAAAGGCAGATAAGCCCAATGTTCAAAGAAGCATTAGTAGTTTCAATGATTACAAGTATGGATAGTAGAATGAGTATTATGAAAAAAATTATCGAAGAAGATAAAGACAACGACGATTTTACTTCCCAGTATAATTTTTTTAAAACTACTATCTACAAAAAGAATTAAATGGATTTAGTGAATCTAGTTCGCGCATCAATATTTTGCGCAATGGCGATTGCAATGGGCTATTCATTAATGATGGTTCCGAATATTGAGCTCATCACCGTTACAATATTCTTATCTGGAGTAACCTTAAACTTATGGTGGGGTGCCCTTGTAGGGTTAATTGCGATGGGTATTTATTCTGGCTTAAATCCCCTTGGATCGGGTCTAAGTTTCCCGCCATTATTTATTGCTCAAGTGATTGGTATGTCCCTTTGTGGGGCAATAGGAGGAATATTTAAACCTTTTTTCTTTGTTAAGAAGTACAATTTATCAAAGTTTGTGTTACTCGGATTTATGGGGTTTTTAGTAACATTTATTTATGATGTACTTACTCTAATATCGTACCCACTTTTTACAGGTCTAGGCTTTGTCGGCATTATCGCTTCACTTATTAAGGGTTTAGGTTTCACCCTGCTTCATGAGATATCTAATATTTTCATATTTTTAATAACAGTTCCAAGAGTGATACAATTTATAAAAAAATAAACAATACCATTTTAAGCATTTTATCTGCAGGTTTTATTTTTTCTCAGAATACTATGTTCATCCCATTTGATTGGTCTGGTCAGAATGGTGTTTACATTAAGCAGGGTCACCTATTTACAAATCAGTCATGGTACTCAGGCATATTGTCTTTTGATGGAACCTATACATCGTATCCTAATAGGTATGGAGGTCATTCTTTAGAGGTATCAATAAATGAAATTGGCGCGTTGCCTGAATTTCGAGAGCTGCCTGACTCAAGCTCAGTAATTAGTTTTTTTGATTATTACAGAGGTGATTATGGTTTAGACAAATTAGATCTTGGAGTAAAATATTTTTCAAAGAACCAATTGTTAAACGTCAGTGGATTTAAGAGGTCTACTCTTGGAAACTATGGCCACTATATTCATCCAACAAGAAGCAACGGACCTATTCATCAGTCTTATCGAATTGATTATGCAAAGAAAACTCTTGAAGATAGAATAGAGGTGTCGGCAGCTCGATTTATTACCATAAGTGGAATCCCAGATAATATGCAAAACGGGATCGAAAACGATAACATCCTAAGTAGTGGAATCAGTTATGAGAGAAGTCTAGATAATTGGAAAATAAAAAGCTACTTTAGTCAGTTTGCGCAAAATCGTACCTTGACCCACTCTTTGTATACTGATTCAACTACAAGATTTATCAACAGGAATCAATTCGACTTGCAATTAACCAATTCAAAAAGATATGAATTTGGTTTTAATCAAAAATTCCATCAATACAATAGCAGTAATTATTTAAGATCTGTTGCATGGTCGAACTTTTACTTGCGCAAACACTTCGATAATTTGACAATAATGGCTGGGGGACAAATGTCAAAAAATGAGCTTTTTCAGCCCTTCACTTTTTCAGTTAGCTACAAAAATATTTCTAGATTAGGCGAGTTTAAAATATTTACAATAAGCGAATCACAGTCAGCGCACCCAGATGCAAATAAATCTTATTCTAATGATTTTGAATCAAAGCTCCGCTCTTCAATCAGTTATAAAATTTCAAAAAATAAATTATCTCTTGAAAGTTATTTTACTGATGTTAATATAAATGCGAATAATTTTTATAATTACAATATTACCCTTTTTGGGACCAATATAGCTTATAACTTCACTAGGGACTGGGGCATTTATTATAACTCTATAAATCCTTTAAACAATGCTCAAGAAAATGTGCTAGGCTCATTTTTTGATAGCGGATTAAAAGGAAAATTTTCTCTATTTCAAGGCAATATGAAAATTAATTTTCATATTTGGGCAGAAAGCTATATTAATGGTGATAATAATTTTACCTATGACCCTTTTCTTCAATATTATAGTGTAATTGGTGAGAATGATTTTGCAATCATTGATCGAAATTTGGCACACCTTGAAATACAGTCAAATATATCAGGCGTGATATTGCATTATAAAATTAACAATCTTCTCAATGCGATTGGCGTTGAAAACAAAGATACTTTTTTTAAACCAAATGCTATATATCCTGAGATTGGTAGAATGATGCAATTTGGCGTTACTTGGTATTTTGACAATTAAATTAGGCTTCAACTAAATCGTTCTGTGATTGCTTTCAATTAAGTAAATTATCACCTATGGATACTTATTATAATTCTGCTTCTATTCTTAATCGTTCTGTATTGGTTCTCAATACCAATTATGCTCCTATGGATATTTGTACCGCTAAAAGAGCAATTTGCCTCTATTTTAATGAAAAAGTTGACATACTTGAATCATATAAGGAGGATATCCACTCTCCTTCAACAACACTCAGCTTACCCAGTATTGTTCGACTGAGAGATTTTGTTAAAAATCATACAATGGATGTCATTTTAACTAGAAAGAATTTATTGGTACGCGATAATTTCGAATGCCAATACTGTAGTTCAAAAAAAACACCCCTAACAATGGATCATGTAAAGCCAAAAAATCAAGGCGGCCAAGATACATGGGAAAATCTAGTTGCTGCATGTCAGCCATGTAATAGAAAAAAAGGAAATCGCACACCTGAGGAAGCCAGGATGCCATTAAAAAAAATGCCCAGAAAGCCAAACAAGATACATTATTTTCAACAGTTTATTTCTGATCATCAAGGTGCGTGGAAACCTTACCTATTTATGGAGGCGTTTTGAAAAGAGTTTTAAGTGGAATTCAGCCTTCAGGAGACCTACATCTTGGTAATTATTTTGGAATGATGTCACGAATGATAACCTATCAGGAGAAACATGATTTATTTTGTTTCATAGTAAACTATCACGCATTGACAACGGTCAAGGATAAAGAATTACTAGAAAAAAACACTATTCAAGCTGCAATTGATTTTTTTGCTTTGGGGCTTAATCCAGAAAAATCAACATTTTGGATTCAGAGTGATGTTCCTCAGGTATGTGAGTCAACATGGCTTTTATCTAATGTTACTAATGTAGGAATGCTCGAAAGAGCAACATCCTACAAAGATAAGCTATCCAAAGGAATTTCTGCTAATGTAGGACTGTACTCCTATCCGATCTTAATGGCTTCAGATATTTTGCTTTTTGGTGGAGAAATGGTACCTGTTGGGAAAGATCAAAAACAACACATTGAGATGACAAGAGATATCGCCGAAAAATTTAATCAGCAATATGGTGATGTGTTTGTGATCCCCGATTCGGATATTGATAAAAGATCCCATTTAATTCCAGGTATTGATGGACAAAAAATGAGTAAATCCTACAATAACACTATTCCAATATTCGGGGACGAGAAAAAAATTAGAAAAAGATTTATGTCAATAGTAACTGACTCTGCAGATATTGATGAGCCTAAGGATATAAATACTCCAATATTTGAACTGTATTCTTTATTTATTAATGAAAACGAGCAGAAAGAGTTAAAAAATAGGTTTTTGCAACCAGGTCTGCGTTATGGCGATCTCAAAAATGAATTCTTTGAATGTTTTTGGGAGTTTTTCAGACCATACAGAGATAAAAGAGACTATCTAATGAATCACAAAGATTATGTCTTTTCATCTTTGGAGCAAGGAGCTAAAAAAGCAAGTGTAGTTGCAAATGATTTTTTATTCAAAGCTAAGTCTGCGATGGGATTAATCTATAGAGATTAAATGCATAAAGTTGAGCTAGACAAGTTTCAAGGCCCTCTTGACCTCTTACTGTATTTTATCAGAAGAGATGAGCTTGATATAAATGATATACCTATCGCAGAGATTACCGCAGAATATTTGCAAATAATTGAGGATATGAAAGCAATGAATTTATCTGTAGCTGGAGAGTTTATTCTAATGGCCGCAACATTAATGCGAATAAAATCTAAAATGTTAATTCCAAGAGCTGAACTTGATGATTTGGGTGAACCTATAGATCCTAGAACAGAGCTTGTTAAGCAATTGATAGAATATAAAAAATACAAAGATATTGCTGATAATCTATCTGAAAAATGGGAAAGACTGAGCTATCAACATGAAAGATCTATTTCAGAAACCTTTGAAGATCTTGATGCAGACAACTCAGGCTATTTAAAAGAGATCAGCGTATTTGAGCTTGCTCAGCACTTTAAAAATGTTATTGATCGTTTGCCTGATTTAAATCCATACGAAGTTGATTTGAATACAATTGATCTGAGTGATAAAAAACATTTTATATTAAACTCTTTTGATGGAAGAGGTATTTTATTCTTCGATGCTCTTTTAAAAAAATGCATTAATAAATTAGAGGTAATAATGACGTTCATAGCGATTCTTGACTTAGTACAGCAATTAAAAATTGTAGTCTTACAGAGCAACCTTTTCGATGATATAGAAATTCATCTCCTGGAGAAAAATTAAGAATTGAAAAATTTTGAACAAATTATTGAGGCATTACTTTTTGCGAGTCCAGATCCATTGACTCAGAAAAAAATAAATACCATTTTTGATGCAGATCCTCCTGAATTAGATAAATTTATAAGCTTACTCAAAAAAAAATACAGCAAAAATAAAAATGCTTTTGAAATATTATCCGTGGCGGGAGGATATCAAATACGAACTAAGCCAGAATATGATTTTTTTGTTAGAAAATTAATTTTAAAGTCTGGGCAGTTTTATTTGTCACAAGCAGGTCTAGAGTCACTTTCCATTATTGCATATAAACAACCTATTAGTCGCCAAGATATTGAAGGAATTAGAGGTGTTGATTGTGCGGGTGTACTTAAAACGTTATTAAAAAAATCACTCATAAAAATTAGCGGAAGAGATGATAGCCCTGGAAGGCCTCTTATCTATAAAACTACTGATATATTTTTAAAGTCCTTTGGATTGAACCGACTTTCCGATTTACCTAAATTGAAAGAAATTTCAGAAATTATTGAAAATGAGCCAGAGCTTATAGAGCAGATTGATGCGTTTAAATAAATTCATCGCTAAGTCTGGTGAATGCTCAAGGAGACAGGCTGATAAATATGTACAGGAAGGAAGTGTCACTGTAAATGGTTCTTTAGAACTAAATCCTGCATACCAAGTATTGAGAAATGATGATATAAGATTTGACGGCAGAAGGATTACACCATCTAACAAAACTGTAACCATTTTACTTAACAAACCATTGGGATACATAACCACATCCCACGATCCATTCAAAAGAAAAACGGTAATCGATTTAATTAACCATAAAGAAAGGTTATTTCCAATTGGTCGTCTTGATAAAGATACAACCGGACTTCTCTTGCTAACAAATGATGGAAATCTTGCCAATTTATTAACACATCCAAAAAATAAAATACCTCGAATATATGAATTAGAAATAGATAAGCCTTTTCAGAGCTGGGAGAAAAAAAAGATTTCAAAAAAAATATATATTGGCCAAAAGCAGTGGGGGAAAGCTGAAATCTTAGAGCAGAAAAAAAACAAGGGAAGAACAACTGTGTTAATGCGGCTATATCAAGGAAAAAAGCGGGAGATAAGACGTATAGTATATAGGATGAAAAAAACCTTATTCAGTCTAAAGCGAACTCAATTTGGACCCATTCACCTAGACAATACTCCTATTGGAGGTTTTCGAGACCTTAGTGATGCTGAAATAAAGCTTCTGAGTAGACTTTAAATGAGTTTATTTCTGGACTGTATTGTAATTGGCAATCATTTAATAAATTAGTAAATTGCTAGGCTAATTGAGAATGAGCATTTAATGATTATTGCTATTGATGGGCCTGCTGCTGCTGGAAAAAGCACATCAGCTAAATTACTAGCTGAAAGATTGAATTTTCTTTATCTAGACACAGGAGCTATGTATAGATGTATTGCATTATCAGTACTTGAGCATAAAATTGATATTTATGATGAATCATCACTTAAAGATTTTATATCAAGTTTTAAGTTAGAATTAAAAACTGTTGATGGTTCTCCTGACTTTTTAGTTAATGGCAGTAGTGTTTCTAAAAAAATCAGAACCACATCTATTTCGAAAAAAGTTAGTGAAATAAGCGCAATCCCTGCAATAAGGGAATACATGGTTAGTTTGCAAAGAAGTTTTGCAAAAAACAGCAATTGTGTTGTTGAAGGTAGAGATATTGGTACCGTTGTTTTTCCAGAAGCAGAAATAAAGTTTTTTATTATTGCTAGTGTTGAGGTTAGAGCGCAGAGAAGAAAGTTAGAATTACAAAATATGGGAGAAAAAATCTCATTGAAGAAACTCCGACATGATATAAAAGCTAGGGATAAATATGATTCAGAAAGAAGCCATTCCCCATTAAAAAAAGCAATTAATGCTATTAAAATAGACACTACTAAAATGAATATTAATGAACAAGTAAACTACATGATTTCACATGTTAATTTAAAAAAAATAGGAAAAAACAATAAATGAACACAACTGAAAAACAACTCGTTGCAGAACAGCCTTCTGATGAAAAATCTTTAGAAGTCAGCGATAATTCGGCTAATGAATCGCCTGCAGCTTCTTCGAATACTGCCGATAATAATAATTTAGATAGTAAAGTTGATATTGACTATTTAGGATCAAGTCTTTTTAGCGATGTTAAAGAGATTTCACCTGAAGATTTAAACCAAAGCATAGAGGTTGAGGAAGTTTCGCCTGAACAAGAAAGATATCTTTCTACCTTTTCAGATATCTCTGAAAGAGAAATTATCTCCGGAAGAGTAATAGGTATTAATGAAAAAGAAGTCCTAATAGATATAGGTTTTAAATCTGAGGGTATTATAACTAGAGATGAATTTTCAATGGAAGATCTCCCTGAAGTCGGTGGAAAAATTGATGTATATCTTGAGCGAATGGAAGATGAGAGCGGAAAAACTGTTTTATCGAAAGAAAAAGCTGACTTTTTAAGAAGGTGGATTGAGCTTAGAGATATTCACGATACTGGAGAAATCATCAAAGGTACTATTGTAAAAAGAATTAAAGGTGGTATGGTAGTTGACTTAAAGGGTGTCCAAGCTTTTCTACCAGGTTCACAAATTGATGTGAGGCCAGTCAAGGATTTTGATAAATATCTAAATGTTGAAATGGATTTAAAAGTTGTGAAGTTCAATGAAATGCGAAAAAATGTTGTTGTTTCACATAAAGCAATTCTTGAAGAGAGCTTAGCTGAAAAGCGAGATGAGATTTTTAGCAAGCTTGAAATTGGCGCTATTATGGAAGGAAGAGTTAAAAACATCACAGATTTTGGAGTATTTATTGATTTAGGTGGTATTGATGGATTACTGCATATTACCGATCTTAGCTGGGGAAGAATAAACCATCCCTCTGAAATTATATCCATGGAAGACTCACTAACTGTGAAAGTTATTGACTTCGATAATGAAAAAAAGAGAGTTTCGCTTGGACTCAAGCAGCTTACACCTCATCCATGGGAAACGGTTGAGTCTGATTTTCCTCAAGGAGAAAAAGTTAAAGGTAAGGTTGTGAGCATGACGAACTATGGTGCGTTTATTGAGATCAAATCCGGAATTGAAGGATTGATTCATGTTTCAGAGATGTCATGGATTAGACATGTAAAAAATCCATCAGAGCTTTATTCTCTTGGAGATGAAGTAGAGGCAATAGTTTTGTCTATTGATAGCGATGAAAGGAAAATTAGTCTGGGGGCAAAACAACTAACGGAAGACCCTTGGGATAAAATTGAAGAAAAATACAGTATTGGATCAGTCGTTAATGGAAAAGTAATAAATCTTACGCAGTTTGGGGCTTTTGTAGAGCTTGAAGAGGGAATTGATGGATTGATTCATGTTTCAGATTTTTCTTGGACAAAAGTAATAAAGCACCCCAAAGAAATGATTGATAAAGATCAAAAAATAGAAGTTAGAATTTTAGAGGTGTCAAGAGAAAGTAGGAGAATTTCTCTTGGAATAAAACAGTTGATTGATGATCCATGGCCGGAATTAGTTAAAAACTATGAAAGTGGAAGTGTTCATGAAGGTGAGATTGTTAAGGTATTAGATAAAGGCATAATACTTATGCTTCAAGATGAAATAGAAGGAATTATTCCTTTTGGGGCGCAAAGCAAAAAACAAAGAAAAGAAATTTCTCAAAAATATGTTGTTGGAAATAAAATCAGTGGATCAGTAATGGAGGTCAAGCCAGAAAATAAAAAAGTCATACTGTTCTCAGATGAGCTTAGTGATAAAAATATCCAAAAAGATGAAATTAAAGATTTCCTAGACAACCAAGAACAGCCAGCTGGAGAAAAAATTGAAATTCCAAACAACATTTCGGATGAGGTAAAAACCGAATCCGAACCTGAATCAGCTGAAGATTAAATTTTGTAAAAGCTTATCAAATGAATAAAGAAGAAAAGGTAAAGAATGTTTCATCTTTTTTCAATTGGCAGGATATCACTACAGCCTTAAGCGTAATTTTTCTCGCTTTTTTACTTTGGCTTTTTGTTAAAAGCGAAGATGAGTACAGTATCAATTATGATATTCCAATTGAGATCAGAAATCTCCCTTCTAGCTTCATTCTCAATGAAGAGGTGCCAAAAACTGCTAAAATCCAAATTAAGGGACAGGGTCGTTCATTATTTAAAACATTATTATTAAAACGCTTTTTTCCTGAATTCAAACTTGTTCTAGATTTAGAAAGAATATCTGAAAAATACAGTTTTGTTTTGAACGATTACTTCGATCAGTATCCTCAAAAAGTGGTAATTCCGCCAAGTTTTGATATTAGCTTCGTAGAAGTAGTTCACCCTTCTTCAATTTATATCAGTTTAGATGAATACAAAGAGAAAGAAGTATATATTAAGACAAACATATATGTTAAGCCTAAACTTGGATATGTATCAGTAGGCAATCCTGAAATTAACCCAGAATTTATAACAATAACTGGCTCAAGAAACACTGTAGAAAACATTGAACATGTTGTTATTAACCCTGATTCAATACTAGGCGTTGATGAAAATATAAATATTTCATTTCCACTAAATCCTCCTCCGGGGCAGGTCTTAGAGTATAGTCATAAAAAAATTACTTATTCACAAGCTATTCAAAAGATAGATGAGCGAATCATTAGTGAAATTCCTGTTAAAGTTTTAAATCAAGATAGCACTATGAGGGTTTTTGTAAGCCCGCAAACTGTTTCTCTTACAGTTGTAGGTGGCAATGAATTTATTTCAAACTTAAAACCTTCAGAGATTGAAGCAAGTGTTGATTTCAAGAATTGGAGTGAAGGTATGCAATTTTATGAAATAAAGGTCAACGCACCTAAAGATGTTATTGATTGGATGGATTTATCTCCGATGAGTATTGAGCTTATAGCCACGCAAATAAATAATTGAAGATTCTTGGCATAGAAACATCCTGCGATGAAACCGCAGCCGCAGTTTGTATTGATAGTAAAATAGTCTCTTCAGCTTTAAGCTCACAAGAGATTCACACCAAATTCGGTGGCGTTATTCCTGAGCTAGCTTCTCGAGAACATGAAAAGACATTAAATTTAATTGTTCATAAAGCCTTAGAAGAGTCAAACCTTTCTTTAGAAGAATTAGATGGAATTGCCGTGACACAAGGACCTGGTTTATCGGGGGCATTAATAACTGGAACCTCCTTTTCAAAAGGACTAGCATCAGGATTAAATATCCCTATTTTAGGAATAAACCATTTAGAGGCACACATTTTTGCAAATTTTTTAGCAGAACCTAATTTAGAATTTCCATTCGTTTGTTTATTGGTTTCAGGTGGCCATACCCAGTTATGGGAAGTAAAAGATTTTATGTCATATAATTTACTTGGTGAAACTAGAGATGATGCTGCAGGTGAAGCATTTGATAAGGGAGCCAGAGTGTTAGGGTTAGGTTATCCAGGTGGTCCGGAAATTGAAATTTTAGCAAAAAAAGGAAATTATAATGCTATAAATTTTCCACGAGCTTTTGTTAAAGAAAATAATTTTGAGTTTAGTTTTAGCGGCTTAAAAACAGCCCTACTATATTATATGGATAATAAAAATAGGAAGAATAGAGCTGATGTTGCTGCTAGTTATCAATTCGCAATAATTGATGTTTTAGTAAAAAAACTTAAATATGCAGCCGAGCATACAAATTCTAAAAACTGCGTTGTTGCTGGTGGTGTAGCTGCAAATAAGTTTTTAAGACAATATTCTAAAGAAAATATTCCAAATCGTAATATTATTTACCCTCACCCTAGTTTTTGCACCGATAATGCAGCAATGATTGCGTACCTTGGAGAAAAATATTTAGCAATAGGCAAAACATCAAAAATAAACTTTTCAATTTTACCAAATATGAAAATAGACTAAATGAATTTTAATTTTTTACATCAAATTGATTTCATATCTGCATTTATTGCTATCTCATCTTTATTTTTATTTATTTATTTATTTAGGACTTATGGCAAGATTTACAGAGGTTTCTTTATATTGCGCACATCAATACTTTTTTTAATGATACTATATCTATTTAACCCTGTTTTAAAATATTATACAAATAGATATAGTAGTCTTGAATGGGCTCTTTTTTTTGATAATTCTTCTAGTATTAAATTTCATAAAAGCCCTTCTCTTAGTTCAATAAATCTTGGAGTAAACAATTTCCTTAAAAAGTTTAATGATAAAGATATATCGTTTAGTACTTACTCATTCCATTCAATAGTTGAACCACTAAATGGTCAACTAAACGGTAAGGGTCAAACAACAAATATTGGAAATATCTCTGAGTTTTTAGAGCAAAACAAAAATAAATTAGCCGGTTCTATAATTATTTCCGATGGTATACCTACAGAAGGAGCTGATCCCTCATTGTTGTTTCAAGATTTAGACTTAAAAATATACACCTTAGGAGTTGGCAGTAGAAGTACACTTGTTGATATTTTTATAAATTCAATTGATGCTCCCACTGTAGCAATAAAGAATGATCGAATTAATTTATCTGCCGAAGTACAATCTATTGGAGTGTCAGGCGAAAAATTCAGCGTATCTCTTTATGACGAGTCTAGGTTGATTGCCTCAAAATATGTAAGTCTTAGTGGGTTGAATTCAAAGGTTAAGGTTAATTTTCAATTTCAACCAAAATCACTCGGTAGGCAAAAATATAAAATTCAAGTATCATCTATCTCTGATGAAGTAAATATTTTAAACAATAGACAAAGCTTTGACATTTTAATATTAAAAGATAAATATAAGGTAGCTCTTTTTACGGGCAGTCCTAATAAAAATACTATTGTAATAAAAAATACACTAAATGCTAACAGCAGGATAGAGTTAGATCATTATTTGAAAACATTTTCAAATAAATTTTCCATACCTATTAAAAATTTTTGGGAATCAGCTTATGATCTTATATTGTTTGAAAATTACCCCATCGAACCATTACCGCCAAATTTTGTTAGAATTTTAGCAAAAAAAATTATATCTCAACAAACTGGAGTCATGATAGTTGGAGGCCCAAATCAAAACAATAAATCATTGGAGAGCTTAGCGCCTCTTATAGGTTTTCAGCTTCATGATGAAAGTTCTTCACAAAAAGACGTTAATTATTGGGATTTTTCAAATAATCTTTTTGAGAGCGAGGACCTTCCTCCTTTGCATAGAAAATTTTCGATAAGCTCAACAGAAAAAGATTCAAAAGACATTGCTGTATTTGAATCTGGCTGGACACTTCTCACAAGAAATATAAAAAAAAGATTAAGGAGCGTAATCTTTACATCTTCTGATTTAAATAAGATATTTTTTTACAGCAAAGATACTAATGTTTATTCGAAAATTTTCTCAGAATCTATTAACTGGCTTTTAAGGTCGGGAATTTCGACAGAAAATTACTTTAGAATGAATAGAGACTATTTACAGCAAGGTGAAATGGCTTATTTGTCGGGGACAAAAGTTGGCCTAGCTGACTCATTGGGTTATTATGTTGATGTTTTTAGAAGTGATAAAATTGTTTTATCAGCGGATTTTGATATCAATACTGAAAAAAATATTTGGGAGACTAATTTCAGAACATCTATTCCAGGAAATTATGTTTATAAAGTTTACTCAAAACAAAATGAAGAGATGATTCAAAGCACGGATTTTAAAGTTTTGGATAGTCAAATAGAAATAAGCCAAGTGTATTTAAATGATAAGCTTTTAAAAGAAATATCTCTTTCAAGTAATGGGTCTTATTTTGATTGGAATGATAGGGATAATATTTTCAATGAAATATCTCAAAAAGGTAAGCAAGAAATAAAAGCAAATGTGATTATATTTAAAGATAGCGTGATATTAATTTCTTTAATAATATTTTTTTTATGCACAGAACTAATTTTGCGGAAAAAAAGTGGACTTTTTTAAAGAGGAAATAATATGAAAAAAATTGCTGTAATTGGCACAGGATACGTTGGCCTTGTTTCTGGTGCAGGCTTAGCTGAGTTTGGCCATGAAGTTACATGTATTGACATTGATGAAGAAAAGATACGTAAATTAAATAAAGGCATGATACCTATTTATGAGCCCGGCTTAAAGAGCCTGGTTTCAAAAAACGCAAAAGATAAGAGATTGTATTTTTCATCAAATATTGAAGGCGTCATAAGGGATTCAAAGATAATTTTTATTGCTGTTGGTACTCCACAAGATTCTGATGGTAGGGCAGATTTATCTTCAGTAGACTCAGCAGTTAATACTATAATCAGTAATTTAAATTCATATAAAATAATTTGTACAAAAAGCACTGTCCCAGTTGGAACAGGAAAGTGGATAACCTCTAAAATAAGTGAAAAGCACACTGCTGATAAATTTGATTACGTATCAAACCCTGAATTTTTGAGAGAAGGATCGGCCGTTAATGATTTCCTTTTCCCAGATCGCGTTGTAATTGGCGCATCGTCGAGCAAGGCGTTTAAAGAAATGAGAGAAGTATATAGGCCACTATTTATTAATAAGACACCTGTAATGGAGTTTTCAGTGCCTTCTTCTGAGATGATTAAATATGCATCAAACTCTTTTCTAGCCTTAAAAATTAGCTTTATTAATGAAATTGCTAATTTGTGTGAAACAGTTGATGCTGATGTTCACGATGTTGCATTAGGAATGGGAAAAGATGGAAGAATTAGCTCAAAATTCTTACACCCTGGCCCTGGATTTGGAGGCTCATGCTTTCCAAAAGATATAGAAGCAATTAAGGCGCTTGGAGAAAGCAATGGAATAGCATTAAATACTGTATCTGCAACAATAGAGACCAACAAAGCTCAAAAGGAAAGAATTTTAAAAAAAATATTTAAATTGATGGATAATAATGTTAAGGGTAAAAGAGTTGCTATTCTTGGACTATCTTTCAAGCCAAATACCGATGACATTCGCGAATCACCATCTCAATTTATTGTTTCAAAATTAATTAAAGAAAGTGCATTGATTAATGCATATGATCCAGTAGCAATTAACAATTTTAAAGAGCTTTACCCTGATATAAATTATTTTGAAAATTGGAAAGATTGCGTCACTGATGCTGATGCATGCATTGTTATGACAGAATGGAACGAATTTAGGGGCATTGATTTAGTTGAGCTTAAATCATTGCTTAAATCACCATCTTTATTAGATGCAAAAAATATCTTCAGCATAAAAAAGTTGAAATCTTTAGAGTTCAACTTTGATAACGTAGGTAGAAATTTTATATGAGGATTAAAAAAACTGAGTTTGATGGCGTATTTCTAATTACGCCTAATATAATTAAGGATAAAAGGGGCTATTTTTTTGAATCATTTAGAAATGACAGTTTTTCTCAAAGTTCAATTCCAACTAAATTTGCTCAAGAAAACCAATCTTTCTCAAAAAAAGGTACGTTAAGAGGATTGCATTATCAATTGAACCATCCTCAAGGAAAATTAATATCTGTAAACAAGGGTTGTGTGCTAGATTTTGCTGTAGATATAAGAGTAGGCTCTTCAACATTTGGTAAAAGTTTAAGCTTTGTTCTTGATGACTTAAAACATGAAAGCTTGTATATACCTGAAGGATTTGCTCATGGTTTTTATGTTCAATCCGATGAAGCTGTATTTAACTATAAATGCACAGAAAGCTACTATCCCAAGGATGAGTATGGAATTAATTGGAAAGACTCTGATCTTAACTTAAATCTAGTCGATATACAGCCCATAGTTTCTGAAAGAGACCGATTGCTCCCAAAACTTAAAGATATCGACAGAAGCCTGCTTCCAACATTTAATTAATAATTAGATATGATTTCAATAGAACGTATAAGAAACAATCTTGAAGCATTAAAATCTAGCTTAGCCTTAAAAGGGTACAATGTTGATTTAAATGAAATCATTTCAATTGATAGCGATTATAGAGCAAGCCTATCCCTTGTAAACGATTTAAGAGCTGAGAGAAATAAAGTTACTAATCAAATTGCAGAATTAAAAAAGTCAAAACAAGATGCAAATGATAAAATTGTTTCAATGAGGGCACTTGGTAGTAAAATAAAAGACTTAGAATCTGAAATATCAGTAAAAAAGGAAAGACTTGATGACCTGATTTTAAATCTTCCCAACGTTCCACATGAGTCTGTACCTCCCGGCTCTGACGAATCTAATAATAAAGTTATTTATGAATGGGGAGTGGAGAAAAATCAAAGTTTTGATATAAAAAACCATCTATCTTTAGGATCAAGCTTAAAGCTATTTGATTTTGAACGTTCAGCAAAATTATCTGGATCAGGTTTCCCTCTTTACACAGGAAAAGGCGCTCTTTTAGAAAGATCATTGATAAATTTTATGCTTGAAATTCAAACTCAAAAAAATGACTATTTAGAAATTATACCACCATTTCTTGTAAACTCTAATTCTGTTCTAACCACTGGTAACTTACCAAAATTTTCTGAAGATATGTATCATTCCGAAATAGATGATATGTGGTTAATACCTACCGCAGAAGTTCCCTTAACAAATATTCATTACAACGAAATATTGAATCAATCAGATTTGCCAAAAAAATATACTGCTTTCTCAGCATGTTTTAGAAGGGAAGCAGGCTCATACGGGAAAGACACAAAAGGCTTTCAGCGGTTACATCAATTTAATAAAGTTGAAATCGTGCAGCTTGTAGAACCTGAGGAATCCTATAAAGCGTTAGAGAGCTTAACATCGCATGCAGAGATGGTTCTTAAGTCTCTTAATTTAAAATACAGAAAGATTGAACTCTGTGCAGGTGACTTAAGTTTTTCTGCTGCAAAATGTTACGATCTTGAGATTTGGGCACCTGCAGAAGGAAAATGGCTTGAAGTGTCTTCATGCAGCAATTTTGAGGATTTCCAATCTAGAAGAGGTAATATCAGATACAGAAAAGAGGTTGATAACAAAGTTGACTTTGTCCATACTCTTAATGGTAGTGGTTTAGCAACCCCAAGACTTTTAATTGCTCTACTTGAAACTTATCAAAATGCCAATGGAACCATTACTGTTCCAGAGCCATTGCAAGACTATACCAAGCTAAAAATAATTGATTAAATCAAAGCTTTATTATTTTTGGATTGTCTTTAATGTAATTATTTGGACAATGATTCTTGGCACGTTAGGTGTTTTGGGTTCAATATTCGAATGGAAAGGTAGGTATATGGGATGGATCGTTCGTTCATGGGCTAAAATTATACTCAAAACTTCTTTCATAAAATTCAAGGTTATTGGTGAAGAAAATATCAAACCTGATAAGCATTATTTTTTTGCAGCTAATCATGAGTCCGAATTCGATATTCCATTGGTATTCGCTAGTATAAAGTTGCAAATGGTGGCTGTTTCCAAAATTGAGTTAAAAAACATTCCTTTTCTTGGATGGGCTATGCGGGCGGCAGGTCATATTTTTGTTGACAGGAGGAATCATTCACGTGCATTAGAATCAATGAATAAAGCTAAAATGTCAATGGCAAGAAATCCGCGCTCAGTTATTATATTTCCCGAGGGAACAAGATCAAAAAATGGTGAAGTTTTGCCTTTTAAAAAAGGAGGGTTAGTTTTAGCGATCAATCTTGATATGGAAGTAGTTCCAGTAGGCATTAAAGGAACTAGATTATTGCTAGAAAATAAGTTTACATCTAATGATGACAAATTAATATTAAAAATTGGAAGACCCATTAAAACCTCCTCATTAAATTATGAGGATAGAAATATTTTAGCAGAAAATGTAAGAAATCAAGTTGTTGAATTAGCTAAAGATTGAAGTAAAGCTATGGAAAAATCAGAATTAAAAGAAAAAATTTTAAGTTTAAAATCAAAAAATAAAAAAATAGTTTTCACTAATGGATGCTTTGACATTTTACACTTAGGACATCTTAAATATCTTGAGGAGTCCAAGAAACTTGGAGATTTTCTTATAGTTGCTATTAACTCTGATGAATCAGTTAAAATTTTGAAGGGTTCAGGTAGACCAGTAAATAATTATACTCTGAGGTCAAAAAACCTTAAGAAGTTAAAATTTGTTGATGAGGTTATCATTTTTTCAGAACGAACTCCTATCAACTTGATAAAATATTTACTTCCTGATGTATTAACAAAAGGAGGTGATTATAAAACTATAGATATTGTAGGCTCATCCGTTGTTGAGAAAAGTGGGGGCAAAGTAGTAGTTCTTCCATTCTTAAAAGGTTATAGCACTACAAATATTATTAATAGCAAAAAGGAAAAGGCTTGACTAGGCAGATAGGTAGCGGTTAATATTGGCCCTCAAATCAGTCTAAATATATATGAAACAAGGATTTACAAAGAATTGCTTAGCGGCATCTATTTTAATGGCAATGGTATTTTGTCAGCAATCGAATGGTGTCATGGTTGATTATATTTCTAAATCAAATTCTAAATCAGATCTTGGTGTAGAATTTAGTGAAAACAGACTTCCAGATCTTCTCAAAGAAGCCAAGGTTCTTTTATCAGATGCATTTATTTCTGACGTTATGAATGACACTTTAGAAGTAGTTTATAATCTTAATCGAATTTTTGATCTTTTATCTGAAGCAGACCAGTATGGTGAAATGGACGAGGAAGATAAAGATGAGTTTGATCGGTTCGAAGAATCTCTTGTTGATTTATATACAAATAGATTTGAAACTCTAGATAAGATTGATGCTTCTTTGACTGCGGAAAGCATGAGAATTGATGTGACCTCACGTTCGGAACCACTTGAGGTGGAGATGGGTGCAACTCAGTTTGTTGTGATTGAAGATAGAGATGGCCATATACCTTTAGTTCGCAATAAAAAAGTGGATCAGTTTATTAAATATTTTAGCACAAAGGGTCGACCACAATTTGAAATTTGGCTAGAGAGACTTGAGGTTTATGGCCCACCTCTTTCCAAGATTATTGAGGATAATAATTTGCCTCCTGAGCTTTTGTATTTAGCAATGATTGAGTCTGGATTAAATCCTAAGGCGCATTCGAAAGCTGCTGCTACTGGTATGTGGCAATTTATTTATTCAACAGGGAAAATTTACGGCTTAAATAGAAATTGGTATGTTGATGAAAGACGTGATCCAGAGAAATCGACAAAAGCTGCTATGGCATATCTATCTGACCTTTATGAAGACTTCGATAATTGGTATTTAGCTTTAGCTGCATATAATTCTGGTGAAAACCGCGTTAGAAGAGCTACTCGATTACATCAAACATCAGATTTTTGGCAACTACATTCACTGCCACGCGAGACTCGTAATTACATGCCATATTTCTTGGCAGCAACAATTATGGCAAAAAATCCTCAGGATTATGGGTTTACTAAAAAAGAAAAATCAAAAAAACCGTACTCTTATGATTTGGTAATCATTGAAAAAAGTGCCGATCTTACAGTTTTAGCAAATGCAGCAGGAACTTCATTCAAATCTCTCCAGGGTTTAAATCCTGAGTTGCGCCAATCAGCTACTCCCAATGAATCATATGAGTTAAAAATTCCAGTTGGAACAAAAAATAAATTTTTAAAGAATTATAGTGCTCTTCCTGAAAATGAAAGATTTGCTCCTCAGTTTATTACTCACAAGGTAAGAAATGGTGAGAGTCTTTGGTACATTGCCAGAAAATATAGAGTTTCCCAATCTGATATATCAGCTGTAAATAAATTAAGAAATAGAAATGTCCTACGAATAGGTCAAAAATTAACAATTCCTGTCCCAGGGATGAAAATTCCTCGATCTACAAAAGTAAAAATGTCTTCGAATCACAATAAGATAACTTACAAAGTTAGAAGAGGCGATACATTAGGGCATATTGCTGAAGATTATAGTACTCGCGCATCTAAAATTCGACAATGGAATGGGATGAAGTATGGTCAGCATATTTTCCCTGGTCAAAAACTCACATTATGGGTAAAGAAATGAATATTAGGCCAAAAACAAGCTCGAATTGGTTATGGTGGGGCCTTGGAACCTTTTTCATTTTAGTGTTAGCATTTAGATTAGGTGCTTTATCTACAAATACCTACTTAGAAGCTCCAGGAGAAAAAGTGGGAATAGTTAAAATTACAGGACCAATTATTTCTTCAGAGTCAATTAATATACAGCTAGAAAAATTTAAAAATCGCAAAGATATTTCAGCTATTGTTTTAAGGATTGATTCACCAGGTGGATTAGTTGCTCCAACGCAAGAAATTTATGAAAAAGTCAAATCAATTCGAGGTGTAAAGCCTATAGTTTCAAGCATGGGTTCTGTTGCTGCTTCTGGGGGATACTATATTGCTCTTGGAAGTGACACACTGATCGCAAACCCTGGAACTATCGTTGGAAGTATTGGGGTAATAATGAATTATCCAATAGCTACAGAGCTTCTAGATAAAGTTGGAATAAAATTTGAAACAGTAAAAAGTGGTGGCTTGAAAGATGTTGGCTCATATTCAAGGGAAGTTACAGATGCAGATAGAAGACATTTGAACGAAATGGTTACAAATATCCACAGTCAATTTGTTAAAGCCGTTGAAGACAATAGATCGATCAATAGGTCTGAATTAATAAAATTAGCTGATGGTAGAGTATTTACAGGTTTACAATCAAAAGATTTGGGATTAGTGGATGTCTTGGGTACTTTCGAAGATGCTGTAATCCTTGCTGGAACATTAGGCGATATAAAAGGTAAGCCTAAAACAGTAGAAATAAATAAAAAAAACAATTCATTGTTTGATTTGTTCACATCAAATTTGGAGCAAGCCACAAGTAGTTGGTTTGATGAATTACCAGCTTATCGCTGGCGAATGGAGTGATTACTATGACCAAACAAAACATAGTTAATATTGTTTCAGAGGCTACAGGATTAACAAAAGTTGAAACTGAAGCAGTAATGAATGGTGTAATGTCAACAATAATTGATTCTTTAGGACGCAATGAAAGAGTTGAGCTTAGAGGATTTGGAACCTTTGGCGTTAAACATAGAAAACCAAAAAAAGCTCGAAACCCTGGAACAGGAGAATCAATATTTCTTCCTGAGCGGCATGTGCCTACTTTTAAGCCGGCAAAAAACATGCGTTCCCATGTTAATGAAAGTTTAAAGAAATAAAGAGGTTGAATGCCCTGCGGTAAAAAACGTAAAAGGCGCAAAATGAATACTCACAAGCGAAAAAAACGCTTGCGCGCCAATCGTCATAAAAAGAAAAAAGTCTAGAATTCATCAGATGAAATTGGCCAGAAAAATATGGCTTATAATTCTAACGATTGCTATATCACCTGTACTTAGTGGCTGGGGATACGAAGGACATCGCAGGATTAATTATATTGCGTCATTTCAACTTAAAAATAAATTTGGTCGATTTCTTTCTCGCCATGCTAATGAATTGAAAATTTATGGCGCTGTTCCTGATTACCAAAAAGGAATGGATAAATCAAGATATCACCATCACTTCATAGATGCAGATTATTATGATAAATATCCATTTAATAATATTCCCAGAGACCACACTTCTTTTTATAAAAAATACGGTGATGATACAAAAAAGATGGGAGATGCTCCCTTTTTTATAGAAAAACTCTGTAATCGTATAATTTATTTAATGAAAAATAATAGGTTTGAAGAAGCTTTATATAACATGGGAGAATTAGGTCACTATATAGCTGATATTCATCAACCACTGCATGTAATTTTAAATTACAATGGGCAGAAAACTGGAAATAATGGAGTCCATTTCAGATGGGAAATTCGCTTAATAGATGAATACGTTAAGCGCATAAATCCTGTAGGAAATATTGAAAAAATTTCAGACCCCGTTTCATTTGCCTTTGATATAGTAAAAGAATCTTTCTCATATCATCAAAAAATCTTAGAAGCAGACACAAAGGCGAGAGAGGTCTTAACAAAAGACCAAGCAAAGCAATTAGCATCTTATGATATTTTAGATTTTGAAAAACCTTATCTTGATATTTTATATTTAGAAACAAAAGACCTCCTCAATGATAGATTAGGTAGATCCGTAGTTCGATTAGCTTCTATTTGGCAGTATTGTTGGGAACAAGCAGGAAAACCAGACCTTCCATAATGAAATTTGAAAAGTCACTTTCTGTTAGTGAGCTTACTGCTCAACTTAAAAGTTTAATTGAATCTAATTATTCTTCTATTTTTGTTAAGGGAGAGATCTCAAACTTTACCCATCACAGTTCGGGGCATATGTATTTCACGCTAAAAGACAAATATTCAGAGCTCAAAGCAGTTATGTTTAAGGGCAATAACAGTTCACTGCCATTTTCTCCAAAGAACGGTGATGATGTAATTCTTCAAGGAAAGTTATCAGTATACGAGGCTCGTGGTCAATACCAGATTATTGCGCAGCACATGGAGCCTGCAGGCATAGGCGCCTTATATTTAGAATTTGAAAAATCAAAAAAACGGCTAAAAGAAGAAGGTCTTTTTGATGCGTCTCTCAAGAAAAAACTCCCAAGATTTCCCACAACTATTGGTATTGTTAGTTCAATAACAGGGGCTGCCTTGAAAGATATGTTGACTATTTTTAAAAGACGCGCTCCACAGATAAAGATTATGATCCGATCTGCGCTCGTTCAAGGCTCTGATGCGCCAAAAGATATTATAGCAGGAATAAGAGAGTTTTCAAATCTTGATGATGTTGATATTTTAATTGTTGGTAGAGGAGGAGGGTCATTTGAGGATCTTTGGCCTTTTAATGATGAAGATTTAGCTAGAGAAATCTTTAAGTGTCCTATACCAATTATTTCAGCAGTTGGCCATGAAACTGACATTACAATTAGCGATATGGTAGCTGATTTAAGAGCACCTACTCCTTCAGCGGCATCTGAAATTACAACTAATCATTATGTTGAAACAGAGCAAACCATAAACAACTTTCAGGCGCGCTTAGTAAATATAATAACGTCAAAAACATCTTCCCTTTGGCAGTTGCTTGACAATATCTCAGAAAGACTTGTTGTTCAAAAACCTAAAAATGTTTTTAATCAACATAAAGAAAAGATAAATCATCTTTCTAAGGCTTTGCTTATGTCAATGCAGCGATCAATAAACAAAGAGGAATCCTCCTATTCAAATTTGCGAGCCAAGCTTAACGCTCTTAGCCCTATCAATACTTTAGATAGAGGTTATAGTATAGCCTACAAAGAAGGTCGCTCAATTATTAGGAAGCCAAGCGATCTAGATGAAGGAGAATCGTTTATTGTTAAGCTAGCAAAGGGAGACTTGCCGGCAAAAAAAATAAGTCAAAATTAAATTAAAAGGAATATAGATTATGAATGAAGAATCCTTCAATTTTGAAGAATCTATGGAAAAGCTAGAAAAAATAGTAAAGTCCTTAGAATCTGAAAATAAATCTTTAGAAAAAAATATTCAACTTTTTGAAGAGGGTTTAGCTATCTCAAAAAAGCTTCAAGAGCATTTAGAGTCTGCAGAAAAGAAAATAGAAGTATTATCTAAAGACCAAAATGGTGACATAAAAACCGAAACCTTCGAAGAAAAATGAAATCAAAATCCAAACTAAAAAAATTTGGAATATGGGGTAATACCGATAAGGAAAAATTCTGGAATCTATTAAACCCAATTTTAAGTTGGGGAGATGAAAATTCCCTAGAATCTTTTATTACTACAAGAATCAATGATAAGCTACCGGGACAATTTTCTTTTTCCCCAAAAATAATAAAATCGGCAGATGATTTTAATAAGCTGGATTTTCTTATCGCCCTTGGAGGTGATGGAACAATTCTTTCGGCAGCAAGGGCAGTTGGACCAAGAAAAACTCCAATCGTTGGTATTCATTTAGGCGAATTGGGTTTTCTTGCTGAGGTCACTGTTGAAGAAATGTTTAATAGATTAAATCAAATTATAAATGGACACTTTTTAGTAAATAGCAGAATGGTTCTCAAAGCAACTTTATCCAAAAATGATTCCGAAAAAACCTTTTTTGCGTTAAATGATTTTGTTGTTGATAGGGGTAAGTCGCAAAGAATAATAGATTTGCAGCTTTATGCGGGAAGCAATTTTATTTCATCTTACAAATCAGATGGCTTAATTATATCAACTCCAACAGGATCTACAGCATATTCTTTATCAGCAGGCGGCCCCATACTGGTACCTGGACTGAGCGCAATAACTGTGACTCCACTAAGTCCTCATACCTTGTCTTTAAGGCCGATTGTATTATCTGATAATCAAATACTAAAAATCAAATCACTTGATAAAGGTGATATTGCATTTGCAGTTGATGGTCAGGTCAGTGATTACTTTGGGAATGATACTGAAATATATATAGAGAAAGCATCATACCATATTGATATGATCAGTTTTGATGATTCAAACTATTTTAAAACTTTAAATTTAAAGATGGGCTGGGGAAGGCGCGGAAGAGATTAAAGTTGTTCAGACTCTATATCAATCAAAGCATCAGCTATTAAGTTGATAAAAATATTTACCTGTTTTAACACATCCATCAACTGAGAGTGAAGTTGATTGATTTCACTTGATTTATCATTACCATCAGATGATGATTTAATACGATCTATACGATTTAATTTATACTTATTTTCAATATCTTTATTTTCTTTAACCTTAGAAAAAATCTTCTCCATTTTCTGCTTATCAAACTTAACAAAAAACTTATCTAAACGTTTTACTTGCTTTAATAAGCGCTTGTGATAATCTACTATTTCTTGTTGATCAACTTCTGAAAACTCTTCGTTTATTCCTTCTTTTTTAGATACAAGAGAAACAAAACGTAGTTTGATCAGATCATTCATTGATCCTAAATAATTAACGATTGAAACTAAAGTGAAAAGCTCTTTTGACTGATTAGAGCTTAAATCTGATTTACTTGTAGTTATTAGATACTCGCTAATCTTTTGATTTAAGAAACCTATTTTTTCAATTCTCTGATTCATGCCGCTCATAAGGTCTAGATCGCTATCTTCAATATCAGCTAAGTTTTTACCGTTGATAAATGGGCGCACAAGAGTACCTACAACTCTTTCAGTGAGCCCAACAACTCCTTTTATTTCTGCTTGTGCACTATTAATTGCAGCCTCAGGTTGACCTATTAGACTTTCATCTAAATGCAAAACAGCAGGTTTTTCTATATTTCTATCAATTTCTTTATCAGGAAAGTAGTGGATGATTGCTTTGGCGATGAAACCAGTGAAAGGAATGAAAACAATCGAAGCTAAAATATTAAAAAAAGTATGCGCATTTGCAATTTGCCTAGGAATGTTTTGAGAAGTTTGAGAAACAAAATCTGCAAAAGTTGGAATCCAAAAACAAAAAAGCAAAACCCCAAGAAGATTAAATGTAACGTGTGCAACAGCGACCCTTTTAGCGTCTCGCGATGCATTTAATCCCGCTAAAAGCGCAGTAATACATGTACCAATATTTGCTCCAAAAATAAGAGGAATACCTGCTTCAAGGGTAATAGAGCCTCCGCTTGCTAGTGTAATCACAATACCCGTTGTTGCGCTACTGCTTTGCACTAAAGCCGTAAAAATAGCCCCTGCAAGTATACCCAGAAATGGATTTTCAAAACTCGTAAGAATACTGTTAAAAGCAGGATCGGCCCTTAACGGTTTCATGGTTTCAGACATCACTTTCATACCATAAAAAAGAAGTCCAAACCCCAATATCACAAAACCTAAGTTTTTAACTGTATCTTTCTTAGAAAAAAGAGACATTAAAGAGCCAGCCGCAATGAGCAATAATGCATAATCCGTAACTTTAAATGCAACAATTTGAGCAGTAACAGTGCTTCCTATATTCGACCCTAAGATAACACCGAGCGCCTGTGAAAAGGCAAGTAGGCCAGAATTTACAAAGCTAACTAGCATGACAGTCGTTGCGCTGCTACTTTGAATGACCATTGTTACAAATGCTCCAACTAATACAGCAAGGTATTTATTTGATGTAAGTTTTTCAAGTATGGTTCGCATGCTGTTACCTGCAGTAACCTTCATGCCGTCGCTCATCATTTCCATTCCGTATAAAAACATACCCATTCCTCCAAAGAGGCCTGTGAATAAAAGAAAGAACGATATACCATTGTCATCGCTACCAGCAAAGAGGGAACTAGATGCTAAAATAAATAGTAAAGCCATCTTTGGGACGGAAACCTGATTTCTAAATAGTTTCATAATGGCAAATATTAGTCAATTTTTTTCACTTCATTAAATAATTTATTTCTTAAAAAGATTTTTTATTACATATGAAATTATTTTTGGATTTTCTTTTAACCTTCTAATGGAATAGTCATACCAAGAGCTCCCGAATGGAACATATACCGTTATTTTATAACCTTTTGACTTTAACCTATTCAAAGTTTTAGACATGGGCACCCCATAAAGCACTTGAAATTCAAATCTTTCAGTAGGAATATTGTTATTTTGAATCCATTCTTCTATATCATCAATTAAATCAATGTCATGTGTTGCAATACATACATAACCTTCGCCCTTTAATATTGATTGTACAAGATGCTTAAAATTTTTATTTATTTCATTTCTATCTTTAAATGCAATACTTGAATCTTCATTGTATATACCCTTGCAGATTCGAAGAATTAGATTCGATTTATTTAAATTTTCTAAGTCATTGCAGCTTCTATGTAAATAGGCTTGCATCACAGCCCCAACTTTAAAAAATATTCTTGCAGAATCTTTGTAAATATTAAAAATACTATCAGTGTAGGGTGAGTTTTCCATATCGATAGCTATTCCTACATTGTATTTTTTTGCTTCATAGACAAGATCTAGCATAAGGTTTTTACAGTAATTATAATCTAAGTCTAAACCCAAATGTGTAAGCTTAACAGATATTGTGCTATCTAAATTGTTTTTTGCAATCGCTCTTACTAGCCCTGAATATTCATTTTTAACTTGAATTGCCTCATTCTTATTACTAACGAATTCACCTAGGATGTCAACTGTAGCGGAAAAGCCATCATTATTTAAATTCTCAACGACATTAAGAACCTCATCGGTTTTAATGCCAGCTACATAAGGCTTCGCAAATGGCTTAACAGACCATTTGGGAAGAAGTTGCATTATGTTAACAAATATTGTATTAAAAAATTTCACAAGTAGTTCAAATTTAATCTCTCAGAATAGGTGACAACAAACCTATTTAATTAATAGTTTAGTAATATCAAAAAAACATGATAAAACCTCTAAGTTTATCTTGACCAACCTTTAGCAAAAGCTCTAAATTAGTAATCTCTAAATAAATTATTTATTTATGTATCGCGACTTCGGAACAATATTTGTTTTTATTTTTATTGGTATAGTATTGATATACCTGCCTTTGTTAATTCAAAAGCTTCTTGCACCGAATAATCCTAATCCTGATAAACAAGCAACTTATGAATGCGGTGAAGAATCCGAGGGCTCAGCTTGGGTTCAGTTTAACATACGATTTTATGTAGTAGCACTGATCTTTCTTATTTTTGACGTTGAGGTTGTTTTCCTTTTTCCATGGGCTATTGTTTTTAATGAATTAGGACTTCTTGCTTTTGTAGAAATGGGTATCTTTCTCTTAATTTTACTAGTTGGTCTTGCATATGTATGGAAGCGCTCCGATCTAGACTGGGTAAAATACAATGTTAGATATGGTAGAGGTCGCTATTCAAGTTTAATTCCAAACACAAATAATTCTAAGGACAAATAATGGGTTTACTGGAAAACAAGTTTCAAGATAATGTAGTTGTTGCCTCACTCGACAAGATTTTGGGTTGGGCAAGATCAACCTCTCCATGGTACTTTCAATTTGGGCTTGCTTGTTGCGCCATCGAAATGATGGCATCTGCTGCAAGCAGACATGATCTAGAGAGAATTGGTATGATGCCACGCTCTTCGCCAAGACAGGCAGATGTAATGATAGTTGCTGGTACTGTTACATTAAAGATGGCTCTACGTGTGAAAAAGCTATATGAACAGATGGCTGATCCAAAATATGTTATTTCTATGGGAAGTTGTGCAACTAGTGGAGGTCCTTATTGGCAGCACGGGTATCATGTATTAAAGGGAGTTGATTTAGTTGTTCCTGTTGATGTTTATGTACCGGGTTGTCCTCCTAGACCAGAAGCCTTGATTGAAGGTTTATTGAAGCTACAAGAAACAATTCAAACGGAACGCCCACTCACTAGAAAGCTTGCATGACCTTAGAGCAAATAAAAAATAGACTTTCTGATCAATTCAAAAGCTCAATCATTAAAAATGAAAATTTAGCAGAACATCAGGTTGAGATAAAAGGCGAAGATTGGTTTGATGTTGCTACTTTTATGAAAAACGATCCGAAGCTTTCATTTGATCAACTTGAATGCATCACTGGAATTGATACAGGTGAGGATGGACCGCTGCAAACGCATTATAATCTACATTCAATGGAATATAGACATAAAATTGAAGCAGTAATTAGTCATGATAGAAAAGATCCAAAGGTTGCTTCGATAGAGCAGTTGTGGCGAATAGGGGACTGGTTTGAAAGAGAAACATATGATATGTTTGGTATTGAATACACAGGTCATAGAGATTTACGAAGAATATTATGTCCTGATGATTGGGAAGGATGGCCATTAAGAAAAGATTATGAAGCTCAAGAGTCTTTTCATGGAATAGTTGTTCCAAAGATAAAGGAAGAAGAAGGATGGGAGTAGTACAAGGCGATCAAATGGTTCTAAATATTGGACCGCAGCACCCAAGCACACATGGCGTTTTGAGATTAGAGGTTACAACAGATGGTGAAATTGTTTCTAAAATCACCCCCCATTTAGGATATTTACATCGTTGTTTTGAGAAGCACGCTGAAAATGTTACTTACGAACAAGTTATCCCTTTTACTGATAGATGTGACTATTTAGCATCAATGAATAGCAACTTTGGATATGTTGTTGCTATGGAGGAGCTCATGGATATTGAAATTTCGGAGAGAGTTCAATATATCAGAGTCATAATGGCTGAATTGAACAGAGTTGCAAGCCACCTTCTCGCTCTAGGTGTTTACGGACTTGATATTGGCGCATTTACTCCGTTTTTATATATGCTTCGAGATCGCGAGCGCATTTTAGATATGTTTGAATATACATGCGGAGCGCGATTACTCTATAATTACATGTGGATCGGAGGAGTATCTCATGACCTTCCAAAAGACTTTGTTAAAATATGCGTTAATTTTCTAGATTATTTTGAACCCCAGATTGAAGAATACAACAACCTTCTTACATTCAATAAGATTTTCATTGAGCGCACGGCAGATGTTGGAGTGATACCTGCCGAAGTAGCCATAAGTTACGGTGTCTCAGGGCCAAACTTAAGAGGGTCAGGCGTTAAATGGGATGTAAGGAAAGATGAACCCTATTCAATCTATGATCGTTTTGATTTTGACATCCCAACTGGAACTGGAGAATTTGGGACACTTGGAGATTGTTTTGATAGATATTGGGTCAGAATGCTTGAAGTCACGCAAAGTGTGCGTATTATAAGGCAAGCACTGAAAGATTTACCAGAAGGAGACGTATTTGAAACAATGCCAAAGAAAATCCGACCTCCAGCTGGATCTGTTTATAGAAGAACCGAAAGCCCAAGGGGTGATCTTGGGTATTATATTGTAAGCGATGGAACTCCATCGCCCACAAGAGTTAAAATGCGTTCACCCGCATTTACTGCTCTTTCTTGTTTGGATGAAGTTTCAAGCGGATGGATGATTTCAGATGTACTTGCCATACTTGGAAGTTTAGACATCGTTCTGGGAGAAATCGATAGATGACAGTTGATTATCTTATTGAGCTCTTTTCAAAGCTGTTCGATTCACCTTTTGTTTCATTTATTCTGGCTGTTTCAATTGCAGGAATACCTCTATTTGTATTAATGGCGCTTAATGCAACTGTTGCGGTCTATGTTGAACGAAAGGTCTCTGCATTTATGATGGACCGTATTGGCCCTATGGGTCAAGGACCAGGCCTGCACGCTGGTCCATGGGGCGTTCTTCAGACAATAGCTGATGCTGTTAAACTCTTAATTAAAGAAGACACTATTCCCTCCTCAGCAGATAAATTGCTATTTAAAGTTGCACCATTCATAATATTTATTGGGGCATTTCTCGGTATTGCTGTACTCCCTTTTAGTTCAGTCATACAGGTTGTTGATATAAATATTGGAGTCTTTTATATAATCGCAGTTGGCTCAGTGGGAGTACATGGTATTGTAATGGCAGGATGGGCATCAAATAACAAGTGGTCTTTGTATGGAGCAATGCGATCTGCTGCTCAAATTATTAGCTATGAGATCCCTGCAGGATTATCAATAATTGTCCCTATTATGATGACAAGCACAATGAATCTTCAATCTATGATTGAATTTCAATCTGGTTCAATATGGGGTATTCTTCCTAACTGGATTATTTTTAACAACCCTTTTAGTTTTCTGGCCTTTTTTATTTTCTTTATTAGTGCTGTAGCTGAAACGAATCGTACTCCATTTGATATTCCTGAAGCAGAGTCTGAGCTAGTCGCTGGATGGATGACTGAATATTCTGGCTTTCGATGGGCGGTATTTTTCCTTAGTGAATACGCAAATATGTTTGTTGTAAGCGGTCTTGCCGCAGCAGGTTTTTTAGGAGGATGGCTAAGTCCTATCCCAGGGCTATTTAATTCACCAATTTGGGGCCTATTTTGGTTTTTTAGTAAAATTATATTTTTAATATTTGTGATGATGTGGTTTAGATGGACTTTCCCAAGATTAAGAGTTGATCAGTTAATGCATGTTTGCTGGAAAGTGTTTATACCTATCGCAATGTTAAATATTTTTGGAGTTGGAATTTGGAAACTAATTATTGGATAACATATGTCTAGATACTTAACCAACATTTACGATACCGTGAATACTCTTTGGACTGGAATGCAGATAACCTTTCGCCATATGATGAATATCAGAAGAGATAATGTCACCTTACAATACCCGGAAGAGCGTTGGCCAAGACCTGAAAGAAATATTGGTTTTAATCATGAAGATTACAACGTAATCCGCTCAAGACTGCACGTAGATATTGATGATTGTATTGGGTGTTATAGATGCGAAAGAGCATGTCCGGTTGACTGCATAAAAATTGACACTATTAAGTCTGAAAGGGGAGAAGATATACCAAAGGTAAATCATACTGGTGTGACATCTAACGGAACAAAAAAAGGTTTTGTAGTCAGCAGGTTTACCATAGATATGTCCGAGTGCTGTTTCTGCAATTTATGTACTTATCCATGTCCAGAAGAATGTATTTTTATGGTAGGCGGCCCTAATAGTTCAAAACACCCTATTGATTATGAATTTTCTGAAGTTGATAGAAAAGATCTTATCTATCAATTTGCAAAGAAGCTTACTCCTAAGCAAAAGAGCGGACTATCTCCAATTGAAAAAAAGGCTGAGGCTTAATGGCTGATATTACATTTTGGTTTATTTCAGCATTAACCATAATCTCTGCTTTTTTTGTAGTATCAAGCAAGAGCTTGCTTTATTCTGCTTATTCGTTATTAGTTACTTTTTTAGGAATTACTGCACTTTATGTATTTCTCTGGGCCGACTTTTTGGCGGTAGTTCAAGTGGTTGTCTATGTTGGAGGCATCCTAGTTTTGATTATTTTTGGCATTATGCTTACAAATAAAATTTCATCAGTAAACATCAGTCATACCTCTGTTCAAAAAGGTGTTGGTGCAGTTGTGGTGCTTGGTTTTTTGGGAGCTTTAGGCTACGTGATGATAAGTACGCCATGGATTCAGCTTCCAAATAGCGAACCTCTTGAAACCACTAGATCGATTGGCAGATTACTTATGATTGATTATCTCTTGCCATTTGAAGCCGCTTCATTTTTATTGCTTGGAGCTTTGATAGGAGCAACCACTTTATCGAGGAAGGATGATTAGTGGAAAATCTTAGCAACTATCTGGTTATAAGCTCTATACTTTTTTCATTAGGACTGTTTGGAGTTGTTACGAGAAGAAACGGCGTAGCTGTTCTTATGGGCGTGGAGTTAATTCTAAACGCTGCTAATCTTAATTTTTTAGCTTTTGCACGCTTTGGTGGTATGAATATGTCAGGTCATGTATATGCATTATTTGTTATTGTTTTGGCGGCCGCAGAAGCTGCAGTTGCTTTAGCAATTATAATAAATATATTTAACAATTTTAATACTATTAATATTGATGATGTAAGCGAGATGAAGCAGTGATCTCAAATAATTTTATTACTAATGCATGTTTATTAATCTTATTTTTACCTCTAGTTGCTTTTCTTATTAATATTTTCTTTGGAAAGCGTTTACCAAGACAAGGTGACTGGATTTCTATTGGTGCAATAATCACCACTCTGGTTCTTTCATTATCTCTTTTTATTGGAATGCTATCTAATTGGGATTACAAATTTTCTCATGAAATATATTTCTCTTGGATTGACTTAGGTGCATTTAAAGTTGATCTTGGGTTTTGGATTGACAATATAACGATAGTTATGCTTCTTGTTGTTTCGCTGATATCATCTATGACGCATATTTTTTCTTTAGAGTATATGAAAGGTGATATTCGATACAATCGATATTATGCGTACCTAGGTTTATTTACATTTTCGATGAATGGAATTGTTTTAGCAAACAATTTAATGTCTCTTTATATATTTTGGGAGCTTGTAGGGGTAAGCTCGTTTCTCTTAATTGGACACTGGTTTGAGAAGAATTCAGCTGCAGACGCTAGTAAAAAAGCGTTTTTAACAAATCGCGTTGGAGATATTGGCTTCTTTATTGGTATCATGTTAATGTTTACAGCAATTGGATCATTTAATTTTCAGCAACTATTTTCGGGTGTATCCAATGGTATGATTTCTGGCTCACTTTTGACTTTTGCTGGATTAGGATTATTTATGGGTGCTGTAGGAAAATCTTCACAGTTTCCATTGCATATATGGCTTCCTGACGCGATGGAAGGACCAACGCCTGTTTCAGCATTGATGCATGCTGCTACCATGGTTGCTGCTGGGGTATATCTTACAGTAAGACTTTTTCCTATTTTTACTCCTGATGCGTTATTAGTTATTGCTTACGTTGGTGGCTTTACCGCAATATTTGCTGCGACAATCGCAATTACCCAAAATGATATTAAAAAGGTTTTAGCGTATTCGACAGTTAGCCAGTTGGGTTATATGATTTTAGCTGTTGGCGTTGGAAATTATGTTGCCGCCTTTTTCCACCTCCTAACCCATGCCATGTTCAAAGCATGCCTATTCTATGGCTCAGGCTCAGTTATTCATGCTATGCATCACTCTTTGCATGAGCTTCATGATGATGACACCGATCCGCAAGATATGAGAAATATGGGTGGCTTAAAAAATAAAATGCCAATAACAAGCTTAACGATGACAATTGCTACGCTTGCTATAGCTGGGGTTCCTTTATTCTCAGGTTTTTTATCTAAAGATGCTATTTTAGCAGGTACGCTGTATTTTGTAGATCGTCATCCGGAACACTTAGTTTTAGCTTTATTTGGATTTGGTGCTGCTGCAATCACAGCATTTTATATGTTTAGATTAATTTTCTTAACTTTTTATGGCGAACCGAAAATGCCTAAAGTGTTTGAAGGAATTCATGAGTCACCAAAAGTTATGACATATCCTTTAATTATTTTAGCGACGCTGAGTTTCTTTATATTTTATACCCTTCCATACTTTAACCCATTTGCAGATTACGGCTGGTTTACAAAATTAATCAAAGCAACTAATTCTGCAGTTCCGGGGAACCCTACCGCAAAAGAAATTTATGATGGAGTTCACTATGCTCATTATACCGCAATGACTTTATCGTTTATTGTTGCTTCAGTGGGTATCGGACTTTCATTTTTGACGTATTACAAAAAGAAGCTTTCTCCTGAAATTTGGACAAAAAGATTTGGTATTTTGCACAAGCTCTCATTAAATAAATATTATTTTGATGAGAATTATAATAGATTTTTTTACCAACCTTTTTTAAAGCTTTGCAATGCTATTGCGTACGTCGACTGGGACTTGTACGATAAATATTTTATTAATGGATTTGGGCACATTACAAAATTACTATCAAAAATTACCGGCCGTCTTGACTATGAAGGGCTTGATCAGACACTGGTTGATGGTATAGGAAAAACAGCAAATAATGCTGGTAAGAATTTAAAGACAGTGCAAACCGGTAGGTTGCAAAACTACATGCTTTTTGCGCTTATTGGTGTCATAATAATTTTGGTTTTTCAAGCAACCTAGCGATTTTATAAAGGAAAAGATATGGATCATTTACTCAGTTGGATCATCTGGTTACCTGTTATTGGTATGGGCGTTATAGCCTTTATTCCCAGAAACAAATCAAATCTGATTAAGCAAATTGCTGCATCGGTTTCTGGTGTTCAGCTTTTATTAACTATTTATTTGTGGAGTGTCTTCGATGCCAGTAACGGAAATTTGCAATTTATGGAACGAGCAGAATGGATCCCATCATTTAATATTACCTACATACTAGGGGTTGATGGATTAAGCTTGCCCATGGTGTTTCTTATGGCTCTAATTGGATTCATTGGAATATTTGTTAGCTGGAACATTTCAAATGCTGTCAAAGGATACTTTTCATTATTTCTTCTTTTAAATACGGGTGTAATGGGAGTCTTTTTGGCCTTAGACTTCTTTCTATTTTATATTTTTTGGGAAGTCATGCTATTGCCTATGTACTTCTTGATTGGTATGTGGGGAGGGCCTCAGCGTGAGTATGCCGCAATCAAATTTTTTCTTTACACTCTGGCTGGTTCAGTATTGATGCTCATTGCAATATTAGCTCTTTACTTCACATGCGGAAATACATTTGATATGCTGCTCTTAATGGAGAGAGCCCCTATTGCGCTAGATGGAATGCTATGGTGGGGCATGAGCGCAATCAAAGTGATTTGGGTTTTATTATTTATAGGTTTTGCTATTAAGGTACCAGTTTTTCCTTTTCATACTTGGTTGCCATTGGCGCATGTTGAAGCCCCTACCGCCATTTCAGTTATACTTGCTGGTGTACTACTTAAGTTGGGCGTTTATGGAATGCTTAGAATTAACTATACAATGCTCCCAGATGGGGTATTTTGGTTTGCTGGTGCACTTGCAGTTCTAGGTTTAATAAACGTGATTTGGGGAGCAATGTGTGCCCTTGCACAAAAAGATTTAAAAAAATTGGTCGCCTATTCATCTGTAAATCATATGGGGTATACACTCCTTGGTATGGCTGCAGTTATCGCAGCTTCAGAAATGAATGGATCGAATTTGATTAGCGCTCAAGCAGGAGTAGGTGGTGCAATATTTCAAATGTTTAACCACGGTACAATTTCAGCAATGTTATTTATTCTGGTTGGAGTTATCTACGAAAGGGCGCACCATAGAGATATTGAGGGATTTGGAGGTCTTGCTTCCCAAATGCCGATCTATACAGCTTTTGTTGCTGTCGCATTTTTTGCTGGTCTGGGGCTACCAGGTTTTAGCGGTTTTGTTAGCGAAGCTATGATATTTATCGGCGCTTTTCCAGTATTCAGAACGGTTGTCATAATTTCAACTCTAGGGATATTATTAAACGCAGCATACTTTTTGTGGGCTTTCCAAAGAATGTTTTTTGGCCCAGCAAATGAAAAGTATAACGATATACCTGAAATTAATAGAAGAGAAGTTTTAACCTTACTTCCTCTTGCGATCATTACATTGATACTTGGTGTATACCCTAGACCTTTTTTGGATTTGATTGCATCCACGTTAAATGTGCTCATTGAATCTGTCGTCATGTATGGTGGCATTGCTCAGGTAATCCAGTAGGTATTTAATGAACAACTTAAATAGTTTAGTATTTTTTTGGCCTGAGCTCCTATTGAGTGTAACGATACTCACTGCCATCTTAGCCGACCTTTTCTACAGCAAAAAAGATTCATTTAAAGTGGTCTACTGGTCTCTTGGTGGAATGTTTTTAACCTATATCGCTATCAGACTTCAAGATATTGAGCCTACCAGTCTCTTTATGGGTACAGTTGCGCATGACCCATTCTCCCAGTTTTTCAAAATTTTAATCCTTATCTCTACAGCTATAGTCATGCTAATGAGTCTTGTGTCTGGTGAATTGAAAAAATACAGGATGGGTGAGTACTTCAGCATAATGACAATTATGACTTTTGGATTATTTTTAATGACTTCATCGATTGATATATTAATGGTTTATCTTTCTATTGAGATTGTTTCAATTATGTCTTTCTTTCTTGCGGGCTACTTAAAAAGAAATTCATTAAGTAATGAGGCTTCATTGAAGTATGTCATTTATGGAGCTTTTTCATCTGGAATCATGCTTTACGGTTTAAGCATACTTTTCGGGCTTACTGGATCTACGAATTTTTTTGAAATGCAGAAAGCAATTTCTTTGTTAGGAGCTGATTCAAATCTTGCCTTAGTTCTTTCTACTGTTTTTATTTTAGTTGGTTTTGGCTATAAGATATCTGCCGTACCCTTCCATTTCTGGACTCCAGATGTTTATGAAGGATCTCCTTCAACAATTACAGCCTATCTTTCTATTGCACCAAAAGCAGCAGGCTTTGCTCTAATGTTGCGTTTTTTTAATCAGGTTTTTGGTGACATGTCAATTGATATTTCTACTTCATGGTCAGCGATTAATAACGTTCCATGGCCAGAGCTAATTGCTGTATTATCTGCCGCTACAATGACTGTTGGTAATCTTGTTGCGATTCAGCAAAATAACGTCAAACGAATGCTAGCTTATTCTAGCATCGCGCATGCAGGCTATATGATGATGGCTATTCCCATGATGTCAAATTCTTCTATTGAAGGGGTCATGATGTACCTCATAATGTATTTATTTATGAATCTTGGTGCGTTTTTTGTTGTTATTTATGTTAAAGACCAGATTGGCGGCGAAGATTATAACAGCTTTGATGGATTAGGCTGGAAAATGCCCTATGTTGCAATTCCCATGACTCTATTTATGGTTGCTCTTACCGGTTTACCTCCAACAGCTGGTTTTGTAGGAAAGTTTTATATTTTTGCAGCAGTAATTGAATCAGGTTCTAGGTTTTATTGGTTGGCGTTTGTAGGTGTTATTAATAGTGTTATATCCCTGTATTATTATATTAGAGTTGTTAGACATATGTATCTCATTGGAGAGCGCAATGACGAATTTATCAATCCTTCATCTAAGCTCGTTTTGAGTCTTTTAGTAGTTTTGGCAATTCCCAGCTTTGTTTTTGGATGGTATTTCAGTCCAATAGCAGAATGGATTTCTAAATCAACAATTATGTTTCAAGGGATGTAAGAAAAATTAGAGTATAGACTGTTGGCTGATTTAAATATAATAAAGGGGCATGATATTCAGATTTCTGGATTACCAATCGCGGAGTTGAGCGCGGCTGACAAACCCAAAACTGTTGCTATTAAACCCTATCAATTTAAGGGAATAAAGCCCAAGCTTCTTATTAAAGAAGGTGATACAGTTAAGATTGGTACCCCTGTTTTTAAGTGCAAAACAAACGATCAGATTCTCTTTCCATCTCTTGGGTCCGGTAAAATAAAAGAAATTCAGTATGGTGAAAGAAGACGTATTGAAAAAATTGAAATTGAAATATCTAGTGAAGAAGCTTATGAACAAACAGACTCATTTTCATTTAGTGAAATTAGTGAGTTGAGCACTGAAAAAATAATGTCAAAGCTTGCTGATGGTTGCCTGATGCCGTTTATTCGCCAAAGACCCTTCAATAAAATTGCTGATCCTAAAAAATTACCCAGAGACATTTTTGTTTCTGGATGGAACACCGCAC
>CAJWZD010000019.1 GCA_913049685.1 uncultured Fidelibacterota bacterium
TCTTTCATTATTTGATGCGTCAATTATTTTAAATTTTAACGGTACAAAAGTACCTGCATAAACTTTAGAAGGAATTGCAGATATATCAATCTTCTTTACTGCGGGCTTGGGTACCACCACAATCATTTCGCCAGTAGCACCATTTGCACCACGAACTTTTAATTTCAATGTTCCGGATCTGTTTGGCTCGATTGAAACCGTAGCTTCTCCCGTTTCATCACTTACTCTCGGAGAAATAGACAAGCTGGTTCCAGGCCAATCGGGTGTAGGTCCAATTCCTGGGTCGTGCGCTGAATACATTGAAAAACTAGACTTCACAAGGTTCTGTTGCTTGTCAAGAAGCCTGATAGTGACTTTTTTACTTTCACCTAACTGAATTTGAAGTTCAGATGGTTCAAAAGTAAATTGAAAATCTTCTTGCGAAAAAACGTTCGTAATAAAAAATGTACATAATAAAATAAATCTTTTTTTCACTTTTTTCTCCTTAAATATTTCACTTAGTAATTGTAGTGCCGTTAGAACCACTTATAGCTCCTAAAACTCCAGCAATAGAAGTTATAACAACTTTCTCACCGTGATGATTTAGAAAGTACAGGGCTGACTGAATTTTAGGACCCATACTTCCTGCTTGAAAATGACCCTCGTTTAAATATTTTTTTGCCTGGTTAAAAGTCATTTCTAGTAATGGCTCTTCATCGGACTTGTCGAAATTTAAACACACTTGATCTAAATCAGTAATGATCCATAGTTCGTTAGCTTTGATAACTCTTCCAAGAAGAGCTGCAGATAAATCTTTATCTACAACTGCGTTCAATCCCTCAAGTTTTTGATCGTCGTTCCAAAAAGTCGGTATACCTCCGCCTCCTGAGGCAATTACAATTGTACCACTATCGACTAATGTCTGAATAGATCTACCATGCTCAATGAATTGAGGCATTGGGCTTGGCACTACCTGTCTCCAGCTACCAGGCTCTTGCTCTTTTACAGTCCAATTGAATTGACGTGCGAGGGATTGGGCTTCAGACTTATCGTACCTTCTACCGATAAATTTCTGAGGATCGTCTATCGTAGGATCGTCTTTATCCACTATTGTTTGAGTAATTAGGGTAACCACTTCACGATCAATTTTTTTTTCTTTTAAAACATTTTGCAGAGATTGCTGTACCATGTATCCGATAGACCCTTGAGTTTCAGCAACACATACCCCTAGCGGTAAGGGGGGAATTATTTCGTGCGTGAGCTCCATGCGATAAAGCTCATCACCAACTTGGGGACCATTTCCATGGGTTAAGCAAATATTGTAATCTAAATCTACAAAATGCATTATGTTATCAATACTTTCGCGAGTATGCGCAAACTGCTGATAGATTGTACCTGCTTCCTCTTTCGGTGAAAGAGCATTACCGCCAAGAGCAATAATTATAGATTTTTTCATTTTGTGGTAGAACCAATGGAGTCATTATGGGCCCTTAATTCATATTTCTTCAAAACTTTATCGAGTGCAGCTTCCATATCAATATCAAGGGAGTTTGATAAGGCGATTAAAGAAAATATAGTGTCACCTACCTCTTCTTCTAAACGCGCACTGTGATCAATGGTCTTTTTACCATAATCAGAGTGTAATAAAATTTCTTTTGCCAATTCGCCAAGCTCAGAAACTATATCCAAAAATCTCGCCTCAGAAGATGTAGAGAGATTGTGCTGCTCACAAAAATTTTTGACTTTATCTTGTACGTGGCGCATTTAAATCAAGCTTTCAATCTATAAAGTAAAAGCCTATAGGTTTTCATTCTATTGAACATATCTGATGTCAAATTTCCTGAAAAATATATTTCGTCAATTTTGGTAAGATGTTTACGGAATATCCAGCGGAATATTTTCATAGATTTAGGGAAATTACTATCCAGATACCGCCCTGAAAGCGTGCTGATTGGAAGCGCTATATCATTTAACATGTCATTTAAAAGATCCATAGTTCGAGCTGTTTCTTTTGTGATATCTTTATTGATGATTTCAACAAGAGGATATTCTTTTAAAGCATTTTGAAACCAATCCCATCCATGACCTCCTCCCAGCGGCCTTCTTCCAGTTCCAGGTTGCCTGAAGAAATCGCAAATCAATAAATGACAGTTGTCTTTTAGAGCTTCAATACTTTTTTCAATAGCTTGATTTACTTGCACATATTGAAAACTTTCGCTAAAAATAACTAGATCATATTGTTGTTCGAGTTGAAGGTCTTGACACGTAGATCTATATACCTTGACCTTACTTCCCAGTTTTTCCTCAATTGCATCAGCAAGATACTCGCTTGGTGATACACAATGAACCGTGTAGCCTTTATTAATTAATTTTTCAGCCAATCCCCCTGAACCGCTTCCTACGTCAAGGATAGTCTCAACGTTATCTGGAATTGCATCTATGATAAGTTTAGAGTGAAGATCTTGAGCTTCTTGTACATTTTCAGGTATGATTTCTAAATCTTCTGGCCAAAATCCGTAATGTAGATGCTCAGTTTTGTATAGAAAGCGACTTATTACGAGTCCAATTTCTAGACCCACTTCTTTAGAGCTAACTTTTTCTTTGTTGCTTGTCATGACTCTAGAAAGAATACTGTTAGCATCCCTAAAATTACTCCTATCATTAGCGCTGCCAGGAATACATACCAAGGTCTTGGCTTATTTTCTTTCCCATAGAGCATCAAACGCTCATCACCTTTTTTTAATTCAATCGAAAAGCCTAATGCGTGCATTGAAATTAGAGGCCATACACTAACTTGAAACTCTGAGCCACCATGATTAAAAACATGGGTTTCCATTCCAAATCCTCTTTGTTTAGACACCTCTTTACCATTTAAATAAACCCGTCCAAAACCTGACAACGCGTTGGTTAATTCTATCAATGTACCATCTTCAAGCTTATAGCTTAATAATTTTGTACCTATCATTATTTTACCCTATTTTTATTTTGATTAATTAGTCTACCTTTTTGAACCGATCAAAAATTATTGAAAAACAGTTAAATCTACTTCCTCAAAAAAATATGAAATTTGCCCGCGCTTGAAATTGCCACTCCAACCTATTTCTTTAATTACCTTATCAACATTTTCCTCTCCATACTTTTGAATAAAAGGTTTTGTAATGAGATAGTTTGCATTTTCAATGAAAGGGTCCCCCATCATAATATAAGTCCATGTATTGTCTTTGTTTGACATCCTTGGTCGCAATATTCTCATTTCTTTTATAGCTTCTTTATTAAGTATGTGTATTTCATCAGAAGGATCTCGATACTCTCTCACAACTGGGAAAACTTTATTGAGGACCACATTCTCAAATTTTTGATTTTTACTGGATTTGATATAGTTCATTACAACCATTACTTTGTCGCCGGGTTTTGTGGAAATATTATTTTCTTTACCAATAAAATCAATATCTTCTCCATAAAAGCTTTCTTGTCCTTTTTTTGTAAAGCATGCATACCAAATATCCATTATCTTTTTTGCATCATCTTCACCATATTTCTGAATTAATGGCTGAACTATTCTAGCTGTGGATTTAGGTATAAAAGGATCAGCCATAAAGATAAAAGTCCATGTTGAGTCTTCATTGCTATTGACAGGTCTTAACATTCGATTAGATTTTTGACCTTTTAGATTTGCAGTATTTATTGCATCATTGCTATCTCTATAAGAATACATGGCAGGATAAATTTTCTCCATTAATAAATTGTCAAATTCATCTTTCTTGTCTTTCTTAATATGGCTCAAAACTATAAATAATCCTTTGCCAGAACCTTTGAATTCTTGATTAATTTGTATTTTGCCAGCACAGCTTGACAAAAACAACGAACCTATAATTAGTAATATATTTTTTTTCATTTTTAGCCCTATTCTTATTCTTGTAATATACAAAAAATCTGTTTGATTTATGTTGGTGGATCTACGATCTTCGTTGCATTAAAAAAATTATAGATAATTAAACAAACAATTTGAATATTTATCCATATTAGAGGTGCTATGATCAAGACTGCTTTGGGATCTATATAATACGGATATTTGACTTTATCAGGAAAAAAATAAACAATCGCTAAACAGCTCGGTAGTATTCCAAAAATTGCGATTATTAAGCCTACCCACCATTTCTCACCTATAAATTTTTTACAATTGATGCACTGTCGTGCTTTAATAGGAACTTTTTTCCAAGGATGGGTATAAAATTTTCCAGTTTTAATAAATCTCCATTTTCTTGCATTGCAATTTATGCATTGCCCATAAACTAATCCGTTGATTTGTTCCCAGGTTGGCCCGGGTTCACTCATAATTCTTCAACCAATCCAGTGCATCTACGACAGCACCAACATAATCCTGGATATTATGTTTTCCTTTTTCAAGCAAAATAAGCTCTGCCTTGGTGCCAGACGAAATAACAGATGCATAAAAGTTTTCACTTTGGCTGTATGGGACAATTTCATCTTCCATGCTATGAATCAATAGAATGTCACCGCTCAATTTAGTGTCCAGTAGTGAGTTTTCCTTAATCGCATCCTTATATGGATCAAATATAGAAAGGGTTGAATATTCGTTCAAATATTCTGGTGTAAATAGCTGATGCGTATATGTAGTTAAGGAGTTATCAATTACTAAAGCTTCCTTTTCCCCATCAAACAAATCATCAAGCATATTAACATAAGGCTCACGAATGATCTTATCAATAATGTTTAAATTATAAGTTCTATTAATTACATAGGGGTGGTAAATAGCCCACGAAGGCCTAACTAATCTTTGAGGAATGGAAAAATTATCATCTCGTTCGAGGTCAAAATAACCTGCTATAATTACGCTTGCATCAATATCAAACGTTCTTGGATTTTTTGAGAGTTCATCATGCATGGCAATCGAATTATATCCTCCATTTGAATAACCTATAACAAAGAGGTTTTCATTTAGCTCAATGTCATTTTCGCAGGAAAAGGCCTGCACTCCCTCTACCATGTCTAAAAGGACTTTGCCGTTACTTTTTTGATATACAGGATAATATGGAAATGTTGAATTCCCAAGTCCGAGGTAATCTGGCTGAATACCAACATAACCAATACTTGCTCCAAATAATCCGAGGTATCCATAAACTGGAATCAATGAGGCAACCTCACTTCTTTTTATCGTTAGCCCATGCTGACCTGAAAGCAAAGATAAAGGTTCATCAAGATCTTGAGGATAATAAACGGCGCCAGATGCGATAACAACATTTCCGTTTGGATCGGTAGTTTCATAATCAACAGAATAAACTTTTACATCGTACTTAGCAGAGAAACTATCAGGAACACCAAGGCTAGGTTTTAGGCTATTGATATAATCCGCAGGCAATACACCCTTGCTTGTATAATTAACAATTTTTCCATTCTCGGGCTCTTTGCATGCTTCTTGCACTGCATCATCGCAAGCCCCAAAGAGAAGTAAAAAAATAACTAATATTGAATTGCGTAAATCTGTATGCTGTAATCTCATTTTTTTCCTCAAATCTAATTGAAAATTTTATTTAAATATGAAAACCTAACTTCCTGCAAAAGGCGAATTAAAAATACCAACTGCGAGTTCGGCCCAAAGCAAAAAGAATAATAAACCAATAACAAATATTATTAATGATTGTTTTGATCCATATAACCTAAATAGTGCAAAATTAATAGCAGCACTATAAACTGTTAACATGAACGCCATAATTAAAAAATCACCGATCGACCAATCAACTTCTTCTGAAAATTGCATTGCTATAAATGGAATAAAAAGCAATGAAAAGGCAATTAAAACTATTTTGATAAAACGTTGATACATGGGTCAATTTATATAAGTAAATTTTGAACTGCAATTTTTAAAGCATAAAGCTACAAGATTCAATAAATAATTAAATTTAATAATGTCTAACTGTCCAAATATTGATGGCGATCAAGTAAAATATCGAACAAAGTCTGGATACTTCAGTCTAGCATTTATTTTGATATTTATACCTTTTATTTTCATTTTTGACATGGGGTTTTGGAAGATTTTAATTTTCTTTCCTACTATAGTTATGGCAATTTCTTTTCTTGAAGCGTCAAATAAAACCTGCATAGTATATTCATCTATAGGAATAAAACATATGGGTGAAAAGTATGAAAAGGAAAGAAATGTTGAGTTTTTAAAACAGCAAAGAATACAATCATTCAAAATAGTAATTAGCGGTACAGTTTTTTCACTTTTACTGACATACCTTGTATATCTAATACCTTAAATCAAAAAAATACATTTAATATTCATTTTATAAAAAGGCCAATTATGAAAAAAGCACTCTTTACATTAATTTTACCAATCTTCTTTGGATGTACACCAATTTTGAAACCTGTGATGCTTGACAAGCTAAATAAGGAAAATACAACTTTTGACAATGTTGTTAAATATCTTCAAAAAAATAATTTAAAAGTTATTAATGAATTTGAGCCAGAAATTGAAGAAAGAAGTACGCCGCTAGGAACCGTAACTCTCATCACGCTTGAAACTGATTGGTACGATACAGGCATTTTCTTAGAAGATTTAAGTAGCAATGGGTTTGTAAAATATAAAGTGAGATTTGGAGAAGATTTACCAGATGCATTGCCAGGCATATTGGCAATTAATCCTAAGTTTGCCTATAAAAAGAATGATGATATGACCCAGAAAGACAAAGCACCAAAAGAGATATTTGATCATATAGATGAATTTACTCAAAAAATGGGCGAATATTTCAAGTAGGCTAAATGAAAAAAGTTTATATTTTTATTTTCTGTATAATTTCATGTACTAGTGATTTTCCTAAAAATCCAGACATAAATAATCAAAGTCGATTTCCCCGATTATCTTCGAATGAAAATGGTGACGTTTTCATGAGCTGGTTTGAACAGATTGATAGCGTAGAATGGTCAATAAAATCATCCATTTTCTCTGACAATCAGTGGACGGATCCTAAAGTAGTTTCAGCAAGTAAATCCTATTTTATTAATTGGGCAGACTTCCCTTCTGTTCATAGAATTAACCAGGACACACTTGTTGCGCATTGGCTAGAAAAATCAGGGGCAGGTACATACGATTACGATGTGCACCTATCTTTTTCATTTAACAAAGGAGAATCATGGAGTATATCGCAAATTCCACACTCAACGCTGGCTAAAGGAGAGCATGGATTTACATCCTTTGGAATAAGCAATAATGTTCATGATATAATTTGGCTAGATGGCAGACAAATGACAATGGGTCATGGCAGCGGTGATTATGGCCAGATGAATCTTTATCATACAACTTTTACGTCAGATGGTATTCTTGGTAAGGAGTATCTTATTGATGAGAAAGTATGTGAATGCTGCCCTACCTCATCAGTGCGCTATGATGATAACCTGGTAGTTGCCTATAGAAATAGAGACTCTAATGAAATAAGAGATATTTTCATTGCACGAAAAATTGGTGATAATTGGATGGATCCTTATCCAGTCTATAAAGATAATTGGCAAATTGCTGGATGCCCTGTAAACGGACCAATGTTAGCTATAAATGGATCAAATATTGCGCTTGCTTGGTTTACGGCAGCAAACGAATCTGCTCAGGTTAAAGTTGCTTTCTCAAAAGATATCGGAAAAACATTTTCGAGTCCTATAATTATTGATAATTCAATGCCATTAGGTCGCGTAGGTATTGATTGGATAGATAATAAAAACGTGATTGTTAGCTGGATTAAAAGCACTGAAACATCATCAAATATCCTTGCTAAAGTGGTGCATATAGATGATGGTGAAGGGAGAGATTTCTTTGTTGAGGCTATCCCACAGGGAAGAATTTCTGGATACCCTCAGGTTGAAGTTATTGGCAAAAGAGCGCTATTTGCATGGACTGAAATCAATCAAAAAACTTCCGTTACTACCAAATGGATTTCTTTAAATCAGTTACGCTAACTAATTAAGATCAGAGGTAATAGCACTATTTTTCTTCACCAAACTGTCTTTTAATTTCTCAACAAATAAATATGCTGATGGTATAAAGACTAGCGTTATCAGCGTTGCAAATAAAACGCCAAACGCCAACGATATCGCCATTGGAACTAAAAATTTAGCTTGAACGCTTTTCTCGACAAGCAAAGGCAGTAGTCCAAAAAACGTTGTTAGTGATGTTAAAAGAATCGGCCTAAATCTTCTAGGACCTGCCTCAAGGATCGCTTCTTTAATTGTATGACCATCTAGTCTATATCTGTTAATAAAATCAACAAGAACAAGAGCATCATTAACAACAACGCCCGCCAACGCTACGATTCCAATAAGGGATAGAATAGTTAAGTTTTGACCCATAATTATATGACCTATAACCGCTCCAGTTAAACCAAAGGGTATCGCGCCCATTACTATTAACGGTTGCAAATAAGATCTAAAAGGAATAGCAAGTAAAGTGTAAACAACAATCATCGCTAGGAAAAAGTTTTTAAAAATAGAACCCAGGCTTTCATTTTGCTCCTTCTGCTCACCCTCAAGAGTGTATTTGACGCTAGGGTACTCACTCAAAATTTGTGGTAGATCCTTTTGCTGCATTGAACTGAGTACCTCGTTAGATGTTATCTTCGAGATATCAACATTTGCAGTAACGTTTATAGCTCTATTTCGATCTACTCTTCTAATACTAGAAAAACCTTTAGAAAATTCAAGGGTTGCAAGCTGTCTTAAAGGAATTTCAGAACCATTTTGTGTTCGAATATACATCGATTCTAAATTTTCGATTGTTTTTCTTTCGTTGGCTGGGTAACGAATAAAGACTTTGACTTCATCCCTTCCTCGCTGAAAATTCTGCACCTCTAGACCATAAAAGGCTTGGCGAACTTGGGATGCTATATCGATCATAGTTATACCATAGTTTGCAGCGCTTGGCATTGTGCGTATAGAAATTTCTTCCTTTCCAACAGCAAAAGAATCTTTAATATCAATAACACCGGGGTACATTGATAATCTTTCCTTAACAAGTGAGCTTACGGTATTTAAATCCTCTAAACTTCTGCTAGTTAGCTGAAAATTGATTGCGTCTCCGGCAGAAAAAAGGTCGGTTGTAAAAACTAATTCTTTTGCTCCAAATATTGGATCCGTTAGTTTTCGCCAGCGCTGTGCAATTTCTACTGCACTAATAGGGCGGACCTCTCCAGGAGATAATTCAATTGCATATTCTGCTAGATGCGAACCGTTAGAAGCTGATGATGATCCGCCAGGGCCTGAATCTTGAGCTGCTTCTTTTTTTATGGGCTGGTCTCCAGCTGTTGCTATTACGTTAGCAAAAATAGTTTCACCGGGAAACTCGTTAGCAAGTTCTGCGCGTAATTTTTCTGCAGATTTATGCAACGTCTTGACCGCTTCTTGGGATTGCGATATAGGTGATCCTTCAGGGAACGCAACAGTAGCATTGACCAGATCAGCTTCTAATGCTGGAAAAAAAACAAACTTCATCCAGCCTCCTGCCAGTAAACCAATAGTGAGAACAAATAATCCTATCGAAGATGCTAGGGTAACCTTGTAGTGCTTGATAGTGCTTTCCAAGAACGGTTTATATCGGTTTAATACAAAGGAATTAAGTCTATCTTTGACTCGTTCCTGAAAACGTTCCCATCTTCCACCAAAACTATTAATCCATGAAAATCTGCTTTTTTTATCAAGCGAAATATGCCCAAGGTGAGCAGGAAGTATGGTTAATGACTCAATCAACGAAAAGACAAGAACAATTATTGTAACTAAAGGAATAATCCTCCAAATCTGTCCAAGATTCCCACTTACTGTCAACATAGGTGAAAAAGTCGCCATTGTTGTAAGCACTGCAAATGTCACAGGAATCGCAACCTGACTCGCTCCTTTGATTGCTGCTTCTTGCGGTGGCAAACCTCTTTCTCTCCATAGGAATACATTTTCACCTACAATGATTGCATCATCAACTACTATACCGAGAACAAGAATAAAGGTAAACAATGATAGCATATTTATTGAAAGATCAACTGCTGGCATTAAAAGGAATCCACCCATAAACGAGATAGGAATTCCTAGAGAAACCCAAAATGCAAGTTTAGGTTTCAAAAATATTGCTAGGATTAATACCACAAGAGCTAAACCCAAATAAGCATTTTTTGTTAAAAGGTCTATTCTACCTTTTAAAAGAACAGATTCATCACTAAAAGTGCCTACTTCAACTCCTTCAGGCAGCGTAGATGCTATTCTTGTGACGTATGATTTTATTGCATTGGCAACCTCTAAAGCATTTTGATCGCCCACTCTGAAAACCCGAACTAATATAGCAGGTTTACCATTGAAACTTTGAAAGAGATCCACATCAGCAAAGCCATCGAAAATTTTGGCAATATCGCTTAGCAATAATTTCGAACCGTCCGCGCGTGAAACAATAGGTATGGATGCAAACCCATCAACATCATACTCTTGACCTTTTGAGCGAATAAGAATTTCTCCGTATCCGGTTTCAATTGCTCCTCCAGGAATATCCATAGAGTTCTGATTTATGCTTTGCGCAATTTGCTGAAAAGTTATTCTATGTTTCTGCAAAGACTCTTCTGAAATCTCGATAGAAATCTCTCGCGGTTTTTTTCCTATAAGCTGGGTAAGCGATATTTCTGGTAATGCATCAATCTCATCTTTTATTCTATCGGAAATAGAAATAAGGCTTTCTTCAGGAACATCGCCAGAAATTGCGACGGTTATTACATCTGAGGTTTGAGTAATATTTTGAATTATGGGTTTTTCTGCGTCCCCTGGAAAGTTATCGATAGCATCAATTCTAGATTTAATTTTGTCTTGAATTTGATTAACGTCCTCACCTGGTAAAAATTCTACTGTTGTAACTCCTAGATTTTCTGCTGCGAGCGATGTAATACGCTTTACACCTTTTAAGCCTTGCAAATTTTCTTCAATTAAAAAACATATCCCTTCTTCAACATCGCTTGGAGAAGATCCCGGATATGGGACAGTGATTGTTACGGCATCAATATCAATGTCAGGAAAAACCTCCATTTTTAGACGAGGAAGTGTGAGTGTTCCAGCAACCAGGATAATAAACATAAGCATGTTCGCCGCTACAGTGTTGGAAATAAACCATTTAATAATTCGTTCCATTATTTTGTCAGATCTTTCTTTTCAAGTTTCATGCCTTCAATCAATACATCCAAACGTGTAAGTAAGATCTTGTCCCCTTTTTCAAATCCATCCGATATTAAGGCTTTTTCTTTTTCATAGCGGAGAAGCTCAACCTCTCTTTTACTCAAAATACCTTCATTATTTAAAACCCAAACTTCTCCATCTCGAACCTTTTCTCTTGGAACGACATAAATATTGTTGAAAGACTTCCCTTCAATGCTTGCGTTAACAAACATACCTACTTTGATTGGAATAGTAGAATTTTTTGAAGATTTAACAGACACCTGTCCAATAACCGAAAGCATTCTAGTTCTAGGGTCTATCTCAGCAGCAGATCGAAGAATCTTTCCATTCCATTTTTGTGACACACCAGCAAAACTTGAAGTCAATGTCATGCTTGGTTGATTAGAAAATGGGACTACCCTCCCATCTAGCGGAATAGAAAGAAATTTGATATCACTCTCCGCAATGGGGAGCGTTATCTCAATCTTGTCTATGGCATAGATTTGCGCTAAGGGTATACCAGGAGAAACAACCATACCAATATCAACAAATTCACTTCGAACTCTTCCTTTGAATGGTGCCCTAATGTATGTCCGTTCCACGTTAAGCAACGCTCGCTGGTAGTTTGCTTCTGCCGCAGCTAGAGCAGCTTTTGCTTGGTCAAGTTGAGGTTTTCTTAATGCGAGATTAGAAGCTTTACCGCCATTTATATTACTCCACTCTTTTTTAGCAACCTCAGATTCTGCAACCTCCCTTTCATAAATGACCTGTGCTTGATACATGGAAGATTGAGCGGCAATTAATGCTAACTCAAAATCACGTTGATCCAGAATAAGTAAAGTATCTCCAATGCCAAAACTTGATCCGCTTTGAATTTTAGATGATACAAAATCAATTTTTCCGGGTATTTCGGAGGTAAGTGTTATTTCGGTTCTAGGTACTACTGTACCCTGCGAATTTATTTGTACATTGTAAAATTGAGGTATAGCATCCATTGTTTCTACAACTGGTGGTACAAATTTATTCTGTACTGGCTTTGGTGAGGGTTTTGCAAATATCATTATAACCGTAATGCTGAAACTGGCTATTATGATTGATGTTGCAGTATACTTTTTAATAATTTTTTTCATAATATTCTCAAATGTTAAAATTTTCCTCCCAGTGCAAGCAAAAGACTCGTGTAAGAGTTTATATGTAAATTTTGAATTGTAATTTTAATCGACTGTGAATTACTCCATTGATTTTGACTATTTAAAACTGTTACAAGATCCACTAACCCTTTTTGATATCGATCAAATGCTAAGTCGTATGCTGCTTTTGCCTGTTCTTCTGCAGTCTTAACCGCATCGAGTTGTGAAATTATTTCATGTTGAATAAATAATGCCTGCTCTACTTCAGAGAATGCTCGAATCATTATTTTAAGAGCTTCAAGCTCAGCTAGATTAAACTGCGTTTCTTTTAGTAAAACGTTATTCCTCAATCTTCTTCCTTGAAAAATTGGGGCAGAAATATTTGCTCCTAAATTCCATACTGAATAATCACCATTTAACACATCTTTAAGTTCTGATGCTGATGTGCCACCAGAAGCTGTAAGTGAAAAGGACGGAAAAAGGTTTCGCTTAGATTGCGCATGTTCATAACTCGCCGCTTCTATTTTATTTACCGCTGCAATTACATCTGGTCTTCTTTTGACAAGCTCAGAGGGTATTCCTGCCGTTATTGGTGGAATAGATATCGGAAGCTTTTTGCTTATTTGAATTGTAGCTGAAGGATACTTTCCTAATAGCGATTCAAGTGATCGTAGTGATCTATTTTTTTGAATTGACCGATCTACAAGCTGAAGTTTGCTGTTAGCAAAGGATGCCTCTGCGAGTCTGAGATCTAAGCTTGAAGTAAGACCGAGACCATAGCGTTCAGATACAACATCTCGAACACCTTCAAGTGAAGCAGTGATTTCCTCAGCGAGTTTATACTGCATTTCTGCTTCAACCGCATTGTAATAGGATGTTGCAAATCGTGTACTTAGTGAAAATCTTAAATAGGCTAATTCGTTTTGGGTCGCTTCAAAATTTTTGAAAGCAGCTTTACGTTGATTTCTTAATTTACCCCAAATATCAATTTCCCATTGCATTGCTACATTTGCGCTGTAATTATCTGATGTAAAGCTAACTACCTGATTATTAGCTGAACTATCAGTGTCTCCACCACCCAAACCTAATGAACTTAACGAAAAACCAAATGCCGATAGATTTTGCTGTCTACTGCTACCTCCAGTAGATAGTGATACATTTGGTGTTCGTGTTGCACCATTTATTTTAGCCAACAGGTTGGATGACTCAACCTGATGAGAGATAGAAAGGAGATCAGGATTGTTACCAGTAAATTCCTCAAAGGTCCGATTAAACAGCGTATCGCTGAACACTTGCCACCATTTACCCGTAAATGATTCTTGGCTGGGAAGTGGAGAGCTCCATATTTCTGGAACTTCACTTGAAAATTTCAAATTGGGCGATAGGTTGCCTGAGCAGCTTATATAAAATAGAGTTAATATGTAAAAATAAATGTTTCTCATATCAAAAAGAGCGATTTGAACGTTTTTAAGTTGAATATATTAAACCATTTTTGTGAATTAACAAATTTATAATGGTAGGAATACATAGATCAGGCAATGCCTAATTATCTAGTTCAATATGTATTTATAGTATTTAATTTAGGGCCTAGTCAAGCTCAATACTAAAAGTTACAGTCTCACCAATTTTTAGATCAGAGCCATTTTTAATTTCAGCCATGAAAACAAGATCTTCGCATTTTGCTTCAACATTGTAGCTATGTCCATTATTAAAAATATTTGTTATCTGTCCTTTAATTTTAGGTAAAGAGCTGTTGGTGCCTGACTCTATAATTAGTTGATGCGGTCGAACTGACACCATCTTATTATCGCTAGATTTTTGCTTGAAAGAATGCTTGGATCCAGGCATCAGCTTCAAAGGTAAAATATTTGTTTTGCCAAACAGTCGAGCTACATATTCACTTTTTGGATATTTATATATATTTCTAGGTGTGTCTACCTGTTCAAGCCTGCCCTGGTTCAAAACTATTGTTTTATCAGAAATTGTCAGAGCATCTTCTGCGTCGTGCGTGACAATAAGGACCGTCATATCTAATTTTTTTAAAATTGACAGCAACTCGCTTCTTACTTTTTCTTTAAGCGCGCTATCAAGATGACTAAGAGGTTCATCCATCAATAAGAGCGATGGGTTATTAGCTAGAGCCCTTACTAGAGCAACTCTTTGCTGTTGACCTCCAGATATTTGATGAGGATAACGTGATAATGTGTCGGAAATATTTGCTAAGGAAACCAAATTGCCAACCATTGATTTATTGTTAGGTGCATTTTTACCAAAATAGATGTTCTCATCGACAGTCATGTTTGGAAAAAGGGAAAAATCTTGAAACACAATATCACAGTCGCGCTTTTCAGGCTTGACAAATATAGATTCATCGTTAATAGGTTTGTCCTTTAAAACAATTTTTCCATTATCAGGAATTTCAAGACCAGCTATCAATTTTAATAACGTTGATTTGCCGCTTCCACTACTCCCTACAACAGAAACGATTTCTCCTTTATTGCATTCAAAGCTAAGAGAGTTTAATGCGTAAATATTATTATATGTTTTCGATAAATTCGAAACAGAAAGTATTGAGTTCATCTTTCTTCTCCAATGCGACTGTTCAGGTAAATTATTGGAATTAATGTCATAAAAATAATAAATAATGAGGGTATTGAGGATTCAATAATTTGTGCTTGATTGGACAGGTCGAAAGTCGCCGTAGCTAATGTTTCAAAATTAAATGGCCTTAAAATTAGGGTAAGTGGAAGCTCTTTTGTTGCATCTACAAAAACGAGAAGGCCAGCTGCGATGATGGTATTTTTGATTAATGGTAAATTCAGTTTGTAGAGTGAACGCATGGGAGAAGATCCAAGAGTTTTTGATGCATTATTAAGATCCTCACAGTTTTTTTCAAACCCTGATTCAATAGGCTGGTACGCAACAGCAAGAAACCGCACAATGTAAGCAAAGAACAATAGAAAAAGTGTCCCACTCAATAAAATATTAAATGTATCAGATAGGTATCCAACTAATATTAAAGCTCCCATTGCAATTACCGCTCCTGGTGTTGAATATCCTAGAGAGGCTAATCGATTCGATGTGTAAATAATTTTACTTTTAAAGTATTTTGAAGAAAAACCAAGTAATATCGAAAGCAGTACGGTTGATACGCTTACTATGATCGCAACCAATAATGTATTTGATGCCAATTGAAATACACTGATCTCAGCAATGTAGTTCTTGCTAAACCATGCCCAAGATATCATTCTGAAGAAAGGTATCATAAAACCAAAGACAACCGGAATGCTACAAACGACAAGTGGAAAAATAGATTTTTTGCCACCTACTTTAATCTTTTCAAAAGATGAGGTTGCTGATTTATAACTAAATCTTGATTGCGCTCTAATTCTTTTTTCAATAAATAATATACCCAATGTAAATATCATTAAGATAACTGCCAGTCGTAATGCGCTGGTTAGATCGCCCATTCCAAGCCATGTTCTAAAAATCCCATAAGTAAATGTTTGAACTCCAAAATGCTTAACTGCCCCATAATCGCTTAATGTTTCCATCGCAACTAAGGTTATGCCTGCAACAATTGCTGGTCTAGATAGTGGCAAAACAATTTTCCAAAAAACCGCTCTTCCAGAATGACCTAATGATCGCGCAACATTGATAAAATGACTTCCTTGCGACTCAAAAGAGGCTCTTGCCAATAAGTAGACATAAGGATAAAGAACTGAGCTCATCACAAGGGCTGTTAATAAATATACTAAAAGATTGTTAGTTAATTGCATTGCTTCAAAACCAATTGCTGAACGAACCCAAATCAAAAATGGATTAAATACATCAAGTATGTCAAAATATGCATATGCAGCAATATATGTCGGTATTGACAGCGGTAGTACTAACAGCCATTTAAAAATTTTATATCCTGGAAATTTATAGCTAGCAACCACCCAAGCCGATGATACACCAAATAGAAGTGTAAAAAAAATTGTACCTAGGACCAATGCTACAGTATTCATGGAATAGGTCACAAGGACTGTTTCAGTAATATGATCCCAATTTGAAGAAAAACTGCTAATACTAAATATTACCATTGCTATTGGAAGGAATATCAAAAGTCCAATGATAAATGAGGAGGCTGTCCAGGGGTTTAGCTTAAATAAGACCTCCTTTCGTAAATACTTGGGAAATAGTTTTAATTTTAGTATAAATGATTCCAAGGAAGGACTTACTTACTCCCAACCTGCTTTATCAAATAGTTTTACAGCATCACTATTTCTTTTTCCAAGAATAGAGAGATTTAACTTGTCTGATTTAAATGAGCCCCAACTTTTAAGGAGATCTGATTTGTTATTAGCGATTTTAACTGGATATTCAAAATTTATACTTCCAAATACGTCCTGAGATTCAGCGCTTGATAGAAATTCTAAAAACTTTATTGCATTTTCTTTATTTTTTGCACTTTTTGTAACGCCTGCACCGCTTATATTAATATGCGTACCTCTATTTTTTTGATTAGGAAAAAATATTGCTACTTTCTTAACAACCTCGCGGTCTTTAGGGTCACTTGAGCTAGCCAGCTTGCCAATATAATATGTATTCATTATTGCTATATCTGCAATACCTGCAGCTACTGCTCTTGCCTGATCGCGGTCACTTCCTCTGGGTGCTCTAGCCATATTTAGTCTGACGGCTTTTGCCCAATCCAAAGCTTTCTTCTTTCCATTTGCCTCAATTAATGAAGCCATTAAGGATTGGTTGTAAATATTACTTGATGAGCGAACAGCTATGCGCCCCTTCCATTTTGAGCTAGCAAGGTCCTCATATGTAGAAAGATCGTCTTGGCTTACTCTCTCTTTTGAATAAACAATCACTCGAGCTCTAACCGTTAAAGCAAACCATTCGTTATCTGGATCCCGAAGAGAAGAAGGAATATTTCTGTATAGCATTCGTGATCGAATTGGCTGAAGAAGACCTACTTCTTTTGCTCGATACAGCCTACCTGCATCAACGGTTAACAAGATATCTGCTGGGGAATTTTCTCCTTCACTGATTAATCTCTGGATCAATTGATCGGCGCTTCCTTTTACAATGTTAATTTCAATTCCTGTTTTCTCCGTAAATTTTTTGAACAATACTTTGTCAGAATCATAATGCCTATGAGAATAAATATTTAACTGTGCTTGAGAACCAGTAGATAACGGTATAATAATTAATAACGTTGATCTAATTATAAAATATCTGATAATAATATCTCCTTTACATAAAAATGATTAAACGGCTATAATATTTTATTTGCTGTTTGATCAAGTTTTTAATTTTAGCATAATGCTGTATACAAGTACAGATTATTCTTTAATGATAATGAGTCTCAATTTAATACATTAATATTAAGTTTTTTTAATTTATTATACTCTACTCATTGCTAGCGATCAATGTGAAGTGAGAAGCGAAACAGTAGATGACACTTTTGAACAATGTGGTAACGTAGAGTTGAAAGCTACATGTTTAGTAAATAGTTTTGATCTGGGTACTTTGCTCAATTGTATACAATTGGTTCTAGCGGGTCAGACCAAATTATTACTTTATAGTTATGATTTTAAGAATATGAAAATTTTAATTTACCCGATAGCCTCTGATCCGGTTTCACCTGATCTAATTCGAATACATTCTTCTATTGGAAGAATAAATATTTTCCCCCTGCCTTTATCACCATCTTTTTTTGCTACTGATGTAATAGCATTAACTGCGTCATTTACGAACTCGTCATTTAACGCAATTTCAAGTCGAATTTTGTTTAAAAGCGTTACTTCATGTGAAAGGCCCCGGTATACTTCCCTAACGGGAATTTCTTTACCCTGCCCTTTAGCGTTTGTTACCGTAAACTTGTATATCTTTCTTTTAATTAGCTCTTCCTTGATTTCTGGTAATTCTTCAGGTTGAATTATCGCAATAATTAGTTTCATTTTTTCTCCGATCTAAATTATTCTACGTTAAAAATTTGAAATCCAGAATAAGCTTCCATGTCATGTTCACCTAAATCTAAACCTATTAATTCTTCCTCTTCACTGACTCGTAATCCTAATAATTTATCTACCATCGTGAATAATAAGAATGAAGTAATAAAACAAAATAATCCGTATGAAAGTACTCCTATGAATTGCGTCAGAAAGCTATGTTCTGAGCTAAAGATCCCGACAGCAAGCGTTCCCCAGATGCCGCAGGTGAGATGAACTGAAATTGCTCCAACAGGATCATCAATTCGAAGTCTATCAAAAAATAACACCGATGACACAACTAGAAGCCCTGCAATATATCCAACAATTATTGCATTCAATGGACTAATTACATCTGCTCCAGCAGTGATCCCAACTAATCCTGCAAGCGACCCATTTAAAACCATTGAAAGATCGGGTTTTTTTGAAAAAGACCATGATAGTGTCATTGCCCCTAAAACGCCAGATGCTGCAGCTAGAGTAGTAGTTACAAAAACAAAGGATACTGGTCCTGGATCTGCAGATAAAACAGACCCTCCATTAAACCCGTACCAACCAAACCATAAAAGAAAAACTCCAATTGATGCTAAGGGCATGCTATGACCCATTATTGGAATTATACCTTTCTTGCTATATTTTCCAATTCTTGGGCCCAGAATATATGCACCAGATAGTGCTGCCCAACCTCCAACGCTATGAACAAGAGTTGAACCGGCAAAATCATAGAAGCCCATCTGATCTAACCAGCCACCACCCCATTTCCAAGATCCAGCGATTGGGTAAATAAAAGCGACGTATATTAATGAAAATAATAGAAATCCGCTTAACTTGATACGTTCTGCTACAGCTCCAGACACAATTGTAGCCGCAGTTGCTGCAAACATTGCTTGAAAAATAAAATCAGTAAAATAGGTATACGATCCATTCTGGTAATCAATTAACCCAGCAGCTCCATCAGGCTGCGAGATACCCCAACCGCCAAATCCAAAAAAATTGCCAAAAATAAAATCTCCAGGGTACATCAAGTTAAAACCGCACAATGTATAGGTTATAATACCGATCGAGATAATTGAAACATTTTTAAAAAGTATATTTACAGTATTTTTTGCTCGCGTTAGACCCACCTCTAGCGAGGCAAAGCCAAGATGCATAATAAATACCAAAATAGTTGATACAAGCATCCAGATATTATTTACAGTGAAAAGGGCTGTATTAGATGGATTTAATTCAGACATAGTAGTAACTCATTTATCTTAAATTTTTTAGGATTTGTTTAATAATTTCTTTATTATTTATTGTATACTAGTGTGAATAAATTAAATATTAATGAATAATATGTCAAATAAAAACTAATATGTGTGGAATATTTTATTACAAAGGGCCTAATAATTCCACAAAAAATCTAGAGGAATTCTCAAGAAAAATTAAATACAGAGGACCCGATAATTCAAAATCTGTAATTGTTGATGAAAATATTTTTTTTGATTTTCATAGATTGAGCATCATCGGTAATAGTGAGTTAGGAAATCAGCCAATGATGATCAATGAAGCTCCCCATCTAACTGTAGTTTGCAATGGCGAAATTTATAATTATAAAGACCTAGCTAATCAATATAATATAAATCTCAAAACCGGATCCGATACCGAGATTATTCTTCATCTCTATAATAAAATTGGTATTGAAAATACTGTAAAAGCACTTGATGGTGTTTTTATGTTTGTACTGTATGATGAAAAAATGAAGACCACATTTTCTGCGCGCGATCCTTATGGCGTGAGACCTGGTTTTTATGGAAGTACTGTTGATGGTGATATATCTATAGCGTCTGAAGCAAAAGCTCTAACTGGATTTTGCAACAGCATCATCCCTTTTCCTCCTGGTAATATTTGGGATTCTAATTCTTGCGAGTTTAGCCCTTATTATGAAAGAGGTGTCAAAACCCTAGAAAATCAAAATGAGCCCATTATATTAGATAATATCAAAAAGTTGTTGTTCGCATCAGTAGAAAAAAGGATGATGTCAGAACGAGAAATTGGAGCATTACTGTCTGGTGGTCTCGACTCCAGTCTCATAGCAGCAATCGTTAGCAGTTTCTCAGAAAGAAAACTTAAAACTTTTTCTATTGGGATGCAGGGTAGTATCGATCTCGAATATGCGCTTACCGTATCTAAATATATTGACACCGATCATCACCAGATCGAAATAACTGAGCATGAATTTTTAGATGCAATAGAAACTGTAATATATAATATAGAATCATTTGATATAACGACTGTTCGAGCAAGCATTGGGAATTATCTTGTATCAAAATATATTAAGCAAAATACAGATTGTAAGGTGATTTTCAACGGTGACGGAAGCGATGAGGTATGTGGGGGTTATTTATATATGATGAATGCCCCAAGTGATGAACATTTTCAGCGTGAAACAGAAGATCTAGTAAATCAAATATATTTATTTGATGTGCTCCGCTCAGATAGAAGTATTAGCTCAAACGGGCTGGAGGCAAGGACCCCATTTTTAGACAAAAGCTTTGTTCAGTATTATTTGTCCATTCCATCAAAAATGAAAACTTTTGGTGTTGAAAATAAAATTGAAAAGTTTTTACTTAGAAAATCATTCGAAGACTTAAATCTTCTGCCAGAAAAAGTTCTTTGGAGAAATAAGTGTGCTTTTTCGGATGGTGTAAGTTCCAAAGAAAATTCATGGCACAAGGTTCTACAAAATTATATTGATAAAAAAGTGACAGATGTAGAATTTATTAATAACTCAAAAGATTTTTTTCATTGTACTCCAATTTCAAAGGAAAGTTATTTTTATAGAAAGATTTTTGAATCAACGTTTAAAAATCACGAAAAATTGATTCCTTTTTTCTGGATGCCAAAATGGAGCGATGTTTCAGACCCCTCAGCCAGGGAACTGGATAATTACAAAGAATAGATAATATTTTATACATCCTCCACTTTTTTAGCAGCAATATGATTAATAAGCTTTTTATAAAAATACTTTCACTTATCGCACCAACTTTTGTAGTAAATAAGCTTTACAACACTCTTAACAATCCAAGACCAAGAACGCCCACTAAACACAGGACGAATGTTTTTTCATTTGCCAATAAAGAAATAATCAAATTTAAAGGTATAAATATTCAAAATTACCTTTGGGATGGAAAAGGTCTTGAGGTTATGCTTATTCATGGTTGGGAGGGGAGTGCGCTTAACTTTGAAAAAATTATAAATGTTTTAGTCGATAACGGCTTTAAGGTCAGAGCATTTGATGCCCCATCACACGGGTTAAGCGAAGATTCTAAATCTACAATGTATGATTTTAGAGAACTGGTTTATTATATGATTAAAAAGTACAGCACTAAAAACATAATCACACATTCTTTTGGTGCAGTGCCTACTACATACCTCGCAGCAAATAAAAAAATTTTTATAAAGAAAATGGTTTTAATTGCGTGTCCCAATAATTTTTATGATTGGATCATAGATATATCTTCAAAATTTGGTATTGAAAAAAAAATTGTCGATTTAACTATTGATAAAATTGAAAAAAAATATGAAATGGATATCAATGATATGAGCGTTGCAGAATTTGCAAAAGATTTAAAAAAAGTTGAAAGTTTGATTATTCATGGAAATATTGACAAGATTATACCAATTGAAAAACCCCTTGAGGTTTATAAAAATTGGGAGGGTAGTAAATTTTTAGAATTAAAAAACCTAGGTCATTCAAAAATTCTTAGGTCCGATGAGGCAATCAATTCTTTATTAAATTTTCTAAAAAAGTAATTTTTTACTTGTTCCATTTTGTAAGTGCAGAAAAAAATCATATTTTAAAATTCTATTTATTTTTTGCCGCAATTATCTGATATGCTTCTCTAAAGGGAATGCCTTTTTTTACTAATTCGTAGACTTTTTCTGTTGAAAATAAATCATCGGTCAGTGCTTCTTTACACCTATCAGCATTGACAACTATTTTATTAATAACTAACGAGCTGATATTGAGACATTCTTTAGCTATTTTAAAGCTCTTAATAACTGGCTCTTTAGAAAGCTGGACGTCTCGATTATAGCCTGACATTAAATTTGATGTTAAGGTTTTTACTTGTGTTTCAAATCCTGATATGATGTGATAGCTAGCTCTTAAAATTTCTAAAACATCTGGGTTATTCTTTTGCGGCATGATTGAACTACCGGAGCTCAGTTCTTTAGGCAAAGAAAAATAACTTAACTCTTCCATAGAAAATTGGATCATATCAGCAGCTACACGATTAATTGTTAACAGGATTTGTGACAACATATTTATTAATGCAATCTCATATTTTCCTCGACTTAATTGGCAATGAATTGGATTTTCTTGGACCATAAAAAAACCTAAGTCTTCAGATATCATGTTTTTGTCAACACTGATTGGTAATCCATAGCCTGCTGCGGAACCCATTGGTGATTGATCAATTAATTTAGAAATTAATTCATGAATTTTAAGGTCATCCTTCATACTGTCTCTGTGTCCTTCAGACCACATTTGAATACTTGAAGGCATTGCTTTTTGCATATGGGTATATCCAGGAAATTTAACGTTTTTATTTTTCTGTCCAAAATTCGTCATAGAATCAATCCACTTTTCCATCAAAGACTTTACTATTAATAATTCTTCTTTGTAATAAAGCCTTAAAGCGGTTAGTGCTTGATCATTGCGCGATCGCGCTGTATGAATTTTTTTACCTGCATCGCCAATTTCATTAACGAGATATTCTTCAATTGCGGTATGACAATCTTCTTGAGATACTTTAATAACGAATTTACCTTTTTTATGAAGAGCTATTATTTTGTTTAAGATTTTAGATATCTTAACTAGTTCCTTTTTATTGATGTATCCCATTTTAGCTAACATCTTCGCGTGAGCAATAGAAGCTTTGCAATCGTACGGTATCAAAATATTATCCAACTGATTATCGTTGCCTACTGTAAAGGATTCTATTTTTTTATCAAATTGGATACCTTTATCCCAGAGCTTAGCCATTTTTATTTCCCTTCCTCCATTTGTATGGAGTTTTATTTTTTAAAACAAGGTTGTGCGCTTTTAACCTGATCGAATTAATATTTATAAACCCTTCTGAATCTTGAGCATTAAAACCTCCCTCTACTTCCATACTAGAAATTTTTTGATCATAAAGTGATGTAGGCGATTTTCTACCGATTGGGATTACATTTCCCTTTAGCAGCGCCAATCGAACCGTTCCATCTACAGCCTCTTGACTTTTGGCGATTGAAGTGAGTAGAAAATCCATTTCAGGTGAAAACCAGAAACCATTATAAATTAATTCAGAAAATTTAGGAATAAGCATATCACGAATATGCATCACTTCTTTATCCATTGCTATTCCTTCTAAATCCCTGTGGGCAGACCACAATATGGTAGCTCCAGGTGTTTCATAGATACCTCTTGACTTAATGCCAATGAATCTATTTTCTACCATGTCGACTCGACCGATACCATGCTTGTTCCCAATCTCATTTAAATAGATAAATAATTCTAATTGATCTTTTATTATCTGTCCATTATCACAATTTTCAACTTGTGTTGGAATCCCATTCTTAAACGATATTTCAATTATGCTTTCGTCTTCTAATGCACTGTTTATTGATTGTGTTCTAGAAAACACGGATTCATCTGGCCGGAGTAAGGGATCCTCCAAAATTCCAGCCTCGTGACTTATGTGCATTAAATTTTCATCTTCACTGTATGGTTTTTCAGCTGTAGCGGTTACAGGTATTTTCCATTTATTGGCATAACTTAATAAATCATTCCTTCCTTTAAATTGATTGCAGAACTTCACATCTCTCCATGGAGAAAATATTTTAATATTTGGATTTAATGCATAATAAGCTAGCTCAAATCGCACTTGGTCGTTTCCTTTTCCAGTTGAACCATGCGAAACAATATTAGCCCCCTCCTCGCGAGCAACTTTAATTTGAGCTTTAGCTAATAAAGGTCTTGAAAGCGAGGTTCCTAAAAGATACCGGCCTTCATACAAGGCATTTCCTTGTAAAGCTGGAAAAATATAATTTTCAACAAATTCCTTCTTTAGGTCCTCAATATATATTTTAGAAGCTCCTAGTGATTTAGCCTTTGATTCCGCCAGTTTAAAATCTTCTCTTTGACCTACGTCTCCTATAAAACAAATAACTTCAAATCCTTTATTCACTAACCACTTTAATATTACAGAGGTATCAAGTCCTCCACTATATGCAAGAATGATTTTTTCTTTCTTCATTACACAATATCCTTTTGTTATAATAAAAAAAAACCCTCCATAAAAATGGAGGGTTTTTTTAATTTTATTAACCGTTAAATAATAAAAATTATCGGACCCCCTCCAAAATATTTAGAGTGCGTCGGCTTAATTTTTTATTATTTCTTAAAATTGTCACTTAATATAATAATAGTTTTATTCAGTCTAAAACAATCATTTATTAAATTTAATATTGTTATTTCATATTTAAAATGATGAAACAGAAAAATGGAAGATAAAATATTAATATTTACTGATCTTGATGGCACATTGTTAAGTGAAAACTCATATTCATATTATAAGATTATTGACTTTTATAACTATATCTCAAGCCATTGTATCATTATTTTTAATTCAAGTAAAACCTACAGTGAAATAATAGAATTGAAACGTTTAACAAATGACAATTATCCTTTTATTGTAGAAAATGGATCAGCATTGTACATACCTGAAAATGTATCATTAAATATTCCTGGTAAAATCACCAAAATAAATAATTTTAATGTAGTGCAGCTTGGCGTTCCGGTAAATAAGATTATTAATTTTTGCTCCTCCAAAAAACTATCTAAAAAATATGTTTCAAATTGCTATTTTTTATATCAAATGAGTTCAAGCGAAATAGTTAGCCTTACTGGCCTCAATATATCAGAAGTTAAAAAAGCTAAAAAAAGAAATTATTCACTCCCATTTATATGGAGAGGTAGCATTGAACTATTAAATGAGTTTAAATTGATTTGTCAAAAAAACAATTTTAAAATTTTAAAAGGGGGCAGATTTTTCCATCTTATCGGGGAAACTGATAAAGGCAAAGCTCTTCGCGCGCTATTAAGTATTTACAAACAGTGCCATAAAAATACAAGATTTACTACTATTGCTTTAGGCGATAGCCAAAATGATAAAGATATGCTTATTGAGGCAGATTTCGCAGGTATAGTTAAATCGGAAAGTAAATCTTTAATGAATTTTCGAAGAAGTAAAAACGTCTTTATAAGTGAAAAAATATCACCTGAAGGATGGAAAGAGGTTTTAGTTAAGATGCCGCCCATAAAAAATTTATTATAGGAGCTCGTGTGTCAGATTTTCATCAAAATGGTATAGTAACAACTTTTCATAATTTCAGAACAAAAGAGCTTGAAAGCATTGAATCTGAATTGCTTGAGTTTTCTAAAGTTCGACCAATGCAATTAATACTACCTTCCCTTTATTCAGAATTATCAGGTTCTGCTTTGCCAGATATAATTAATAAACTTAAAAAAGTTAAATATTTAGAACAAATTACGATAGGATTAGATCAAGCTAGTGAAAAAGAATTTGTGCATGCGAAGGAGTTTTTTAGTGTTTTACCACAGAAAGTTAGAATTTTATGGAATGATGGACCAAACCTAAAAGCAGTCTCTAATCTTCTTAGAGAAAATGGATTAGACAATTCGAGCCCTGGTAAAGGACGTAACGTTTGGTATTGCATGGGGTATATATATGGTTTGAAGAATTCAGAAGCCGTCGCATTACATGATTGTGATATCTTAACATACGATAGAGAAATGCTCGCACGATTATTTTACCCCATAGCAAACCCCGCATATAATTTTTATTTTTGCAAAGGATACTACTCTAGAATAGCTGATGGAAAAATGAATGGGCGTGTAGGGAGATTGTTAGTAAGCCCTCTAATAGGTGCTTTAAAAAAAATGACTCCAAGCAAATCTAATTACTTAGATTTTCTTTCCTCTTTCAGATATACTCTATCAGGTGAGTTTTCATTTAGAAGGAGACTTATTCGGGATGTTAGAATCCCTTCTGATTGGGGATTAGAGGTTGGGATTTTATCTGAAATTCAAAGAAACTTTGCCAGCAATATGGTATGTCAGGTAGATATAGCTGACAAGTACGATCATAAACATCAAGATATTTCTTTTAGTGATCGTGAAGAAGGGTTGTCAAAAATGTCAATAGATATAATTAAAACTCTTATTAGAAAGCTTGCATCACAAGGAGTTGGTTTTGATAAAGATGCCCTTAGAGCGCTCAAAGCTACCTATTATCGAACTGCACTCGATTATATTTCTTCATATAGTTATGATGCCAGAATGAATGGGATTGAATTGGATATTAATATTGAAGAAAGCTTCGTAGAACTTTTTGCTGAGAATATTATGTTTGGTGGAGAAATTGTCTTAGAAAATCCTGTGGTAAGAAACCTTATGCCTAATTGGAGCAGAGTAAGAAGCGCGGTACCATTTATTTATGATAAGTTGATTGATGCCGTTGAGCGTGATAACGCTTAAATCTGCCGAAATTAAATGCATAATCATTTTGAGAAAAAAACCCTCAAGGCTCTTTTAAAGAAAATTTATAAGGATAATCATGATATCAATTCTCTGACTCAAGAGATAACGGACATCATTTTAAATTTTAAGAATAATAATGAAAAATCACGTAAAAAAAATAATACTTATTTTAATGATGCTTTTTTAATAACATACCCTGATTCCATTAGCGATTCAAATAATTCTCCCTTAAAAACATTAAATCATTTTTTAAATCACTTTAACATAAATGTTAATTCGATCCACATTTTACCTTTTATGCCATCATCCTCGGATAGTGGATTTTCAGTCATAGATTATACTAAAATAGATACAAATTTTGGAAATTGGGGTGATTTATCTGATCTCGCTAATAAATACAGTGTTATGATTGACTTGGTACTAAACCATACATCACAAGAAAATGAATGGTTTAAAAACTTCCAAAAAGGAAGCGGCTACGGTTACGATTACTTTATTGAAATTGATAACTGGCAAGGCATCCCTCAAATTTCAAGACCTAGGACCTCAGAAATTTTTAAAGAATTTAAAGTAAATAAAAAAAATAAGAAAGTTTGGTGCACATTCAGCCATGATCAAATTGATCTAAATTTTAAAAATCCACAAGTTCTCATTGAGTTTATTAAAATATTTATTTTCTATTTAGAAAAAAATATTAAAAAATTTAGACTCGATGCAATTGCGTATATTTGGAAAGAAGAAAAAACAAACTGTATAAATCGTCCCGAATCGCACTATATAGTTAAGGTATTTAGGTTAATAGTAGACTATTTAGATAGCGAATCAATTCTTGTTACAGAGACGAATATCCCTAATAAAGAAAACTTATCCTATTTTGGAAATAATGATGAAGCGCATTGGATTTATAATTTTACTCTTTCCCCTTTAATATTATACACATTATCGAACGGTAATTCTCAAACTTTAAGAAGATGGTCAATGACAATGCCTCCTGCTAAGTATGGTAATTCATATTTTAATTTTTTAGCTTCTCATGATGGAATAGGATTAAGACCTCTTGAAGGATATGTTGAAGGAAATGAGCTAAATGAGTTGTTAACAAGAATGGAGTCTTATGGTGGCAAGATATCATATAGAACTTCACAGTGGGGAGATGAAATACCATATGAGATAAACATATCTCTTCTCGATAGTTTCAAAGGCACTGTAAATGGTCTAGATGCATATATTGTTGAGCGGTTTCTTTGTGCACATTTAATAATGTTTTCTTTTGAAGGGGTTCCAGCGATTTACATACACAGCTTACTTGGCACCAGAAATAATTACGAATCAATTAAAAAAGGTTTTGAATTGAGAGCAATAAATAGATACCGTTGGAATAAGAAAGAAATCTTTGATAAGCTAAATAATCCAAAAACTATTAACTCAAAAATTTTTAAAAAAATGAATAAAATTTTAGAAATTAGATCACAACAGCCAGCATTTAATCCTGAAGCAACACAATTTACATTAAATCTTGGAAATGAATTATTTGGGATTTGGAGGCAAGATAAAAATAAAACTCAAAGCATTTTCTGCATATCAAATGTAACGAATAGATCAAAAACTCTAACACTGGCATCTATTAATTTAATCGAAGGACAAAAGTGGTGGGACTTAATTACAGAAAATTATATTACAGATATTAATGGTGAAATAGCCCTCTCTGCTTATCAATCTATGTGGATAACAAACAAAGATTCTGAGTAAGCTTTTTGGAATTAAACTCAAATATTTCCAAACTAAATGCATTAACTATCAGCTTTATTAAAGAAAAAGGTAATGAGCTAAATAAAAAATTTGGGCTGTCAAAAGAATTCTTAACAGAAATTGTAACACCAATTGCATCCTTAATAGTTTCAGAGTCTAAAAAAAAACCTTTAAAAATTTATATTTCAGGAGGACAAGGTTCTGGTAAAACTACCTTATCTAATGCACTTAAAATTATTTTGGAAAATTGCTTTGATGCAAAGGTCGCAAATTTTTCGATTGATGATCTATACTTGCCTAAATCCGAAAGATACCGGCTTTCAAAAAAAGTACATCCTCTTTTAAAAACAAGAGGTGTTCCAGGCACACATGAAATTCAGTTAGGTATAGATACAATTAATTCTTTGGTATCTCAAAAAAATAAAGAAACTAGAATTCCAATGTTTTCCAAAAAGTACGATAATCGATTGAGTAAATCCGATTGGCCGATTTTTTATGGAACACCTAATGTAATTATTTTTGAAGGTTGGTGTGTTGGGGCTGTTCCGTTTTCAGAAAACTTCTGGAAGGGTCCTGTGAATTCACTTGAGCAAAAGTATGATCCAGATGGAAGTTGGGCTAAGTGGGTAAACAGACAATTATCGGGTGACTATCAAGATTTATTTTCACTCTTTGATATTTCAGCCTATATAAAATCAAAAAACTTCAAAGACATTTATAAAAATAGGTTGAAGCAAGAAGAAGAAGCAAAAAAGAATTCTATAAATAGCAAACTTCCAGATAGGTTGATGTCTGAAAATCAAGTCAAAAATTTTGTTATGCATTTTGAAAGGATAACTAAAAAAATGGAAATCTATATGCCAAAAAAATGCGATATTGTGATTAGAAGAGATGGTAATGAGCAATTTTCTTTTATTAAAACTAAAATTATTAAATAGGAAAAAATCATTTATAAAAATTATCTAATCCTTTTAAATATAAGTGGATTTTAGTAATAAGGTATTACGATGAAAATTCTGGTAATATGATAAGTGACGACAAAGCAACTAATACAATTCTTAAAGGCTTTTACGTTCCGGTAAGTAAAATAATTGACTGTCCAGCATAGGCTTCATCGTGCAGAGATGAAATGAAGGAATGGAGGACGAAGGTTAAAAACGATAATGTAAATTGGTACGTCTATCGAAAAGATGATTGTGCAGAAAAGCGATCTGAATCTAGAAATGACTGTTACCGAAAAGGCACTCCTGGATTGTTAAGAAAAGCAGATGAGGGTTATGCAGTCGATATACCAGATACTACTCAAAATATTTTAATCGTTCACTTTATTACAAGTGATGGTAACGGTATTGATTCAGATTTTTCTGCTAATTCTTGAGCTCAAAATTCGAACTATGAATTTATTAGCGAGGATATTCGGTCAATGACTATTTGCAATTAGTTTCAGGCTAGCTTAGATATTATTTATGTAGTCTTTATTTGTTAGCTATATACGAATCATTATATTGGGTAATAGCTCACCGTATTTGAAAGAAGAATCATAATAAAAATCATTGTCATTGTTATTGGACCAAGATAGACTTTGCCGGTCATATTAAAGAATTTTCTTTGAAAGAATGGCAACACAAGCATAATTGGAACTACTGCGTAAAGCTGATTAACATATAGCCACCCCTCTTTCCAAAAGACTGTTCCTGAAAGCCAAAGAGAAGAATATTGAATGATCAAAATTAGTATTAAACCTGAAGCAGTTATTAACGAATTAAAGAAAAGATTTTTGATTTCACTAGATCCTTTAAAACGCATCGCACCATTAACTCTTAGAGAGTTTGATAAAAAAAAGATAAAAAATAGAGGCATATACATTGGGATTAAAAGTAGTGTAATGGGTCTAAACGTACGAGCTCCAATAAAACCAAATCGATAGTCAACATGAAACAGATAATATACTAAATTCAATAAAATGAAATATCCCGCAAAAACGATAGCGCCTAAAACGAATGTCTTCATGAGTTCATTCTTTGATATATCGATGCCCCACATTTTAGGTTTGATGTTATTTTTTTTACCAAAAAAATAATAATTCAAATAAAATAATAAAAAACCAATTGTGCCGTTTACTATTGCCCAGAGCATTATTGCGTTGTTCATTCGCTGGGGAAAAAACCAAGTTTGTCTTCGAGTGCTAGCATCAAAAAATAATGTCTTTGATAGTTCTGACATGGGAATAAACGAAACGCAAGCAATTAGAGTACTTAAAGCGACAGTTCCCCAAAAAATCATTTTACCCTGACCGGAGGGCTTAGGTATTGGGGTAGGGATTGGGTTCGATAATGATTTAAAGTATGGAAGCTGAATTAAAAATTTTGCAAATGGAACAATTAAAAGAAAGCTGCACACCAATGCTATTAATGTGAAAAACTCTTTCCAGTGCCATACTTGATTTGTAGCTACGATTGACCGATCAATATTAAACGTTTTCAGAAAAAAATCGATTTGATTTTTCATTGGCTCAAACAAGTACGGCTGCATCGGATGTAAAACCTTTTCGTTGTGAACTACAGTCAAGTTTCTATCGTTTAGTTTTCCATAAAAACTATCAATTCCAATTTTACTAATTGAAGAATCTGATACTTGGTGTCTTACTAGATTGAGCGCTTCAGGCGCTATGGACATATCACCGTTCTTTAGTTCATTTTGCCATGATCCTTCATCGTATAAAGCATAGCTTAGTCCAACATTTGAATCGATATGCTTAATGTCTTTCTCTTTAAAGCCCATGCGCACCATGCCGGACACAAATACTGAATGCAATTTATTTTCCTCAGAAAGTTTTTTTGATTGTTTGCCAAAGTATTGTGCTCCACGAATTGCAGCTAGACCTCCCGCTGAATGACCAAATGAACCGATTAGATCTTTATCTATATAGTTGATATTGGAAGTATTGTATAGATATTCTACGAGCGCAAACATACCATACCCTTCCGTTGTTGCTGCTCTTCTACTAAATGATGAGCTCGAACCTCCTTGTGCGTAGGGATCAATATTAAAGACAACTATTCCACGGCGAGATAATTCTATTGAAACATTTGACAAAGTTTCTTTAGACCTTTGAAATCCTGGAATAACTATAACTGCTGGAGCCGGATTTTTTGAGGTTGCAGTTTTAGGTTTGAATAAATCGGCAACCAGCCATTGGCCATTTTGAGTTGGAACCTTGATTGATTGGACTGAGACTTTACCCCAAGAAGATTGAATTTGAGATGCAAAAAAACATGATATCACAAGCAGAATAAATGTAATCCAGGTACGTTTCATCCTAAAAATTACAACAAAATGGTGACATTATTTCTTTAGCATACCCCATACATTGTATCCAACAAATTTAGGAGTGCCTGGAATATACATATCTTCTGTAGCTTCAATATTGAATCCAGAATTAGATAACAGTCCTCTTATATCCCTAGTTAGATGACATCCATCTCCCAAAATTTTCCATATGGGTTCTATGGATTTTTGAAATCTGCTTACTTTAACATCAGGTGATTTAGAATGTTCAGTAAAAATAAATCTACCGTCATTTTTTAACACCCTGCTAATTTCGTTTAAAGCAATATCTGGATTGGGTATTGAACATAAAGTATACGTGCAAACTACGGTATCAATTGAATTTGTTTTGATTGGTATATCTTCTGCGCTTGCAGTTACGAATTCGAAATTTATTTTAGAATCATTCAATCTTTTCTTTGATAATCTTTGCATAGCCTTTGATGGCTCAAGGCCGATCAAATTTGTTACTTTTTTTAAGTTGTAAAAGGGCAGATTGTGTCCAGAACCAAAACCAATTTCTAAAACACTACCTTCAGCATGGGGAACAACTTTACTTCTTTGTTTTCTAATCGGTTTAGATGTACAGCCCAGAGAAATTAATCTTGGCTGGATGATTTTTGACCATATCATAATTTTAAAGGAACCTTAAGATCATCATTACCATCGATAATCCTATAAATGCTAAAAGCATATAGCGTACAGTGTCTTTACCTTCTTTGCTCTCAATATTTGGAAAAATATCGCTCACTAGCCAGCGAATTAATTTGAAAGAAAAAAACAAAATAATGTATGCAATGCAAATTTTAATAAAGAGATTCATAAATCTAATTTAAGATTTGAAAGATATTGCTTCCACTTGCACAAATAATAATTTTATTAGTTTAAATTTACCTGAACACATAAAGCCATTCAACGAAAAAGGTTTTATGTATCTTTATTTTAATAGGGAGGTTTAACTATTTAACCTAATGCTGTATAATAAGCTATTATAGTAAGTATAAGAAAGATGGCCATAGGTGGAACAGGTAATTCATCTCCAAAGCCTCTGATTTTTCCAGACAATAGAGCCATATTTACTAAAATAAAACCTGTGCCTAAAGAAAGAAGAACGGTTTCAGCGTACTCTGTAGGCAGATTTCTAGCGTAAATTGCCACCATTCCTAACGCTAAGCCTAAGCCACCATTAGCTGCACGAAATAAAGCGGAAATATTAACCGCTTCGCTCGGTAGGTCATTCATAGTTTTCTCATTTACAACTTTTGGTATTGCGATAAAAACAACTCCGATCACGGTCATCACTGAACCAATAATTGTTAATGCTAAATTGGTATCCATTTTTTACCTCCTAATTATTATGTAATTCATTTAATTTTTTTAATAAGCTGTCCAAAGCGATATTATCTTCATCGGTTAAAGGGTTGTTCAGCAAATTCGGATATTCCAAAAAATTTTCTCTTAAGTTATATAAAGCCTCACTCCCATCACCAAATTTAATATATTTATGCGTTCTGTCTCTTATTGCAACATCGGAAATATTATCATCTCCAATTTCGGAATAAATGTAATTTCTATCATAGTTACCATCTTCAGATAATATTTTTTTAAAGCTATAGCTATCATTGGTTTCCGAGTTATTTATACCTGCAATTTCAAGAATTGTTGAAAATAGATCTGTAGTGTTAATTAAAGCATCCTCTCTATCGTTCTTTCGCAAAACTCCTTTACCCGAAATGTACATTGGTACGCTTATACCTCCTTGATAGACAGTTCCCTTAACTCTCTTACTATTAAAATCCTGAGCTACTTTTCTTGGAGATCCATTATCTCCCAGAAATATTATTATAGTATTTTCTAATACATCTTCATTTAAAGAACCTATTAGCCTGCCAAGCTCAGCATCCATCGCTTCAATCATTGAAAGATAATAATCAATTGGATTGCTATCGATATTGGCTTGATCATTTGGAAGTTCGCTTCTTTCATGTAAACTTAAAGGTGGTAAATGAAACGGTGCGTGAGGAGCATTGTACGCAAGCCAAAGAAACCATGGTTCGTTTCTTTCTTTTAACCAATTAATAGCGATATCGGTAAACTTTGATGTTATATAATCTGTATTTTGTACGGTCGTATTATTTTGTGTTAAATCCCAGTTAAAGTACGAATTCACGCTACCGGTAAGGAGTCCTGAATAAAAATCTACTCCTGTTAAATATGGATGATTTGAATCTTTTGATAGGTGCCATTTGCCAATAACAGCTGTAGAGTATGTTGAAGAATTTTTAAAAAATTTGAATAGCGAAGGCTCCGATAAAGGCAATTCATCATCAACATTCATTACACCTGTTCTAAAGCCATATTTACCTGTAATTATACTTGATCTTGTTGGTGTACAAGTAGGATATGCCCAAACATTATCAAATATTATACCTTTAGAAATCAAATTGGTAATGTTGGGGGTAGTCGGTTTTTTCAATCCAAAGTTATAAGATGGACTAGCATCAAGACCCATGTCGTCTGCGATAACAAGTAAAATATTTGGCCTAGCTTCCTCGTTGTTATTATCATCACATGAGATCAGAAAAAAAACTAATGATAGTATGAAAATGAAAAATTTTGGAAAGATTATTCTCAAAAAAATTGAGGTTTCTTTTGGGTTTATTGTTTTGAAAACGGTTGGCGCTATTATGCTAGTTTGAAAAATAATTATTCCAACAATAATACCATGGAAAAGTAAGTTTATTTGGCTCAGCTTATTAATTCCTTGAGAAATACGAAGTATAAAGTTAATAAGATATAGACTGCTCTGAAGCCAAGAATTGTGGCAAATACTAATTTTATGGTCCAACGCATTATTAATTTTACGAAAATATATAATCCATTCATACTGGTGATGCTATTGAGGTCCCGAACCCAAATGACGATCAAAGTGAGTCAGTAGCTTGCCAAATAAATAGCGCGCATTGTGGCTGGGCCGTGTCCAGCCATGCGTTGCTCCAGGAGCGAAAACAAAGTCAAAATCCTTTCCTAAGCGAATCAATTCTTCCGCTAAAACCACGGTCGTTTTAAATGGCACAACATGATCCTGCATTCCATGGATGATCAGCAAATGATCTTCTAAATTATCTGCGTATTGTAAAGCACCTCTATTGAATGCTTCAGGATGGCTTTGTGGGCTTCGAACAATGGCGACATCATCGGTTCCAAAGAAGTAAGGATCTACAGCTGCAGCCCCAGCAACTCCAGCCTTGAACAATCCAGGCTTTTTAAATAATGAGTAGATGGTTAGAGTGCCTCCATAACTGCTGCCCCATATCCCCATACGATTCGGATCTACATAGGGTAATGTTGACAAATAATTCACAGCGCTTTCAAGATCCTCAATGTCCTTACCTGCAAAATCCATAAGAAACTCTTCACGAAATTCTCGGCCATATCCAGTACTGCCTCTAACATCAACCTGAATCACAATATAACCACGCTCAACCAAAAGCTGTTGTAGAAGGCCAATGGTTCCAGCCCAACGGTTGCGCACCGTATTAGAGTAAGCAGGTCCAAAAATGGCAGGATATCGCTTTCCTCTTTTAAGATTAGGTGGTTCTAGTATGCGTGCATGCAATGTATAGTCATCGATTTGACTTTTAAACGTTGTGTAACGAGGCTTTACCAAGGACAAGCTCAAGAAATCAGGATTGAGTGAATTGGTAATCTGGCTTTCAGATAGCTCGTTAAAAGTATCCATTAAATATAATTCCGTGGGTCTCAAGTCGCTATTATGAAGAAGGGCAACCCGCATGCCATCTGGAGACGGGTAAGGTCGATGTTGACCTGGGATACTACTGACGCGTGTTGACGCTCCACCTTCGTCAGGGATATAAAAAACATGACGCTCATAAGGACTTGGTTCATTGGATTGGAAGAAGATCCTATTTGCAGACACACTGATAATAGGTGCGCTGGTAACATCGAAAGACTCATTCGTTAACAAATCAGGGTTTTTTTCTCCAGGAGTTAAAAGATAAAGACCATAACGGTCATTTAGGTCACTGAGAAATACCACTCGCTTCCCATCCGAATGCCAAGCAGATGCTATGGATGTATATATCCGTGTATCGCGGTGGTCGTGCCAAATTTCCTTAAGGCGTCTATCAGTTGGGTCTACCGTATACAACCATCGGTCCGTTGCCGTATCCGATTCTTGATCCAGTAGCAGTTTTCCACTTTGGGACCATGAGAATCCGGCAACACGATTGGCTGTTGGATTAGGAATATCTAGCAAATTTAAATTACCGCTCTCAACACTGAAGAAGCCGATAGTGCGAAATTCATTTGGATCGCCAGGATATCCGCGGCGAACATTATTTGCAACAGTCTCTTTTCCAAGATAATGCGGAAAAGGCACCTTGCGCATGTTACGACGATCCACATAATGCACAGCGATGGTACGGCTATCTGGGGACCAGGCATATGTTGGGCCACCCCACACATACGAACCTATCTCAACATCAGGGCGATTGTATCTTCCTAGCGGAACCTTGGAGATAGATGGTACACCCACCCTCGTCCGTTGCGCTTGCGTACTATTTTTTAAATTGAAGATCCAAAGGTCACCATCTTGCAAATAAGAAGCATATCGACCGTTGGGTGATACTGCCAAATTTGATTTGTTTCCCCCAGTACTTGTGAGGCGCTTTCCTTCACCGTTTTTCAAAGAAAAATGCCATAGGTCACCAGAGCGTACATATATAAGATCTTTAGCATCAGGTGTCCAAGCGAACATTTTTACCCCTCCCTCGCCATCTGCTTTTGAGGTGAGTTGACGTAGGGCAGATCCATTGCCATTCACAATCCATACTTCACGACCTGGTGATCTCGTATCATTCCAAAGGAACGCAAGGTGTTGGCTATCAGGTGACCATAATGGAGCGGTTGGCGATGTACCAGTAATTGAAGGTTTTGATAGAATGCGATCAATGCTGAGCTCATATTCTTGTTTTTTTTCACAGGCAGTGAAAATGATAAATAATATAAGCCAGAGGTGTTTCATTTAATTATTTAATAAGTAATTATCAATATCAAGCAATAGCTGTTTAGCCGAAGTTTTTAAATCTTTTAAAACATAGCTACTATAGAGTGACCTTCTATTCCTCCACTCTAAAAACAATACCCTATATTTACCTGATTCAAATAATTCAATAATTTCATTATCGGTTTTTTTACTTTCCAATTCTGCTAGAAATGAGAAATAATTTTTATTTAGAAATTCATCATACATAAAGTTATTTGTTTTTAATCTTTCATAACTATTCTGATAATACTTACTAATTGATTTTAGCAGCTTTTGATCTTCTATCTTATTTATCCTACCGCTATTTTGAGCAACTAAGTACGATGACCCCATCGGAAAAAAAGTATTGGTAAAACCTCTAAGTCTTGAAAATGTGGCGGGATCTATCTCATCAATATCTATTTCTTTATTTGTGATTTTTAAAAATAGATCAATCTTCGCTAAACTTAGCGTAATTAGAGTATCTATTCTTTTGATTTCTTCAAGGTCTTGCTCAATATCCAGTCTTATATTGCTGATATCTTGATTTAAAGCAATATATATCTCCCTTTCCTTTGAGTAATTGTCAATCCACAGTGAGCCTGATATCCCTAACAAAACCGCTAAAAATTCAATTCCTCCTCTAGTTAGAATATTTTTCATATTTGGTTCTTTATTGAATCCATAGATGTTTCATGCTTCAACTTACAAAAAAATATATAATTCATACATACGGGTAATGCGATGATTGGGTGCTGAGCTCTATATCTCAAACGTTTCATTTGGATTAAACTTTTCATTGAGTTTTTTGTACCTATGCAATACACAAGAACGCTATATTGGATTATGAATAAAAAATCGAAAAAAATGCTTGTAGCTATACTCCTGGGATTTCTGCTTGTTACCACCATTTTCAATAATTGGAAATCAAACGAAATGGCAGGATCAAATCCTGGTATCTTGAATGTTGGATTTGACGTTGATGACACGATTTTATTCTCAAGAGATGTTTTCTTGAATATTCCAGAAGATAAAAGGAATCCTACGGACTATGGATGGGTAAACATGCAAGATGAGAAACTATCATTGTTTATTGAACCAACTGTAGAGCTAATAAAGTATTTTAAAAATAACGGACATAATGTTTTTCTTATAACTGCAAGATCAGGTGAGAACGGTGACTATCTTGCAAAATTTTTATCAGATGGTCTTGGCTTAGATATCACAAAAGATGAGAATTTATTCTTTTGTCCAAAAGAATCTATCAATGGTGTAAGGTATACAACTAAACACTATCAAATGAAAAAATTAAACCTCGACTTATTTTATGGTGATGCAGATACAGACATGATTGCTGCTTTAAAAGCCAGTGTCTATCCAGTGAGAATTATTAGACATAATGAGTCAATTGAGCAGTACGGGAATAATTATTTTGGAAATCTAACGGATGGGGAAAAAGAAAAAAATCCATTTCAAATGAATGATCTAAAAATATTCTATTCTAAAAGTGTCGGTATTTATGGAGAATCCATTTATCCCATAATTTGGAAAGGACCATAAAAACCTATATGTGTTTTTCTAAAGTATATAACTTTATTTCACATTAAATAATTGAAAAAAATTATGAGCATAAAAGAGGCATGCGTATCAGTTTTTACTAATTGGAATAATTTCAGTGGAAGGGCATGTAGAAGTGAGTTCTGGTATTTTTGCTTAGCATTATTTATTGCAGGTTTTTTGATTAGTTTTATCGAAGCAATTCTTTATGCATCCATTGAAGGTTTTCCAACTATACTTTCATACGGAATGGAGTTTAGAGATAAAGAATGGCAAAGTGTACAAAACCCCATTGGACCATTAACTTTAATATTTAATGCAATTATTTTATTTCCTTCTATATCTGTAACCTCCAGAAGACTACAAGACAGAAGCATCTCAGGATGGTGGCAATTATCTTATTTCACTATTATTGGGATGTTTGTAATTTTCATTTTATTAATGCAACCATCAAAGGAAGATGAAAATAAATGGGGCAGGAATCCTCTTTTATAAAAAAGCAAGGATGAAGTAATGAGGAATAAGGGAGAATAATTACTTACTTGACTCTCTTATCATCGGAAATGCTGGTGGAGAGTCCTCAAATTGCACCCTTCCAATTTCTACAAAACCATGTCTTTCATACAATGCTTTATTTGATTCATTGGATGCCTCTAGATATGCTCTATCACCTTTCTCATCGATCATTTTAAGGGCTTCTTTTAATAAAAAAGACCCTATACCTTTTCTTTGTTGTGAGGGGTCAACAGCAATAAATGGTAAATACCAAGCATCATCTGGATGATATTTTTCAAATTCTTCAAAAAACTTAATAACAACCTCTACTCGATCTTCAGGAATATATTCAAATGTTGATTCCAGAACTGAATTATCAAACTCAACTCCAGGAGGATGCCAAAGAGATGAACCGAATAGATTTTCTTCTGAGTAAACAATGTTATTTTCAAAAGCTATTTTTGAAAACTCTTCCATCCAAACATCGAAGCATTTAAGGTAAGAAGATGCAGCAGGGAAGACCCATCTTAATAAAGCATCAGACGAAAAACCTAATGTAAGGACTGCCTTCACTTGTTCTAAATCTGCTGCAGATGATTTAACTATTGTGGGTGTATTCATAAGTAATATATTAAGTTATAAAGTTTAATAAAAATAGACAGCTTAATCTACTTAGTGAATATGGAATAATTTCCAATAGTATTCAATATAAAGATCGGATACACCCTTTTTTAAATAGGGAATATCATTACTTAACTTATGCCATAATCCAATAATGGAAATAAACTGGATAGCAGTCGGTTGGATTATAGACATGACTCTTAATGGTTTAGTGTGGCTCATTATCGCAGCATTTTCTTTGTTATTAATTGACATGACTGACTCATGGACAAGAAAAGCTATTAAATGGATGGATATAGCTGATAAACGGATAAGAAAATTAATAGATAACTTATTT
>CAJWZD010000020.1 GCA_913049685.1 uncultured Fidelibacterota bacterium
CTGGAGCTTCTTCCTCTTTAGGTGTTTCCTCTTCTGTTAGAGATTCTTCCTCTTTTGGAGCTTCCTCTTCTGCTGGAGTTTCTTCTTCAGCTGGAGCTTCTTCCTCTTTAGGTGTTTCCTCTTCTGTTAGAGATTCTTCCTCTTTAGAAGTTTCTTCTTCAGCTGGAGTTACTGTTTCAGATACAGTCTTTTCGGATTGTTTATTATCCTGATTTGCTTCATCATTAGAAACTTCTGTTGGCATTTCAATGTCAACTAAATTAGCTTCATCTTCCATTTGCTTTAGTGCTGCATCTAGCTTTTGACCTTTTTCTAATGCAACCATTGATTCATTGAATCTCCAATACCCTTCTTTATCAGATGGAACACTCTTAACAAACTTAATATGTTCCATTTCTTTTCCTTTTGATGAAGATGTTTTCTCTTCAAAACTTTTTTGTTTTTTAGCCATTGCTAGAATCTCCTAAAATAAAATGTAAATCGGCGAGGAATTTATACTTATTATTTCATTAATCATTGCACTATTACCCTTAATTTAATAATCATTGCCTCCATTCGTACTCCATTACCTCCCCATCGCTCATATTAGCTGGTTTTCTAGTACCAGTTACGACCCGTATTCTATTATTATTTATGAACTCAACTAAACTTATTCTGTTTTTTGAGGCATCATCCATTTCAACAGTCAAAAGATATGGTTTTTGGTTAAAATCAAATTTATATGACCCCTTCTCTTCATTACTTATTTTTGTTCCTAGTGATAAACCTTGCATAAATCTTCCCGAGATTCCTGTGTCATCAGGCTCGAATACCCATACAACCTCAATAATTGCTCCTTTATAATACCATTTGCCAGCCATATCTCTTATAAATTCGATATTTTCGATAAGCACCGGCTCTGCTTCATTCTCAGCAAAATCTACCGCATCAACTCCCAGCGAATATACTACACCCGCACTGAGGGATTCTTCAATTGGCAGCGAGGCTTTTTCGTATGCACCTTTTTTAAGATACTGATCGTAAAGTGGGATTTTTTGTTTTGTTACCTCATCACTTAATCCTCCGGTCCTAGTCCAAACCATTTTACCTTCTTTCAGATCTTCACTAATATCAATATTTATATCTGAACCCATAAAATAAGAATTAGAGGTTGGGTAATATATACTGATGCGAGGTCTGGTAATATCATACTTAACATTCTCAATCACATTCGATTTCGCATTATTTGTAGCTAAATCTTCACCAAATAGTTGAATATTGTATATTGTTCCATCATTCAACATTGGGACTTGTGCTGTTTTTTGGGGCTGATCAAAGCTGGTCTCTAGCTCGCTAGCTTCTAAATTTATTGAAACTGGTGAATTGGGGTCTTCGTCCCCACCAATCCTAGTATAAACAATCTTACCAACATTCAATTGCTCTGATATTGAATAGGAAATGTCCAAATGATTTACAGCTGAATTGTTAACAGGGTATGTCAACTCTAAATCTGGAGGAATGTCATCATAAACTACACTCATGACAAATTTTTTGCCAGTATTTCCAGCTAAATCAGTACCCTCAAGAGTAATTCGATACATGGCATTTACAACAAGGTTAAGTGAAGGTAGTTTAGAATTATCACCAAAACCAGGTTTAAGCAAATCATCAGACAAATTAAATTCATGTGGAGCAGCAGGATCTGCCTCTCCACCCATATGTATCCAAGTATATTTACCGGATTGCAAATTTTCATTCACATTCCATGAAACGGTTTGCGTATTTACTCGCGAACTTGCAACAGGTGAAACTTGCGTAAATTCAGGCTTAGTTACATCAAAAGTTATGTTTTCAGCTAGTGTACTATTGGTTTCATTTAATGCTTTATCTTTAATAGAGATTTCGACATTATAGACAACACCATCAGCAAGACCTATTTGCCCGTTTAATGTACCGATGCCAAATGTTCCTGCCAAAAGCTCATTTGAAAGCATATCAATTTTTACAGCTTCTGCTTCATCTACTGGATTCCAAACAACAAAGCCTTCAATTAAATCTTCATTCAATGAATAGCTGAGCTCCGCAACATTAATAAAAGAACCTGTTTTGGGATATAAACCGGATACTTCTGGAGGCGTGTTATCAAAAAATAACCGTCCATGACTATATGAAGATGGATTGCCTGCTCGATCGAATCCATTAAATGTAACTGAATACCAAGCTCCACTTACGAGTGATGGCTCTGGATTAAATTTAACCTGCGGATATTCTCCTTCATCAAGTGTTCCACCCACAAGGTTAGAGGTATGCTGGCTATTGGTATCTTCATTGCCCTCTAACCAAACCCAGTCTACAGATGCAATTTTTAAAGCTTCATTACTGCGAAGACCCAGCGTTGGAGCGTTAATGAAGGTTTCCGCATCAGGAGATATAATAGAAATTTCTGGTGGAATATCATCAAAAGTAATACTTTCAATAATATTTGATATTCCTGTGTTTCCTGCAATATCAACTCCTTCAATACTAATCCTATACACAGCATTACTTACTAAATTAATTCGCTTAATGATGTCAATACTTGTTTTAGGCGCAGGAGCTAAGTCTGTATCAACAACATTTATTTCATGCGGACTGGATGAATCATTAGGTCCACCTGTTCTCTCTATAATAATTTTTGCTTTTTGTAATTGCTCATTCAAGGAGAAGTCTACATTTAATTGATTGGTAAAAATCGAAGAGCTTGGGGATAGAATTGTTATTTCAGGGCCTGTTGAATCAAAAGTAATATTATCAACGGTTATTTTTTCTGCAATATTACCAGCCATATCTTCTGCTACCATAGAAATAGAATAAACAGTGCCATCTTTTAGGGTAACTTCATTTTCAAATGTTTCATCATAGCGAGTGCCTTGCTGTAATCTCGCACCTGTTAAATTTATTATATGAGGGCTTTGTGGGTCTTGTGCGCCCGCAGTTCTTGTATAAGTAATATTAGCTTTTCCCATTTGCTCGTTGGACGAATACGTTGCAATTGGTACGTTAAATCTTGACCCGGAAGATGGACTTTCAATTGCAATAACGGGAGGAAGTAGATCAAAAAATACATCATTTATGGCCTGCACTGTTGCAGGGTTACCAGCTTTGTCAAATGCTTCTATTGTAACACTATAACGACCACCATCCGCTAATTGAGAGGTTATACCAAGGTCGAAATCAGAATGAACCCCTTTGTTAAGTTCTTTACCTTTTAAGATGACTTTATGTGGAGAATTAACATCAACTGTGCCGCTGGTTTGTGTAAATATAGCCGTAGCAGTCTCTAGATTTTCGCTGGCAGAAAATGATAGAATCGTTGATTTTATTTGCTCAGCATCAATTGGTCTACTTATTGATAGTTCAGGGGGCTGATTATCAAAAGATACATTCTCAACTACGATTGATTTTGCATCATTTGTAGCATAATCTTGCCCACTTAACTCAAAAGAATATATCGTGCCATTATTTAAGATTGGATTATTGTTAAGAATCACATCCTTGTACGAACCCTTAGCCAGCTCACTTGCTGTTAACGAGATATTTTGAGGTGAATTATTATCATCAGCGCCAGCCGTTCGGGTGATAGTTAACGTTGACGTGGCTAGAGGCTCACTTAAAGTATAACTTAATGTATTACTATTTATATAATTATTTTTAAATAGGTTATCAATACTAATAATAGGATTTGTAATGTCGAAAGTGATATTTTTAACCAAGACTTTATCGGCTATATTCCCAGCAAAGTCTACACCGTCAAACTCTAGATTATATGTTGATCCATCAACCCATCCGAACTCATTAAAAATTTTATCTTCAATCGTACCGATTTTTTTTAATTCTTTCGATAGTATTAATGTGTGTGGTGAATTTTCGTCTTTTGATCCAGCTACATTAGTTAGAACAAGAACCCCCTCAGCAAGATCTTCGCTGAGCGATATTGAAACTTCTTTTCTATTTACAAAGGCATTGTCTAAAGGCTTAATAATGGAAAGAGTTGGTTTCTCATTATCGAAAACGATATTTTTCACAATATATTCGGGAGCACTGTTACCAGCAGCGTCCCTTCCTTCAAACTTAATATTGTAAACCGATCCATTCACTAGATTGACAAAAGTTCTAGGCAGCTTACCTCCTTGAACACCTTTATTCTTCTTTCCACCTGCTAGTGTTATCATATGCGTTGTTTTTGGATCAGTTGATCCACCAACATTTTCAAAATAAATTTTTCCCTCAACAAGATCTTCAGTTAAGGTATAATTAATAAAAGCTTCTTGAATGAATGCGTTATCCTTAGGTTCTATGTCAACGAATTCAGGAGGTGTGGTGTCAAATAAAATATTATTCAATACCATATTGTCTCCTTTATTTCCCGCAAGATCGGTTCCAGATATAACAATTTGGTATGTTACTCCATCTAAGAGCTTCGGAGGATCTGAAAAAATAAAATCTAATTTTTCACCTTCATTTTTTTGATCACCTTCGAAGTTTTTTGTGTGAGGAGATAATGGATCTTCTCCCTTTGTAGCGATCCATGTAATTGCACCTTTCTCTAATTCCTCGCTAAGCTTAAAAGAAATCTTAGTTGTGTTAACCGGTAAATCATTTGATGGATATGAGAAAGCAAATTCAGGAGGGGTAATATCAAAAGTTACACTAGTCAATGAGTCGGATATACCCGCGTTACTAGCTCGATCTATCCCTTTAATAAATATAGTATAAAAGACCTTTTCCTTAGGATTTACTCCATAGTCTTTCAATACATGTTTTCCTTCCAATATATCATCATTACGAAGCTTAAATGATAAGGACTCTTGCCCATCACCCTCCCAAATCATTTCTGCTTCAGTAAGGGGTTCATTTACGGTATATGAAATCTCATTAGAATTAACGAAACTACCTTGTTCAGGACTGATTATAGATATTTTTGGCGGAGATGTGTCATATGTAATATTAGATACAGATATTTCTTTCGAAACATTTGACGCAAAATCTTTTCCAATTATCGATATTGTGTAGACTTCTCCATCTCTAAGTGCAACATAATTAGATAGAGGGGCTGGTTGTTTTATACCAGCATTTAATTCTTCACCATCTAGTACAGCTTCCAGTCTTGCATCCGATGTATTGCGTTTAAAATAAACAGTGCCACTATCAATATTTTCTGATAAAGACCACCCTATAGAAGCTAAATTTATAAATGAGCCAGATTCCGGTAATAAATTTGAAAATTCAGGAGGAGTTAAATCTACTTTAATTTTGCTAATACTGGATTCTAGTCCTTTATTATTTGCGCGATCAAAACCATTGATTGATATTCTATAGGTTGTTGCATCCAATAATTTAGGATTGAAAAGATCATCTGAATTATAGCTACCAGCCAAAAGCACATCTGAATGACTATAGATTTTTTCATCGCTTTCATTAGTCAGTGATTTACCAATCCATGTAATTTCAAAATTATATATATTTTCATTTACATCAAAAAGAATCTCCGATTTGGCTGTGTAAATATCTGATTCTGGTGAAGATATAGACAGTAAGGGTGGTGTCACATCGTAAAGTATGTTTTTAATGATAACTGTATCGCTCACATTTCCAGCGGGATCTAAACCTGTAAAACGCAGTGAATACTCCGTACCATCATTTAGATTTGGTTCATTATAAAGAGAGACGGGACCAATTTCTTTTCCAAGTAGCTCATCGTTCTCGAGGTCTACAATATGAGGAGATAGTAGATCCTCCTCTCCTGAAGTACGCGTCCAAATCATTTGGGCGCTTTGAAGTAGTTCGCTATTTCGAAAATGGACTTTTTTATAGTTTATAGCTGACCCTGAGTCTGGGTTAAGAACAGACAGTTCTGGTGGTGTAAAGTCGTATTGCAAACCCGGTACAAAAGCTTTTTTTGCTTTATTCCCAGCACGGTCTCTCCCAGAAAGCGACATTGTATATAAAGCATTTTCAACAACCACAGGACTATTTTCTAATTCAATCTCAATATGGTCACCCGACTGCATCTCTTCATTTGTAAGAATAGCGGTGAAGGGAGCTGACGGATCATTTACTCCACCAAGCCACATCCATTTAAATTCACCTTCATATAGCGTCTCAGATAGGCTGTAGGTCACGGCGATAGTTTTCGAAATTGATCTTGGAACAGGGTAAGTCAGAATAATTTCGGGTTGTGTAATATCATATAAAATATCTTCGATGAAAATTATATTTGACTCATTGCCTGCAGGATCAAATGCTGAATAAGAAATATTATATACTCCTCCATCGATTAGGGGAGGAGCATTGACAATTGATGCCGGCCCAAAAGATCCTGCATTTAATTCATTGTTGAATAATTGCATAATATGAAGGGTATCCGGATCGCTAACACCTGAATTCCATGTCCAAGTTATCGATGCAGATTTTAATAGTTCGCTGTTTGAAAAGCTGACCTCCTTATGATTTACCGCATCACCGCTTTTGGGGCCTATCCAAGTAAGCTTTGGAGGCGTAAAGTCGTATTCTATATTAGAAATAACTATTTTATTTGCTTCATTACCAGCACGATCTCGACCTGTGATGGTTAGCTCATAGATTGAATTTTCTACAAATTTAGGGATACTGGTAAGCTGAATACGACTAAGACTACCTTTTTTCATTTCTTTAGGAATCAGATCAGCGGAGTATGGCGCAAGCGTGTCCTCAACCCCCCCTATTCTTTTCCATGAAAAATCTCCGCGAAACAAGGTCTCAGATAAACTATATGAGACATCCGTAGAATTGGTAATTAAATTTGGAGTGGGATAGCTAACCAAAATTTTTGGAGAAGTAAAATCGTATAAAATATCGCGTACAACCACTGTATCCGCAATGTTTCCCGCACGATCTCTACCTGTGAAATAAATTGTGTATCGGCCTCCATCTGCAAGTTGAGGCATATTTAATAGGGTGATATCATTATGATCACCGAATTTTAGCTCACTTCCTTCAAATTGAACCTTATGAGGAGCGTCAGGGTCATCTGTTCCACCAGTTTGTATCCAAATGACTTCTCCTTTGAAAAGATCTTCTGAAACTGAATATGTAATTCTTTGATGATTCAATGCGCTTCCTGAATCAGGCTTGATGCTTGAAAAGCTGGGAGGTGTAATGTCATAAAGAATATTTGATACAATAATCGTTTCGCTATCATTGCTTGCAAGATCTCTACCATTAACTGTTAATGTGTATATAGATCCATCCATTAATATTGGCTCATTGGCCATATTAATACGAATTTTTTCTTCCGGTGACAGTTCCTGTTCAATCATATCTATTATATGAGGAGATAGTGTATCCTCCATCCCATCAACCTGCGTCCATAACATCTCACCTAAAAGAAGCTGCTCGCTAATAGCATAACTTACCGTTGGATTATTTATAGCCTCATCATCAAATGGATAAATCATTGTTATTAAAGGAGGAGTGATATCATAAGTAATAGAGTCAATCATTGTGACGTCAGATATATTACCAGCAAGATCACTGCCAATCATTTCAAAACTGTACATCGACCCATCGTTAAGGGTAAAATAGTTTGCTAGATCCTTTTTTTCTGACACTTGTACTGTATCCAAAAATTCAAAGTAATGGGGAGCATTCTCATCAAACACTCTTCCTTTCCATTTAAGCTTTATTGACCATTTCTGAATAGGTTCATTGGAGCTCATTTCCATACGTTGATGATTTATCCATTCGTTTGGATCGGGACTTATAAATGATAATGTTGGTGGGGTTATATCATATATCACGCCTTTAAAAACTCCAGGGAAGGATAAGTTCGTTGCGCGATCATAACCATATATCTCTGGATTATACATTACGCCATCAACTAAGCTCTGCTGATTTAGAGGTTTAAATCGAGTGCTTATTTCAAGCTCTTCTTTTTTTAGAAAAACCGTATCGGGAGATATCTCACTAAAATTTGAATCAGCTAACCATACAATAAAAGCAGAGTCCAGTTTTTCGGATGTTGAATATTCAATGGATATATCCTTCATATACTTATCCATATCCAAAGTCATTATAGGTGGACTGATATCGTATATCAAATCAGAAATAATGCGCTTAGTAGCCATATACCCTTTGACGCCCTCACCGTCAAACAACACATCGTACGTTAAGCTATCTATTAACATATTTTCATTGTCTAGAATTTTTTTGTGGTCCCCCCTTTTGAGATCTGTTAGCATTACATCAGCTGTATCCAAGCCACCTGATAAAATCCAACCAATCTTTCCCCATTTTAAATCACCATCTAAATTGTAGGAGATTTCACTAGAATTAACAAATGATGAATCTGATGGTCCTGTAAACCAAAAAACTGCCTCCGTGCCATCAGGGCTCAATTTTACATCCATGATTAAAACACCATTTGAGTCGTATTCAAACATATGTGTTATGTCAAGATCATCGTAATACTTAAACAAGAACTTATGCATTGATTTTCCATCCGGCCGTCTGAACCACTCATCGCGGACCACTCTTCCAAGTGAATCATAGTCAAATTCCTTTCCTCCATATTCAAAAGCATCTACATCAAAAAAGCGATAATCGACTGGCTTTGTATCGGTATTTAAATTTGAGGTTGTAAATCTGTCATCCCACCTTTTTACTGAGTCTACACCAAACACCCACTCAATATATGATACCGATTGAGATTCCCTTCCAAATATTGTTTTATGAAAAAGTTCACCCTGGGCATTGATTAGGTCTTTTTGCCTGGCGACTGTAGCAGTATCCAGATAGGTATAATATTCAATACCAATTGATTTACCAGATCGATCAATAAATGATTTTCTTGTAAGTCTATTTAAGGCATCATATTCAGCGCGAATATGAGATTTTCTAATCACTTCGGACTTTGGAACATTTCTGTTGGCAAGAAAATCTAGCTCAGATAAGAAATACTTAATCTGATTTTGTCCTCCAATTAGAAAAAGGAAAACTGTTATAACGAATAAAAGTTTAAAGGTTTTCACAGTAGTATAATTTATGTGCGAAAAAGGTGTAAGAAAATGAGCTTCTACAGCTAACGATAAAAAATCTTAATTAAAGTATATCAAGTCGTGCCATTTTTTTCTGAAGGTTTTTTTTGCTCTTGCTGATCCTTTGCAAGTTTTCGCATGTCAGCTACCTCGTCTGACTCATCCATAATCTCTACACCTAGCAATGTTTCAATGCAGTCTTCAAGCGTTACAATGCCTGTTGTACCGCCAAATTCATCCTTAACTATAAACATGTGGGAGCGATTTTTAGTAAATTTATTCAAAACTGACTCTACAGACTCTGTTTCGTTAACAGATTCTACGGGTTCAACAATGTCTGCCATTGTTTTTTCAAAATAATCATCTGCCATTGTCTCAAGAACTGTGTCCTTATAAACCATTCCAATTATATTATCAATATTCTCATGGAATACAGGAATTCTTGAGAAAATAATATCATTGTTGGAGTCCATCACATTTCCAACCGTTTCTTTATCTTCAAATGCATATATCACAGATCGCGGTGTTAAGATATCTTCAATCTGTATCTCTTTTAAGCGAAAAAGGTTTTCAATTATATCTGACTCATGCTCATCGATAGATCCCTCATCTTCCCCCATCTCAGCCATAGCAGTAATCTCTTCACGGCTAACTTTATCCTCATTGGTATTTATAGAACTAGACAGGGTATTGCTGAGCCATACAAATGGAAAAGCGACAACCATCAGAAATCGAATTACATACGCTGATGGAATAACCAGACTTCTGCAAAAATAGGCACCTAAGGTTTTTGGGAGGATTTCAGAGAAAATTAAAATACTAAATGTTAAAATAGCGGAAGCTAGCGCAACGGCATTGGATCCATATACATTTAGTGCTTGTGCTCCCATTCCAGCAGCGCCAACTGTGTTGGCTATTGTATTTAGCGTTAAAATAGCAGCTAATGGTCTATTGATATCATCTTTCAAGACCTGGATCATCTTCCCTTTTTTGGAGTTGATTTTTACCAAAGTAGCAATGTGGGAATGAGTAACTGATAATATGACAGCCTCTAAAAGCGAACATATAAATGATACACCTAGGGCAAGAAAAAAATATCCAATTAAAAGTGACATTTAAAAGTGGAGGTTACCCTCTAATTAGCTCCTTTGACAAATTGCGCTTAACGGTTATCCACATAGGTAGATAAATTAACATCATAAACAGAATTCCTGCTAATTGAAATGTGATTAAATAATAGGGCCATTCGCCAATCAATGCTGGATTTTCACCACTTGGCTTCTCACAAATGAACCAATAATTAGCCCCATTACCAATAAGCTTGTTGATGATCCCAACAACAAATATAGCGCCGTTTGTGACGAGAACTGTATTTACTAGCGAATATTTCCTACAGCGCATTTCGAAAACAAAAATCATCCAAAATACATTCAAAATAATTAAACCATGTGATAAGAAACTCCATAAAGTAGAAATATAGCCAAAATAAAAACGCGTAGGGTCTGGCGTTAAGATTGCTTGCAATGCTCCTGCTAGTCCCCAAAAAAAGGATAGTTCAAAAGCAGTTTGGTTTCGAGTATATAATGCATAACATGAAATAAATAAACTAAATCCACACATATGTAGAGATATATCTTGTGCCGGATTAAAGCTGTTTAAATTTATTTTATAGAAGTAATGCAATATTTCTTGCAATAAAGTTACAGAAATCAACGCTAAGGCTATATTTCTTTGCTGTGATTGTGATGCATATCTTCTGCCAATAAGTGGCAAGAAGAACCATACGCTTATACAGATCAATAGATAGGATATATGTTCTAGCCCAAAAGTCTGAAATGAGTAATCTTTCAATTCTTTACTCTTAATCTATTGGTTAGTTTAAAAGGGAGATATGCAATGGTCATTATTAATAATCCAATAAAGCTGATATTCAAAATGTACCACGGCCATTCCCCAAATACTATTGGATTCGAAACATCAGGTCGTTGCATCAAAAACATATAATTCCCCCCAGTTATCCAAGATATCAGCCCAACTGGCAATGCCATAAGTGAAAGAAATACGTAGACCTTTAAGACCGATCCTTTACGAGGAATTTTACCATCAATAAAAATTCCCCATAGCGCAAAGACAACTATGAGCGCGTGTGCAGCGAAGAATAGAATATATTCAAAAGTATTAATCATTTTGAATTCCGGTGTTAAGATAGTTATAAAAGCTGCACCTAAGCCCAAGAGATATACTATTTCAAATAAAAATTGTTTTTTTGTCCACATATACATCAAGCCTATATAAAATACGTAGTTGCAAATATGCAAAGGTAGATCCTCAAACCAATTAAGCTCACTAAAATATATTCGATTACCGTAATCAAAAACTTCCTGAAGTAGGCCTATGAAAATTAGTGATGTAGATGCAACTCTTCTCTTGTTAGTATTTAGCTTTTTGCCAAAAAAAGGAATAAGAAAAAAAAATAAAAAACATATTAAGATAGTTAAAATATGCACTCTGTCAAATTGATTGACCTGCTGATAGGTGAATAGCGCTAAATACATCTATTTGAATATCTACCCATTATATGCAGAAATAAAATTCAAAAATATAATAGTGTTTGCGAGGAACTATTCTGCGTCAATGCGCTCTACTGAATGCGTAGGCACTGTCCACAATTTTCCATCTTTATCTAACAAACGATATCTGGTTGGATAATGAGCTATACTTTCTAATTCTAGCACTACCCCTTCCTTAAGGTCTCCTAAAACCTCATGATGCGGTTTAATCGTTTTAAACTTCATCCCTTTAGAAGCTTCAACATGCTCATTTGATACTTTATTAAATTCTTTAGGTGGCATTTATGATTATTTCCTTATTAAATACAATATTTAAGCTTTTTTTACCTAAGAATCTAAAAAAAATTTTAAGTTCTAATAAGATTTATGTCAAAAAATAAACATACAATATTTGGAATTAATGGCAGTGTAGCTGTTTTATCATCCAGAAAATATAAGATTTCTGAAATAATAATTCAAAACGGAAGTAAGGCAGAAACCGATGGACGCGTTACGCAACTACTAGGACATTATGGGGGCTATGTAAAATTTTTTAAAAAAACATATTTCAAAGAACATTTTCCTAAGCAAAGAACTCAAGGTATAGTAGTAAAGTTTCTTGCGAACATCGAAGAAGAACTTCCTGCCTTAAATTCTAAAGTGGGCAATAGATGCATTGTTGCATTAGATCGCATTGAAGACCCTCAAAACCTTGGACAAATCATAAGAACTTCAGTATGTGCGGGCGTTGATGCTATTATTATTCCAAAGCACGATAGCTGCAAAATTACAGACACGGTTATTCAGGTTAGCCAAGGTGCTTTCACAGAGATATCAATATATACAGTAAACAACCTTCATAGATCATTGGAACAGCTTAAAAAAGATGACTATTGGATTGTTGCAATGGATAATAGCCTGGATGCTAAAGAGTGGCACAAGATAGACTATAAGGGTAAAATAGTAATTGTAGCAGGTAGCGAAGGACGCGGAATTAAAAAAATAGTTTTAGATAATTGTGATTTTCAAACCACAATTCCTATGCAAGGATCTATAAATTCATTAAACGTCTCTGCAGCGGTGAGCGTAATACTGTTTGAAAGGCTTAGGCAAATATCAAATTAACGAAATTGAATTTTCACTAGAAATTTATACTAAATCCAATCGTTAATGTAGTATCATCTTTTTTGTAGTTAGTGACGTAGTAATTACCAAATCCATCTGCTTCTGACTGTTCAGGGGTTCTATTAATAATCGGTCTATTTTGTGGTAATACCTTACTTCCTGGATTTTCAAAAGAAGCGGTGCGAGAAAAACCATCATAATACTTCATAAAATATTTTGGAGCAGGCCTGGAGTCTTGTTTGAAGTTGTATTTAATTTCAATATTTAACCATTCTTCAGCAGTTTTAATAACGAACTTATTTTTAAAGTCAGTTAAAACGTCATCACCAGCAGGTTTATAAAAATATTCACTTTGAAAATAAAAATTATCACCAAGAGGGAGCTTTAGCTTTGGTCGAATGGATATTCTACTATAGGTGGAGGGCTGTATATTTGGGTGGTCTGAAAGCGTATATAGCCCCAGAGAGTCGCCGTAGTCAACATATTCGTATACCCTATTTTTACCAATAACTTCTTCGCTTTCTGATAGGAATGCTGCGCTTACTGAAAGCACATCACCAATCAATCTGTATTTAGCGCCAATACCAAAATTGCTACGATCCTTAATTCCTCGATAGGTATCAAATGATTTTTCTGCTATAATGAATGGAGAGAACCTACCATTAGCCCAAAGATCAAAAAGAAACAAAATATTTTGATCATCTTCATAGTCTTCACCTGCGTAAGTAGAAAAGTTTTTATCAACGGATAGGAAAAATTCTGAATCTTTGACCTTTAGCCCGCCAAGCGCAAAGTCACCGTAGGCAGTAGCAGAAAAACCAGCATTATAGTATTTATAATCAGTATTTCCTGCTTGATCATAGTATCCACCACTAACTTGATATTTTAATTGACCAAAAACAAATGATAATGAAAACAAAAACAAAAGACTTAATGATCGTAAGTACATGAACTATAACTCCTATTTAAATAGAGCGTAAAATTATAAAATTTAGGGCAAAAAAAATAGGGTGAAAATTCACCCTATTTTTTTAAGAATAGTTAAGAAAAAAAATTAATTCTTTTTCTTAGTATCTGGCTTATCCTCACCGGCAGAATTTCTTCCAGTTAAGCGCTGCCAGAAGCTTCTTCTAACACCTTTTTCGGGTGCAGCGTCAACTGCTGCTGGCTTACCAGCTTCGTGGCTTTTGCCAACATATACTTTCTTATCTTTGCCTGGCTTAATCTTTGCTGGTGCTGCAGAAGCTTTACCTTTAGCTCCATCATCTCCAACTACAGATTTACCAGCCTTAGAATCTTTAGCGTCATCTACTTCAACTTGACCAAAAGCAAGTGAGACAGAAGAAACTAAAAGAGCTATAGCAAGTACTTGTAAATTGCGAATCATAATGATCTCCTTAATTTCTATTAATATTGACCTTTAAAAGTCTCCTCAATATTAATTATTTAAAAACGATTGTTCAAGTTCATTATTTATGCTTGTGATATACGTCACATAGCATATTTCTCAAACAATAATAACCTGAATCAGAGTTTTAATTTGTTATTAATTATCCTGTTAAGTGATTCAAATGGTTCTATTGGGTATTTTTTGTTTTTAACCGTTGGAAGCAAAAGCTTTATTCCTCTGGACATCTCTTTAACAGAATCGATAAATATTTTCACAAAATTATAGAGCTTTTGATACTATCATTTGCTTTAAACCCTCAGGAAGTGCCATCACTACTTTATGCAATTCCTCTGGAGCGCTATCAAACACAACCATTTCTTCTCCATCCATAAAACCGAACACGGTTTCAACAGATATCTGATTGCTGTCTAAAATAATCCAAACTTTTTGTTTAATAATAAATTCATTACCAGATGGCTCATCGTAAACACCACTATTCATCCAATCTGTTTCTAAATATTCTGCAGTATAGAAACCGTTCTGATTTCTTAAAGTCATTCTTGTGTCATTCTTATTGAGAACTTTATATCCTTGCGTCTCAATATAGGGAATAAACTCATCTAATATTAATTGTGGATTGGCATTGTATTCAAACTGTGTAGGATATACAATTTTATTTGCACCACAGGTTAGTATAAATACAGATGCTAAAGACAGTATAAATATTTTTTGATACTTCATATAAACCCTTTTTATCATTATTAACTTAATTCAATTTAGTTTTGAGAAAATAAATTTGGAAGAATGAATTATTTTTTTTCAATATCATAATCAAAGGGAAGCTGGTCTCCAACGCCTTCCCAAGACAAATAGCCTTGCCGCTCTATCATATAAGGTTCAGAATAGCGTCCGTATTTATCAAAGTAGACGGAATCTGCCCTCAGTAATAAAAAAGATGTTTGTTGGTAAGATGAGGGCGAATCGTGTTCAAGTAAATACGTGAACTCTGGAGATTCTTTCAAATATGTCACCATCATTCTTCCCTCAAAAGATAGCAATGGTTCATCAATTTTACCTAGAAATACTAATGTATCATTTTTCAGGGGTTTATACTGCTCTGGAATTATAAGGGACTCCCCAAAGAGATCTTTTTTGTTTATCAACAAAGAGAATCCTTCTTTCACCAAGGGATCTATTCTTCTGTCAGATATTGAAGACCAGTTTGATTTTTCTTTCATTTGCCCATCTATAATGTCAAAGCGTAATTCAAATCGATTTGCTAAGGTGCTCAAAAAGTGTCTCAAAGAACCTTTATAGGCTTTTTGTCTGTTCTTATCCCATTGTTTTGATTGTTTTTTTGATGAGCTTACTTCCTCTTCAAAAAAGATATCACCAGAATATTGAACTTCGTCAGCTTCTTTAACAAAGTCATATAAAATATAAGTTATTTTGTAACCAAGCTCGGGGTTTTCAATAATTAACGGCTGACTAGCCTTTGCACTAAAGGTAGTTCCAAATTTACTAAAGGAAAGTACATATTCATTAATAATCCTACACGCCTCACCATTTTTACCTGTTCCTAGAAAAGATCGTTTAAAAATCCCATAATTTTTATCCCATTGCCGATCTTTCTTTGCTGTAACATTTATCTCATTCATCAAAATAGCTTGCGGGGCAAGTCTAAAATTAACAGTAAGATTTTCACTCGCTTTAATAATCACACTCTCTCTCTCGACTTCATATCCAATCATTGAAACAATTAATTCGTATTGACCTCCAGGAATTTTTGATAGGGTAAAAAATCCATTTTCATCAGAAGTTGTACCAAGAGTGGTTTTTGAAAAGAAAATATTTACCCCAACAAGCGGTTCAGACGTTGTCTTGTCAACAATTCTGCCTTCAATGCGAGATTGCGATATTAAAGGAGACAGAAAACAAAAAACTAGCGCGAGGCTAGCAATAAACTTAGAAATATTAATTACCTTGAAGCTTTGTAAGGGATTTATCGGCTGAGGTTCTAATGATTTTTCTGGGAGACCATTGATTTCTAAGAAACTCTATTCTATTCATATCTGACTTATCACCAATATTTCCTAATTGCTTGATCATCTCAGCCTGCACAATATAGCTATCGTCTCTATTAAGATATTTTCGAATCAGTTTGAGTGCATCGCTAGCATGGTGATTCGACATTTGAGCAATTATAGTTCTTCTTGGCTGTGAATGTTTTTCTCGTATATATGCAATTAAAAAGTCCTTTGCTGACATTTCTTTACCAACTGATTTCAAAGCTGCGTTTCTCACGAACCATGATCTATCATGAACAGCAATACGTTTTAAGGAGCGAACCGTTTTAGGTTCATCTATAAAAGCTGAAAGTTCAGTAGCTGCTTCCATTCTACCAATCACATTATCTCTTTTGACTTTATTCAAAAGAGCCTCCAATGAAAGATCTTGTCTTACCTCAATTAAAAGGTCATTATCTGGATCAAAACGTACAAATAAAGGTTCTTTTTTCATTTCAAATCTGTGAATGGATCGTTTTCTATCTATTAAAATCTCCTCTATAACAACTTCATTTTTATAATAGAATGCAACCTTTGATGGCAAACGATATTTGGTTGGTGTTTTTCTACCTATTTGGGTTTGATTCACATACAACGTTAAGGTTTTATCTTTCCACTCAGATTTAATGTCTAGCTTTGGATGACCTGCGCTTAATACCCATTGTTTAAAAAACCATGTTAAATCTTGTTCGGAAACATCGTTGACTACATCTATCAAATCGTTTGTATTGGGATTACCATATGCATATTTATTCAAGAACACCTCTTGAAATTCTTTGAATATATCTCCACCGGTAATCTTTCTAAGCATATGGAGAACAGCAGCTCCCCTAGGATATATATGACTGTCAAAATTCTGGTTTGGATATTTCCAGTATGGATGAACCATTGGTCTTGAATAGCGATTTTTATACTCATTTAAATAACTTTGCTTTTTCTTCCACAGGTTTATTTTCCCCTCTTCTTCTCCATACAAGTGAGAGCTGTACAAATACTCCCCGTAAGTGGCGAAAGATTCATTTAGCCATGCATGGTGCCAATTCTGCATAGTTATATAGTCACCCCACCAATGATGTGCTGCTTCATGCGCCACCAACCAATGACTTGGAAAGTCTTTTTCAGCTTTTGCATCATGAATGGTTTTTTCACCTAGAATTGTTGCAGTAGTACTTTCAGCTCCTCCTCCAATTCCTGGGATGGTGATTTGATCCATCTTTGGCCATGGGTATGGCACTCCGTATTCTTTTTCAAAGAATCGCATAATCTCTGGTGTGCGATGAAAAGACCGATGCGCATGTTCTTTATCTTTTGGGTAGACCCAATAGCTCATTGGAATATCTCCATGATAATCTTGGATTACTTCAAATGGACCAGCTACCATCACATATAAATAAGTTGAATTGGGTAGATCAAGATCCCATTTGTATGTAGTTGAGTCTCCTGACCCTTCTGATCTAATGCGCATACCGTTTGATAATTTTTTCCAATTAGTAGATTTACTTTTTAAAACCCCATTGGCAAGTACTTTCCAATCAGAACGAACAGTGGTAATTATAGTGCTAGTTGCTTTATCTGCCGGATGATCATTAGAAGGAAACCAATGACGGGCACCTTCAGGAAACGAATGGGTTTGCACCAAAGCTGGGTTGTCTTCTGATTCGTCAAAAAAACCTAAGCCTAATACACGAACCCCACCCATATTATAGTTAGCTGGATCTGCAACCTTACCATCCGATTGATAATAAATAGTATAGGTACGCTTTTCATTCTTATAAATAGGGTTTGGTGGTATAATAATTAGTGCATCATCATCCTGAATAAAAGATAAAGATAGCGTATCAGTAATTACTTTCGTAACCCTAAAAGTCTCAACGTCAAAGCGAACAGTGTCAAGTTTTGAACGTGTTGCTAAAAAATCTATAGAAGTCTTACCATAAAAAGATTTTTGATGATCATTTATCTTAAGGTTTATTTCATAATGAAGAACATCAATGTCAAAATCGGGTTGACCATGAAAAGGTCTTTTATAGAGATCGGAATTTTGCGCAGAAACAAAACAAACGATAGAAAAAAGTATTAAAAGATGCTTCATAATACTTTAAATATAAATATCTTTTGCTTTTATTACTCCAAGAATCCTACAATTAAATTTAAAGGAAAAAAATGAATAAACTGAATTTACTTGTTTTAATCTGATATTATTTTCTTTTAGATTCGATACATGAATAGACTATTCTTCATGCGCAACAGAAGTTTATTTGAAAAGATTTTTCTACTTTTCTTCTTAACCTGTATGGTTTTAGTGACACCATTTTCAACATATCTTTCCTCTGAAGATTATGTACAGATGAATGAAAGCTTTATAAATCTTTCTTTTACACCTACTGAGGTGATGTTTATTGGTGTGGTGGCATTGTTTATCTTTATTATTTTTGGTGGAAAAAGCGATGAAGATGATGAAGATGATTCTTTAAATATAATCAAGCCAATGGTAGGTAAATTTGATAATGATGAAGAATTGGGTCAGTATATCAGAGCTCTTTCCAATGCCACATCTTCCCCTGAAAATTCTCCTGCCAAACCTCGAAAAAAAACCAAATAATTACTACTCTTAACTATTTCATGATACAATTATCGTGATCAAGGTTATTTATGAAATTTATTTTAGGAATTTTTAGCGCAGGTTTAATTGTAGTGATTTATAATTACTTCGCTGAAAGCAATGAGCCGCCTCGAAATCTCATCAAAGCAATTTTAGAATGCTTTGCGATCATTTGTATTATTATTTTTTTTGCAAATAGATATATTTTTCTATTTAGGTGATTTGTGAAGAAAATCAGGTTCTCTCTTCCTATCATTCTTGGGTGTATATCCATTTTAAATTTGATTCAGTTTTTTATTAATTGGGATACATACTTTTTATCATCCTTCCTTCTTTTTGGGGTTACATCAATTATTTTTTATTTCATTATTTCTTTCACAACAGATGAGGATGGTTGGGAGAAATAATGAAAACCAAAAAAAGCAATCCTAAAATAATCAGTAGAGAATCAACGGATCCTCACATAGAGTTAAATGATAAGAAAATAATAAGACATTTGAAAGATGAGGTGCGCGAATACAAAAGGCAGATAAAAGTTTTAAAAAGGGCAATTGATCATCTTAATAATAACAATGAATGAATTTGAGGGCTTTTATCTTAATAATTTAATTTTTATTGAGATTTATCGATAATAATTCTATTCTATGCATGAATAGTATGGAGCATTGTAAATAATCCTATCTAAATCATTTTGGGACAGCCCATCTGTAAAAAATCTTTCAGAATTTGAATCAAAAATAATTCCATATTCTTCAATACTCTCTCCAGATAATATTTCTAAATCGTTCAAATAAAATCTAGTTTTTAATATATTGCCATTTTTAAAATAAAGATTTACAGTAACGTGGATTGCGTTTACAGGTAAATCTCCAGTATTATCAGCGTTAACTAGAAATTTGACATATGGATTGTTTTGCGCAAATGACCATTCTTCTTTTAGATTAATATTTAATCTACATACTTCTTCGCCAAAAGCACTATCGCTCGAAGAATTATTATCTACGCATGTCGTGCAATAAAATGAAATTACAGCAACTGAAAAATAACATAAGTTTTTTTTCATATTTATGGTAGTGCCCGAGGGCGGACTCGAACCGCCACGGCTTATTCAGCCAACGGATTTTAAGTCCGTCATGTCTACCAATTCCATCACCCGGGCACAATTTTTTTGAGATGTCATCTGAATTCGAAACAATCAAATAATCCTCACTTAATAAAAAAGGCAATAGTAAACATTAAAATTTCACAATTACGAGCTTAGAATATTTACTTAAAAATTTACAATTTTTCAATTCTTAAAACTCCTAAAAGATAGATAAATCACTTCGAAGAGATGGCTTTAGAATATGTCTAATATAATTGATAGGAAGAATTTAAACAGCTTGATATAATTTCAATAGAACCATTTTTTCTATTTTAGTTAAAATCAGAAGCAAATTTAAAAGGTTGAATATCTGGCAAATCTATAAAATTTATAGCAATACCAATTGGTGATCCACTAGCAATAGGGGTTAACACAAATAATCGATTAAGGTCCATTCTTTTTAATTTTCTTGAAAAAATATTACCCTTAATAATAAATCCAGATAATGCAGAAATATTTGTAATAAGTTTACCATCAAATTGATCAATCATTTTCTTACTAAGATTTCCTAAAATAAAAATTTTTTGATTAAAAAGCTCATTGGATGTAATTGTGTTATTTTGGGATATAATTTCCCATGACTTGTTATAATATTTAGCATGTCCTGAATCAAAGGATTCATTAGAATAAAAAAAATATTTATATTTATTTTTTAATGGGTAAAAAATACTTATTCCTTTATTTGGATTAAGTCCGAAAAAAGCACTCGATTCCGTCCCCATCCATTCGATATTGCAACCAAATTCTTTTATAATAATTTTTAACCCATCTATAAAAGCTTTGTTCACTCGTATTGCGTAAACCTTGGATTCTGATGAATTAAAATATCTTCCAAAAAATTCAAAATCACCTTTTTTAGGCCATCTTTGATTAATGGTCCATTTTGCAAAATCCCATCCATCCAAAATAGACATTTTAAAGTCTAGCTTAATTGTTGAAGAATTACATAAATCATCAGCAATAGTAACAAAGACTGATTGCCCCTCAAATGCTATATTTTTGCGAATAATTTTTAGTGTGCTATCTATTTCAGAAACTAAATCGGCTTCTTTAAAATCAATATCCAAAAGTGAAAATTTGAAAGAGTGATAATGAACAAACTCGAGGGTTTTTTTACCATTATCAGCTTCCCAAGCAGAACAAATTAAATGATTTTTAGTTATAGCTAGATGAATCACACGACTAATTGATTTTACATTTAAAACATGTAAATGAAGACAATATCGAGGTTGATAAGATTTATTACTGCATGGTATAAAAAACCATGCAGTAAAATAAACTATTTTTTTGTAGCAACCTTGTCAGCTAACTCCATAATGCTAGGTGCTTCTTCTTCTTTTTTATTAGATAGTGGTTTAGTAGCAGATTCTTTAGATAAAGGCTTTGGCTCTTCATCGATTGCACTAATATCACCCTTTATTGTTCCACCTAGTTTAATGTCTAGCATGTGATAAGCTATTTTTCCAGAAACACTACCTTTGTCATATATAGTTAATGTATTTGATACAGTAATATCTCCGCTTAGCGCTCCTCTAACTTGAGCATCTGCTGCCTCAATTTGACCTTTGACCAGACCTTTTTCGCCAATGATAATTTTATCAGTAGAAACTTTAATATCTGCAATTCCGTCTATGGATAATTCTTTCGCATCGGTAATTTCACCAGTTATTTTAACGTTTTTACCAACTGTTAAACTAGAAGGCTTTATACCAACTGGACTTTTAGTTGTTTTTTTTGAATTAGTAGGCATTTTATGACTCCGCTTTAAAATGTTATTAATTATTGATTGTTAAGAAATTAACTCTAATCTATTTACATAAAAAATAATAATTACTTCAAAAATACTCAAAATCAAAAAGCAAAATAAAAAAAGGTCTATTTTAAAATGTAAATAGTAGAGGCGTCGGCCGGATTCGAACCGGCGAATGGCGGTTTTGCAAACCGATCCCTTAGACCACTTGGGTACGACGCCCTATAAAAATAATAATATAAAAAACGATAACGAAATTAGTGCTAATTAACTATAAATCAATTAAGCAAATCTAAATAATAATTCACGCACTGATTCCATTTTAGTATTCAACTCATCTAGTGTTTTGTTCTGCAGCCATAATTGAGCTGAAATAGATAGAAATCCAATAATGAGGATACTATAAATTATTTTTATGTGTTTATCCATATAACTACTCCTTTTTCATCAAATAGAATATCCTTAAGTTAAAATATGAAAGGTTCAAATTTAAACATATATCAGCGCTTACGTGATTTTAACGTGCCATCAGCAGTGCTTGATGAAATTTTCTCAAACGATGAGGATCTAAGCACACTTGTCAAATCATGGAATGAATTGAAAGATCAAAAGCTAGAGGATGATCAAATCGCTGAAGCGGTATCAAAAATTATCCTAAAAGAACTCGGGGATGATTTTATTCAGTCCCTAGAAAATTCGTCAATAAAAAAATAGTGATATCGTATATTCTTTTTTTCTGATTTGACTATATTGGGATTATAGTTTTTACGAATCATTTGACCTACTGCTTGCTTAACTTTTTCTGAACGTCTTAACAGCGATCTATCGTTTGGTTTTTGCTCAGCAAGCAAAAGATATTTCATGCTTTCTGAATACACCTTTTTAAGGTCTCCGGTTTTAGGCTCATCAAGATAATATCCAACTTGGGCTTCGATTTCACGCTGAATTCGTAAAACATATTTATAGTCAGACGTTGGTTCGATTGGCTGAGAAAAGATGGAATTATTTAAAAGAATGAAAAGGGGTATTATTTGAAATTTGTAAAACACTATTTTTGACCATTTGTAAGTGTTAAATACAATAAGAAGGATGCCACGCAATATGTAATACTTGATGCCTTTCCAGTTAATTTTTTGGACTCGATAGAATCTTCTCTAAGTTGTTTTTTGTCTACCTGGCTATGAACGATTTTAGATTGATTTTTGTATTTGCACCTTCGTGTGTCGATGTAATATCTAACCCTTTCAATGGTTGTTAAGGACTCCAATCCTTCATTCATTGCCTTTTCAATTTCAGGTGTCTCACAGGTGCCAACCCATTCAACGTATTCTTTGGAATTAACATCAATTTGATCGATTTGAGCATACAGTATTTTGGGTACGCACAATAAAATGAACATTAATGCAAATCTAAGTATAGATAACATATTGACCATTTGTAATTATATGCCAACAACTAGATTTATCTGCAAGACGGGGAGTCTGCCAATTTTCATTGGGGGGCCATTGAGATTATTATTACCCTCAAGCTTCCAATTCTTATCACTATAACTTGACATGAAATAACCAAGCTGACCTTCTACTGATATTAGTCTTGAAAAATAATATCTGCAGCCCATATGACTCGAAAAGCCGACCCATCTTTTGGTCATACTGCTCCCAGTTTCAAGACTTACGCTAGAATTACCATATGCTGAGAGGAAGGAATCCCAGTCATTGGTAGGCGCTTTAGCACTGATCGTTATAGAGCCTTTATTTAGCATTGGTGCTAAAGAGAAATTGAGTTCGATCTTTTCTTTCATTAAGTAAAAAGTTTCAAAACTAATCGAACGATACGATATATTCCTCCTGTAATTTGAGGATCCGATCGACCCAAAATGTAAAGAATGGGATTGCGAATATCCAATTCTAACATTTGGATAAATTTGATATCTCATGCCCCAGTTTAGTAGTAAATTTTTACCAACGAAACCAATCTTTGGAATTGGATCAGTTGTTTCTATTTTTGGATTATAGTAACCTGTTCCCAGTACAAGGTTAAGTTTTGGCTGTGAAAAAACCATAACGGTTAAGATGAATATTGATAAGACAAATTTGAACATAAAATATTTTATATATAGCGGTCTAAAATTACAAAATTTTTTAACCATTGCCATGTATTCAAAAATGCAATGGTTTTTATTGTGTTTTTTACTGCTTGTTTCATCTTTAGCGTATTCACAACAAGAAAATATTGAGGACGCAGATACTGATACCTCCACATACTCACCTGCTGATTCGCTCGTGTCTGTTCAAGGCGATACACTGCAAATAATCGAAAAAACATATACAATATATGGAATTGCAGCCTATGGAAACGGACTGCCTGTTCCAGATGCAGAAGTCACACTCCTTGACACTCTTGAAAAAACCTTAGAAAAAACCCGTACTACTACAAAACTGTTTAGAAGGTTTTTTGGTGGAAGGTTTCAATTTGAAAATGTTTTACCTGGGCACTATATTATTTCAGTTGATCTTGGAACTAGAGTTGGAATAAAAAAACGTATTCATTTGAAAGACAAAGACCTAGAGCTGGGTATTGTTAAAAACGAGGTTGAATTTCCAAAGTATGTAATTGAGGACTATACAGATTCTACTCGTATCTACTACAACAGATTAAATACTGACCCTGTAGAACCGGACTCTATAAATACACGCCATATAATAGTTGAATTAGACGGAAAAGCAAATACCGTATATATTGATTCGGTTTTAAGAGATAGTCTGTTCTATACCCTTTCTGGTGAACTTACGAGAGATTCAATACCATTGGATAACACATATATAGTTTATAATGACTATGGATATATTTTTCATCAAAGCAGATCGTTTAGGAATAGGGTCAGCGAAGTTCAGCGAAGAGATGGTTTTATAATTTTTCACAATGGAGACACACTTAATTTTGATAATATATTTTTTGAACCATCATTAAAAACACCAGACGTTGCAACTTTTCATTATAATGACACAACCGGCCTCCCAAGATTTCATTCATTTTATGATATTTATAAGGTCTACACTGGACCATCTTATATAGAAAGATCGATTAGGCGCGGTTTTTACACTGGACTTGCTTTGCATGGAACTACTATGGGACTAAGTATGCTAAGTAAAAAATCTTTCAAACCACCACTATACTATCTTCCAAATTTTTCTAAACCTGAACAAAAACCTAGTAACTACTATTCCATGATAACCTCATTCTCATTCTTTTCATTGGCGTGGGTTGGATACGATTGGTATATGGACAGAAGATCAAATTATTTTACTCCAAAAGATGAACTTTCACCTTTCCCAAAAAATATGTTTGTTTTTTCATCTAAAGAATGGGCAATAAAACAAATTATGCCTTTGTTTGATCCGGTATTTGAATCAAGAACCTATAGATTATGGCAAATGAGAAAAAAGGAACAGGCAAAAAATAAAAGAGCTAAGAGAAAGTCAGTTTTTGATTAAAGCTGGCCAGCTAGTGATTGAATAGCAACAAGTATGTCTTCAGCTGTTGAAGAATGCGGTGCATTTACAGGATCCAATATATCAAGCTGTTTAGCTGCGTCTAAGTAATTTGATAAGTTAAAATAGGCCTGAACTAGGGCGTAACGAACATCTTTATGGTCCACGTTGGTATTGTATTGGAATTGATAGCTCTGGTAATTAGCAAGTAATATAGTAGCAGCTTCGACGATTGCATTGTAATGATCGATATTGTTTGAAACGACAAGAACTCCACTAACAGAAATACCTGCAAGCGCATCGATTTCTGATGAAGATGAAATTAATCCTGTATTGTACGCATTAACAAAATCGTTAAATGATGATAAAGCATAATCGTTAGTACTGCGTTCAAATAAACGAGCCCAACCACGCCCTAGCACAGCTTCGTCTCCTACAGAGTCATAGACTGCATTTACTAAGGATTTAGCAACTGTTTCTTGGAATTTGGATACACTAGCCGCATAGTCTTTATTTTTAAAAAGGTTCCAACCCTCAATATTTCCAGAAACTAGCTCAGATGAGATATCTTTTATCCCGCGGAGAACAACACTCTCAGGATTAGCACGAATTGAGCTGTTATGCGATATTTCAAGAGTATTTGTTGAAGTATTTTGGGTTGGTGCATAACGAACAGTAATAGTTTTGTTTGAACCAGGTGAAAGCGTGAAGTTTGTTTGGCTACCAATGGTGAAATCGCTTAAAGGTAAATCAAGAGTCAATTCAAGATCAAACCCTGAACTGGCATTGTTTTCTAATGTTAGGTTAAGGTCTTTTGTAGAACCTGCCTCAACTAATCCAAAATCTAAAGCAATAGGTGAAATTGAAAATGATACAGGAGAAGCGCCGACACCTGAAAGATAAAACTCGTTAAAATTTTTATCATTTTTAACTACCAATTTACCGCTATAGCTATCTCCAGCGCTGGGAGTAAATGTTATGTAAACCTCCCTTGATTCATTTTTTTGAAGTTCTATAATACCAGTAAAACTTGAAAAAAATGCTGGGGAATCTTCAATCTCAATTGTTCCAGTAAACGGACCAGATGATTCATCACTATTTTTGATACGAACTTTTGTTGATGCTGACTTATTTATTTCAACTGTTCCAAAATCGTGTTCTTGCGCAGGGTTGAACTCAATGACAAATTTTTCTTCATTTTTATTATCCTCACATGCATGGAAAGCAAATAATGCAAACATTAAAACAAAAGAGACATATCGCTTCATCTCGATAGGACCATTTTTTTGGTTTTTGAGTAAGATCCAGACTTTAATTGATACAGATAAACACCGCTTCCAACCGGATTACCATTTGCATCGTTTCCGCTCCAAACAACATTATACCTACCAGGCGCTTTATATTCACTAACTAGAGTGGTAATTTTTCTTCCTAAAATATCAAATACATTAATTGAAACATTTCCGCTGTTTATAATATCGTAACTTATGCGCGTTTCAGGGTTAAATGGGTTTGGATAGTTCTGACTCAAGGCATACTCAGTAGGAATAAGCGCTTCTTCGCTAATTGATAAAGGTGCAGTTGAACCTTTTTTAATAAGAGCAAAATGACCTAAGGCTGAAGATATTGCGCGAACGCTTTTCTTATTGCTTGAAATTGTTGTTTGTAGTTCACGCCATGATTCACCATCCCAAAACCCAATGGATACGTCTTCAATATTTACGTCAGATAGTTCAAAACTAATTTGAGCGGGAACGTTTAAATCTTTTTGAATAGGTCCAACAGTATATACTTCAGATAAAATATTCTCTAAGTCAATGGATGAGTCTGATACAAATCCATTTTTGCCAACAACAACGTAAGTTTCTTTATCAAAGCTTTGCTCAGGCAGCTGAATTTGATAAATGTTATCTCTTGAAGAAGTGATAAGGGGTTTGGTAAGATCGGCATATCCAACGTTATAATTAAATGTCGTATCGTAGGGTATTGTGCTATACAAATATGAACCTGATACCCTGATATCTAGAGATCCAGCGTTTTTTAATTTATAATTTGCTAGTAATGTACTATCATTTGAAACTAAGGGATTGAGCGTTAAATACTGGACTTCATTGTTATTTGTAACGTACACATTTGTATTCTCACTATCAAATTGTGAATTACCCAGGAGGTAAATATTTAATTCATCGTTAAAAATGCTATGCTGCACAAAACCTGCATGCAGTTCAGGTATAACGGTATTCTTTACAAGCCACTGAGAACGAAACATCAAATTCCAACCATTAAGCTGATCTCCACCTGAAACCGCCGTATTGGTTATAGGGCCAACCGTATTTCCACCGTAAATATAGGTATAGTTTTTGGTTGGACTATCACTGCTCATTCCAAAATACACGCCGTTGGTATCATCCTCAACAGCGCCAATGATTATTTCATCTAAATTGGTTAAAAACTTTGAATAAGGAGACAGGTCAATGTTCACCCAACCAATACCGTTGATGCCTCTAGTCTTGGCATTAATTTTAATTGGATCCATAACATTAACAGTCTGACGAACTCCATTTTCGTCCTCTTCGCCTACAGCAGTCCAAATATGGAGATCAAAATCTTTATCAGCAGAAGCGGGAATACTAGCACCAGAGCCAAAATCCTGAGCAAAACCCAAATTTATACTGGCTCCAATCAGCTGGTTTTCGCTTACAACTGGATCAAATGCCACACCCCATCCGCAGCCCACAACTCCACCGCAACCAAAGTATCCAAACGTTCCTCCGGACGATAATGTGAAGACATCTACGTTGCCATCGTCATAGCCAATTTCTGTAGAAGCATACCATCCTCCTGTGTTTTCCCCTGTTGACACATACCTGTATTTGGTATCAACTGGGTTCAAATTGCTCACAACGAAAACGGCGCTATTCACTTTATAGGTGTCATCTTTAACTATGTGCTCTTGTTGATTTTCAAGCGATTTTATTGCAATGCCGCTGTCGGTATATTCTAAAGATTTATAATTCGGATTGTAGCCTAGTACACCTGTTCCCGTAAAGGTGATCGGAAGACTGTCTACAGAGCTTGAATAATAGATGTAATTAACGTCGAAATTGTTTACGGTAAGCTCATCTGATTCCACCTTGCCTGTCGTGTGCCACTTTGTAGAGCTTGCATTGCCTACATCGGAATAATCGTATCCATAGTAAGATTCTATATCTTTATCGTTTAAATAATTTGCGATATGCCAATTCTGAATCCAGGATTGATAGTTCATACCCACATCGTAAAGATTTAGTAGGCGCTGAAAAGCAGACCAATCAGTCCCATTAATCTCTTGAAACTTTAAAAGAGACTCGTATCCTAGTTGCTCTGCAAAATACAAAACAAACAGTCCAGTCATTGAATAGTTCACGCTTTCGCCCTCCCACTCCCAGCCAACAGAGCCCACTCTACTTAGGTAATTATTGGGATTGAAACCAGCACTGCCATAACCTGTGATCACAATAGCAATCTCACTCATTCCTTCATTAAAAGAGCGACCTTTGCCATAATAATTGCTATGAATTAAATGTTGAAGTTCGTGGGCTATGGTGCTTTTAGCATAGTTATTTGAAACATTGCAATCAATGTATAGAATATCGCGCCTATTGCTTCCACTGCCATTAGATTGATCGTTTGGAGAGAAATATCCAGCAGCTCCAGCATAAATATCTGCAAAAAGGTAATCGGTAATATTGTCGCCGTCATAGTTGGGTTCGTTGCCAAAATATGTTGTAACAAGCTCCCACGATCCCTTAGTAGAGTCAACAGAGGTAGATGGTGTTTTCTCTTCTAAAAACTCTAAATACTCAATCGCAGAATTATTATCTATATTATTGCTTTCATTGATTTGGGTAATATCGGCCCAAATTGCGTTTCTATTACCTTTGGCGAGCAATTGAGCAGTGATTTCTTCTGATTTAGATCCACCGTTGCCATCATCAACATTTACCCAAAATTTTTCAGTCATCCCAATTTTGTAGGATTTATTAAGGGTTTTAGGCATCAACATACGTTGATATTCATCAGGATACATGGTGCGCATTTTTTCAAGCTGAGCAGCCATTTGCTCCTCGGTGAATATTTGAGGATAAAGCTGGCACTCACTGCGATTCTCCTTCCACGGTGAATCGCACAAAGAAGATACACCAAAACGGCTCATTTCATCTGAATAAATGCTAGCATTATTAAGAGTAGACTGGGAAAGTCCGATACTCAAAAATAAAATTATATATATAAAAAAGTGTTTCATAGGCGATGTTGAATTTAAAATTATCTTCTGTCTGTAAACAAACAATAAAATAGCTATCTGGGAAGCCTCTCATCCATATCCGCAACGACATAGGCCATTACGGCCATAGTAGCTACGCATCGATTAAACTCGTCTTTGTCAACTTTGTCAAAGGTATCGGCCTCAGTATGGTGATACCAAAAATACCTTGAATTATCTACCTTCAGTCCCATTCCGGGAACACCTTCACGCATTATGGGTCCGATATCAGCGCCTCCACCTCCTTTGGTGATTTCACCTGAATCAATACGTTTTAAAAGCGTGCCAATGTCTTGAAGAATGTTGAATGCCTTGTTTGATCCAGTAAAACCAAAACCAGATGGCTTAAAAACACCCGCATCCGACTCCATGGCAAGAATATGATTATTCAATTCATTGAAATGCTCATCGCGGTACGCTTCACCTCCACGCAAACCATTCTCTTCATTCGTCCACATTACAGCACGTATTGTGCGCTTGGGCTTTATACCTAAATCCTTGATTAATTTGATAGCTTGCCATGCAGCAACGCAGCCACCACCATCATCGTGCGCTCCTTGCCCAGCATCCCATGAGTCAATGTGGCCACCAAGAACAATCACCTCATCCGGGTATTCTGAGCCAATGATCTCACCCATCACATTTTGTGATAGAACATCCTTAAATGACTGCGCTTCCATATAAAGTGATACTTTAACTGTTAGCCCTCTGTCACTCATTCGAGACATCATAGCAGCATCTTCTAAAGTTACTGCTGCATGTGGAATTTTTTTCACGCCCTCTTCATACGCACTGGTACCGGTATGAGGAGTATTCATAGAATATGGGCCTACTGAACGTACCAAACTTGCAATCCCACCTACTTTTGCAGCTTCAGATGCACCTCTGTACCTGTATTGAACTGTTTCACCGTATGTAGTAAAAGGAACGTTATATAAAATTATTTTTCCCTTTGCCATATTTGATTTAGCTTGTAAATCATCAAAGCTACTTACAACCATAACCTCACCCCTAATTCCCTTAGGACCCGTACCAACACTACCGCCCAATCCTAAGATATCTAGCTCCTTTTCCCAAGGTGAGGTCATCGTAGCAGATTCTTTTCCTCTTACCCATTTAGGCACCATCACATCTTCACCGTGCACATTTGAAAGCCCATCTTTATTCATCTCATCAATGATCCAATCTAGAGTTTTCTCCAAATTGGTAGAGCCGGAAAGTCGGGGCCCAAAAGTATCTAGCATCTCACCTAATCGGTCATAACCTTGTGAGTCAGCTATCGCCCTATTAATGATAAGATCAGCATTTTTCTTATGCTTTTTAGCAATTTCTCCAAGTGTAACTGAGGCTCTATCTTTAATAGAACATGAAAAAAATATTATGAAGGAAAAGGCAGTTATTGTTCTTGAAAGTATGCTTGTCATCTTAAAATACTCCTCAATGTGTGAAATGAATCAATATAAATCTATTTTATCAATTTAATAAAAATTTCCTCCAATGTTAGATAGTTTTCAAAAATATATATAAATTGCCATACCTATGGATTGGTTAAAAGACAATTACGCTATTTTATTAGATAACCCTTTTATCAGGGCTGGAATCATCATCATCGGTTCAATTGTTATCGCAAAAGTTACCGATTGGATTTTTGTAGGATTCTTCAGAAGGTGGTCCTCAAAAACCAGAACCAACCTTGACGATAGTATTGTCAATTTTCTTCATAAGCCAATTTTCTATTCCATACTCTTTTTTGGCTTTTCAACTGGCGTTAATCTTCTCGGCCTGCCAGAATTTTTAAATTTTGCCATTCTAGGAATCTTTAAGACTGTAACCATTTTAATCTGGCTATCACTCTTTGTAAAAGTATTTACAATGTCAATGGAGTGGACCACTAAACGAACTGATAATAAGATTTTACAAAGCAGAACCCTTCCCCTATTTAATAACCTTGGTAAAATTGGAATTGGATTATTTGGTACCTATTTTATCTTTCTTAGCTGGAACATTAATATCAATGGTATTCTTGCTTCTGCTGGTGTGCTAGGCGTTGTGCTTGGTTTAGCAGCAAAAGATACGGTAGCGAATTTCTTCGCAGGAGTTTTTTTGATGGCAGATTCACCTTTTAAAGAAGGTGACTATATAATGCTTGAAACGGGTGAACGGGGTTATGTAAAAAATTTAGGTCTGCGCTCCACACGCTTCATGACGCGAGACGATATTGAGATAACTATTCCAAACTCCGTTATAGCTGCTGCTAAAATTATCAACGAAAGCGGTGGGTCCGGTGTTGAGGATATTGAGCGCATTCGAATCAGTGTTCAGGTCGCATACGGCTCTGATGTCGATCAGGTGAAGAATATTTTAAAATCGATCGCATTAGCTAATGATAGCGTGCTGGATAATCCAGATCCCAGAGTACGATTTAGAGAGTTTGCTGAATCAGGAATCAGGCTTGAACTATTATTTTGGATATTTAAGCCAGAAACACGCGGCAGGACAGTGGATGCTGTCAACACTGAGATCTACAAACAATTTAATCAAAATGGAATAACTATTCCTTACCCTACCATGAAAGTGGTAATGCCAGAGAAATAGCATTACATCTCTTTCTCTGCGAGCTTTGCTTTTAGAGGTATTGTTCCAATTTTTGTCTTTAAATAATACGTACCATCAATTTGATATTTTGCTTTTTTATTTCGAATAGCATCAAAAATTGCTTTTCCCATGACTGAAATTTTCAAATCAGCTTTTTCTATAAAACTAAATTCCCCGTTCTTGGGAATTTTAATTTTTTTATCATTGTAAAATTTAGATGCATTTTTTTTATTAATAGATAGATCAAATTCAATGCGACTAAGCCCAATTGAAAACTTATTTGGATTATTTCCGAAAAATTTGATGTCCAAAGAAAGCGTATTTATTGATTTTAATGGATTGTAATAGATTTTAGAAACTGTATAATCGAGCGTTAGGGGTTTTACTTGTTTTTCGACTGTCTTTTTTAATTTAGAAGCAGCTTTTAGCTTAAGGTCTTTATCGAGTCCTTTAAATTGCGCGTTAAGATTAATTGAAAGTCCAAAAAATAACTGAACCGTAACAATAAGCGAATAACAAAATTTATTCATATTATTTACCTTGCAACTTTATTTATAATTATTTGAAAAAATGAATTCCGATACTGAAAATGAACCATTTAGGATTGGACTTCTTTTTTCCCGTAAATACTGATCGAAAAATTCTAATGATAACTGATTAACTAATTCAACAGATCTTTTGCGGTCAATATCTCCAATTTCAATAAGATATTTTCCAATTGGTGAAAAAAGTGGGGCATCGCAAAAATTTAAATGTCGTGTATTTTTAACAGTAACGTGATAAGAAGGGCCAGGATTATTTTGATGCATAATATCGGAGATAGATGGACTAGATGGATAATCGGAATCTATCCAAGATGGTCTCCCCATGTATAAAAAAGGCTGATCTATGCCATTGCGTATCACATTTTCTGGCAAAGGGTTCATCCAGCCATCAATTAATGAAACAGCTTTAACTCTTCTATCTTTCTTTGCTATTAAGGCAGCAGTAGATCCTCCAAATGAGTGCCCGGTAACACCTATGCGGCCAAGGTCAAGGTATCCATTTAGTGGATGTCTTAGTGCGCCGGATTGAATCTTCTCAAGCTGGTCTAAAATAAATTGGATATCAGATACCCTCGTATCGATTTGCCGCTTACGAATATTGACGCTATCTGGGTCCCCTGTTATCTCAGAGCGATAATCTGCAATTGATCCATCAGGAAAAACAGATATATTCGCATCATATGAATGATCTAGTGCAAAAACCGCAAAACCGTTACTTGCAAATTTTTCTGCTAAAGAGGTGTGAAGTTGGCGCATACCTGTTATTCCATGCGAAATGATTAAAACAGGCATCAGACCGGCGGAAGGTTCAGGAGGTAGATTGTATACACTATTGGTTTTGATCAAGTCTAAGTGCATCGCTAAAAAACTAGGAAAACTACCCGCAGCTGCAATGGTTTTTGCTCTCGTTTCCAAATGATCTAAAAATGGCAATTTATCGGTACCATCCTGACTAATTCCTGGATACCAAATTTGAAGCATGAATTGACGCTTATCATCGCTATTTTCTGGAGTAAACCATTCATCACGGCTCTCATCCACCCAGTGATGAATCAATGACCCTGTAGCATAAGCACCACCTGGATCAGGAAATGAGATGATTGGAACAATATTTGGTATGATTAAAGAAAAAGAAGCAATGGTTCCAATCAAATATTTAAATGATTTATCTAAATTCTTGTTTATAAGCAATATGGTGATGGATAAAAAGTATGCAGGATATAATTGCCACCTTGCTCCGTTAAGAAAATAATGAATAACAATACTTGACAAAAGAACTATACGATTATTCTTTTTTATTTTGCCATGCAAAACAAGGCTATACACACTCCATAAAAGTGCTCCAAAAAGGAGAAAATCAATTTTGATCACTTTAGCAAAATCATCTTTTTAGTCTTAACAAATTCCTCAGTTTGTAGTTGGTATAGATATACTCCAGCAGCTACAGGGACATCCAAATCGCTAGTTGCATTCCAGGTTATTGATTGGTAGCCAGCAGGTGTATTTTGCATATAAAATGTTTTTACTTTTTGCCCTAACATATTATAAATCGTAAGAGTAGCGCTAGTCATTTTCGGTAAATCAAAACGAATCTGTGTAGAGGGATTGAAAGGATTGGGGTAATTGTCATGGAGTGCAAATTTATCAGGTATACCTTGACTATCAACCGATAGATATTCGTAGCGGTTGATATAGAGTTCACGATCACCTCTACTTATTTTAACAGAATCAGTACCATCGTATGCAGAAAGGGTAAAATATACAGTTGCGCTTGTTGCTACAGAGAGCTGTTCAAATGTCTTTTGTAAAAAATCACTGTATGGAATTAGGTGTGTTGTGTTTGATGTACGATATACTTCGACTTTTGATGATGGTCCTGTTGATGCAAACAAAATATATAAAATAGAATCACCATCTACATCGACACTCTCTGTCCATTCTAAACCGTAAGTAGAAGTTAAATTATCTTTAGTAATGTTGATAGTGTCCGACTTAACGGTATTCCAGAAAAAGGGTTTTGGAGCATCATTGACTGGCACAACAGTAGCTATGAAAATTGATGAATCTCTCCAAGTTGAGCCTGATGCATATGCGGTTATTGTAGCGAAACCATTCCAATCCGATTTCGGTTTGATTGTTAAGGTATCGCTAACTAGTGAAATGTTGATATTTTGATTTGATGACTTAACTTCAAAAGTAACTGCGTTACCCAATAAGTCATTCGCCTCAAGAATTAAAGTTTTCATTGAGTCTTCAGGTATAGAGAAATTATCTATTTGTGTAATTTCATTTTTTTGAATACTTGGTTTTTCCAAAGCGCCTTCATTGATCCACTTTTTAACCAGCTCCACATTTGAAGTTATAACATCATTTGAACTGGGTGGCATACTTCCATCATTAATTCTTTTCCATAAAAGACTATTTTGATTATCTCCGGCAATAATACTTGCACCGCTATTTCCTCCAGCCATCAACGTGCTATACGATGTTAAATCTAGGCCTCCACTAGACCCCCCGGAAGTATGGCAGGCACTGCATTTATCATAAAAAATCGGCTCGATTTGAACTTTATAGTCCACTTGTGAAAATGCAGGAGTATGCCCCAACAAAAATAGAATAGATAAAATAGATCTATTCATTGCTCTCCTCAAAGTCTTTATAAAGCATGCTAGGCTGTACCCCCTTATTGCTTTGATATTTTTTTGAACGGTAAAGATCAAAGTCCCCATCAATTGTGTGATAAAATATTTGACAAATTTCAAGTCCAGAATATATCCGTATGGGTTGAACGCAAAATATTTCCAAGGTCCAAAACCCGTCGAAACCTATATCGCCAAATCCAGCAGTAATATGGATGAATAGACCCAGCCTTCCAACAGAGGATCTACCTTCAAGCATGGGTACATATTTATCCGTAGAAGTTCTTTCAACGGTACGACCAAGATACAACTTATGCGGTTCAAGCAATAAACCATCCTCAGGAATGACTAATGGAGAAGCTGAGTTCTTTTCGCGCATGTCAAGAATATCATTATCGTAAACTAGTAAATCAGGGTGCAATCTTAAATTGTAGCTATTGGGATTTATCTGCTCATCGGCAAATGGATCAATAGATATACTACCTTCTTTAACTTGTTTTTTTATTTCTTTGCCTGAAAGTATCATTGTTTCTCCAATATTAAGACTGGTAATCTACTTCCTATGCCAATAAGCTAGAACAATAAATAATGACTGAAATGGCAATCTATACCACGCAATCGCTGGCGTTGTATCCATTGCAAATCCATTTGTTTGTGCGAGATAAATATTAGCTGGGAACACGGCAGCAAGGGTAATTATCAGGCCCCACGCAGCATAAAATCGAGTTTTTTTAAAAAGTATTAATAGACCAAATACTATCTCAAATACGCCACTTATATACACCAACTCAAAGTCAATATGTTTTAAAAATGGTGGAACGATTTGTGTAAACCACTCTGGGTTAAGAAAGTGATTA
>CAJWZD010000021.1 GCA_913049685.1 uncultured Fidelibacterota bacterium
CGCCCAAAATTGCATATTCACTATTATTAGTCATTTTTGAACCTTTCTTATTTTGACCTAAAGCTATAGCGGAAAATAAAAATAGAACCAGAAGATATGAAAAATATTTTCTCAAATGCACCTTAGAGCTCTTTTAAGTCTTTATGTAATGTGTTTAGCATTTCCTTTGCATCACCAAAAACCATTACGGTATTTTCAAAACCAAATAATTCATTTTGGATACCTGCAAAGCCCGGATTCATAGTTCGTTTATTAACAATCACAGTTCTCGACTTATCTACATCGAGTATTGGCATCCCAAAGATTGGGCTGGCAGTGTCATGGCGTGCCGCGGGATTAACAACATCGTTTGCACCTAATACTATAGCTACATCGCAATCCTCAAATTCTGGATTTACTTCATCAAGATCTTTTAATAATTCGTATGGAATATTTGCTTCAGCTAACAGGACATTCATATGCCCAGGCATTCTACCAGCTACAGGATGAATCGCATACAAAACTTTTTTACCCATTGATTCTAATTGTTCTGCTACTTCTCTTACTGCGTGTTGCGCCTGAGCAACCGCTAATCCGTACCCTGGTACAACGATTACTTTATCTGCAGCATCTAAAATCATTGCAGCTTCATCTGTTGTTGAGGATTTAATGCTTATCTGTTTAGCCTCTGAGGAACCTTCGTTTGAACTTAAGCCAACAGCTCCAAAAATAACGTTTGTAAGCGACCTGTTCATTCCTTTACACATTATATTAGTAAGTATTAACCCTGATGCGCCAACTAATGCACCAGCAATAATCAATCCATTATTCATTAAAACAAAACCCGTTGCTGAAGCAGCAATGCCTGAATAGGAATTAAGAAGAGAAATAACTACCGGCATATCAGCGCCACCAATTGGAATGGTTAGGGTGATTCCAATTAATGCTGATAATACAATAACAACATAGAATGCATTCATTTGGTTAGCGCCACCTAAAACGGTATATACCGCAAAAACAATCAAGCCCATCATAATAATTGCGTTAAGAGCTTGCTGACCTTTAAATACAATGGGCTGACCGCTAATGAAACCCTGCAATTTGCCAAAGGCAATAAAGCTCCCTGTTAAAGTAAGTGTGCCAATGAAAATTGACAAGATTATAGTAGTCACAAGAAACGTGGATTGTTCAGAAGTGCCGTATTTAGAAAAAAATTCAGCAGTAGCAACAAGCGCAGATGCACCACCGCCAAACCCATTAAAGATCGCAACCATTTGGGGCATTTGTGTCATTTCAACGCGCAATGCAAATGTAGCACCAAGAATGGAGCCCACAATCATTCCTATTGCGATAAGCTTAAAATCTAATCCTCCAAAAGATGAAACGGTTGCTACAATAGCAATTAGCATACCAATAGAAGCAATAGCATTCCCTGTTCTTGCGGTCTTAGGTGAGCTCAATCTTTTAATACCAAGAATGAAAAGAACCGCAGCTATAACGTAAAATAAGTTTGTGTAATCCATTTTAATTATTTCCGTTTAAACATTTTTAGCATTCTATCCGTCACCATAAAACCCCCTACACAATTAACCGTAGCAAAGACTACAGCTATTAAACCTAACCAGGTTCCAATATCACCATCAATCTTAGTTGAAATAATCGCACCAACAATTGCAATTCCAGATATAGCGTTTGATCCAGACATCAATGGTGTATGTAAAGTAGGAGGGACCTTAGTAATTATCTCAAACCCGACAAAAATCGCCAGAATGAAAACAGTAATAATATTTATATCCATTTTTAATCCTTTTTTACAGCTTGCTGTGTTGGTTCGTGCGTTATTTTACCTTGGTGGGTAAATATTGATCCCGAAATGATTTCATCTTCCATATCAATTTCAATATCACCCTCTTTAGTCATATGAGAAATAAATGTTGATATATTTTTCGCATACAGTTGAGACGAGTGAACCTGCATTGTTGAGGGAAAATTTAGTGTGCCATCAATAGTAACACCGTTTTTGTTTTTAACTTCACCTGCAACTGTATCTTGGCAATTTCCTCCATTTTCAGCAGCAAGGTCAACGATTACAGAGCCTTTTTTCATAGCTTCAACCATACCACTTGGTATTAATAGGGGGGCAGGTTTACCTGGAATGAGTGCAGTGGTTATCACTAAATCAGACTTTGATATATGCTCCTTCATTAAAGCCTGTTGTTTTTCTTTATAATCATCTGAAGTTTCTTTTGCATAACCACCCTCTCCAACTCCTTCTTCGTTCTCACTTGCAACTTCAACAAATTTGGCACCCAATGACTCAACCTGCTCTTTAACTTCAGGACGAACATCAAAAGCTTCAACCTGCGCTCCAAGCCTCTTTGCAGTTGCAATAGCTTGCAACCCAGCAACACCTGCACCAATAATGAGAACTTTTGCAGGAGGAATTGTACCAGCGGCTGTCATTAATAATGGCATATATACTGGTAGATGCATTGCGCCAGTAATAACGGCTTTATATCCCGCAACATTGGCCTGAGAGCTTAATGCATCCATGCTTTGGGCTAATGTTGTTCTTGGAATCAAATGCATAGAAAATGCAGAAATATTCTTTTGAGTAAGTTTTTTTACAGCTTCTGTATCGCGTGTCGTTTGAATAAATGATATATATGCCGATCCATTTTTAAGTTGATCAATTTCATCCAGAGTCGCCGTTGCTACTTTTATTGTAAGATCAGAATTTGATAAAATCGATGAAGCATCTGCGACAATCTTTGCCCCAGAATTTTCATAGTCGCTATCTGTAATAAAAGATGATTCACCTGCACCAGCTTGAATATGAACCTCTAGTCCAGACTTCAATAAATCCTTAACGGTTTGAGGAGTTATAGCAACCCTATTTTCGCCATCTAATACTTCTTTTAGTACTCCAACTATCATTATATAACCTGTAAATAATTATAGATTTCAGCCTTGAATTTAAATAATTATTTATATATAACTTCAAATGATTAAACATTTTCCCAATCCCATAAGATTGCTAATTTTACAGATGTCAAGGTCTAGAAATATTATAATATCTATTGCGCTTTTTACCGGGTGTTCATCTTCAATTAAAATTATCGAAACCCATCCCAATAATGAAAAAAAATCAACTGAGGTTTATAATGGAAAGCTCTTTGGTTCAAATCTAATAAAAAAATCTACTTATTATACTAGTGGGCGTATCTTATCAGAAACAAGTTATTCTAGAAATAAAAAACATGGTAAACATGTTTCATTTCACGAAAATGGAAAAATAGCAATTGAGGGTTCTTTCAAATTGGGCCTTAGAGAAGGTAAATGGAAATTTAAAGATAAAAATGGCATTTTAGATTCTATTCATACATTTAAAAATGACAGATATAATGGTACAAATGAGAGCTACTTAAATGGCGTTCTTCAAATTTCTCAAAATTACCGAGAAGGGGAAATGCACGGTAAATTTACCGAATTTAATCAAGAGGGATTTATTAAATCCAAAGGAGAATATCAAAACAATTTACCAAGCGGTAAATGGCAATGGTTTGATAACAACAAGCAAGTTCAAAGATCGATTCATTACAAAAATGGAATAAAAGATGGAAATTTTAAAATCTATGCTGATGGTATTCTGTCTTTAGCGGGAACCTATTCTCAGGACAAACGCCATAATGAATGGAAATGGTATAGAGATCGAAGCCATCTTGATTCATTGGTTAGTTATTCGTACGGTGATTTGAGTGGAGCTTATCAGTCCTGGCATAGTAATGGAGAATTAAAAATATCAGGCTTCTTCAGTAATAATAAATTCGATGGCGAATGGAGCTGGTTTTCAGAAGATGGAAAAATCGACTCAATGAAAACCATGACCAGTGGAACACCAAATGGGATGTCAAAATTATATTTCAAAAATGGTCAAATAAAGGAGCAAGCGTCATATAAGACAGGAAAGCTAGATGGAGAAAAATCAACCTATTACATATCAGGACAACTGAAAGATAAAACCGTATATCGTTTAGATGAAAAAATGGGCCCATTTGAGATATGGACCTCTAGTGGCCAATTAGAAGAGCGGGGCACTTACTTAAAAAATGAGTACCATGGAATAATTCAAAGGAATTATTCAACGGGACTTTTGGCATCAGCTGCAACATATAGTCGTGGAAATCTCGATGGCATTACCCAAATATTCACCCCCTCTAATTTTTTAAAAAAAGAATCATTTTTCGATTCAAATAAAGAAATTGCGAGATTGGAATACCATGACAATGGAAGATTTAAACGTGTTCTTATTTTAGATAATGAAGTCACTATTTATGAACGAAAATGGAATATTGATGGGTTCGAGATTACCGATCAAAATTATATTGTTGGAACAAGGACTAAATCTGATTACTATTTATCTGGCCAGTTAAAATACGAATGTATATATAAAAATGATTTAAAACATGGAATGGAATGGTGGTTTAACGAAGATCGCAATCCCACTAAAATAAACCTTTTTAATAACGGAGATAAAATTATTTCCCATGAACTTTCATATGCTAGCAATAATTAATATTAATGACGTAGATTGTGGATTATGGATCGATACATTACTTGGATAATAGTTGGATCAGTATTCGCTGCTTTAGCTGTAATTTTTGGAGCTTTTGGAGCTCATGGATTAAAATCAAAAGTTTCTGTTGAAGATTTAACAATCTTTGAGACCGGTGTTCGATATCAAATGTATCATGCGCTAGGCATAATACTTCTGGGTTTATTAGCAATGAATCCAAATCTAAACATATCCCCGCTTCCATTTATCTTTTTTGTTACTGGAATCATCGTTTTTTCAGGAACACTTTACCTTATTCCGCTCACAGGTTTGCGCTGGATGGGTGCCATTACGCCCATAGGAGGCTTTGCTTTAATCTTGGGGTGGGTTTTTCTTATATATAATATTTTAAATTCTCACTATTGAGCTTAAATAAAAATAATTCCAGACACATTGGTGTTTGGACAGCATCGTCGTTCGTTGTTTCATCTATGGTAGGAACTGGTATTTTTACCAGCCTAGGGTATCAACTCATTGATATAAATACCGCATTTCCAATATTGTTATTATGGTTAATTGGAGGAATAATATCATTATTTGGAGCATTTTCGTATAGCGAATTAGCATCCGTCTTTCCACGATCTGGAGGGGAGTATAATATTTTATCAAAAGTGTTCCATCCTGCAATAGGTTTTATCGGTGGATTTGTTTCATCAACAATTGGGTTTTCTGCACCTGCGGTTCTTGCTGCAATAGCGCTCGGTAAATATGTTACTGCTATTTCACCTCAGCTAAACTCCACCCTAGTTGCCTCAATCGTAATTATTTTTTTTAATCTTATTCATAGCCAAACTCTTAAATACGGTAGATTGATTCAGGGTTGGACTACATTAGGCAAGATCATATTAATTTTATTTTTCATAATTTCAGGTTTTTTTATCCAATCTCCTCAAAATATAAGTTTTCTACCTATGCCAAATGACACTTCATTAATCTTTAGCTCTAGCTTTGCTGTAAGCTTAGTTTGGGTTTCGTATGCATACACTGGTTGGAATTCAACAGTTTATATAGCTGGCGAAATAAAAAATCCTCAAACAAATATTCATTATTCTTTACTCATAAGCACGGCTTTTGTTACGATTTTATATATTCTACTAAATTTTATTTTTCTTTTTTCAACACCTATGTCTGAAATGAGAGGTATGATTGAGGTTGGATATATTTCTGGTGTTAAAATTTTTGGGGATCAAGGTGGTAAAATTGTAAGCGGAGGGATTGCATTACTTCTTCTTTCAACAATTAGCAGTTATGTCTTTATTGGGCCAAGGATAACCCAGGTGATCGGCGAAGACCTTGCTTATTTGAGATTTTTTTCTATTACAAACAAGTCAGGTATACCTATCAATGGCTTTATCTTTCAATTGTGTATTAGTTTATTTTTTATTTTTACTTCAACCTTTGAACAAGTGTTGTTGTATGCCGGAATAACTTTTATCATTATAAATACAATTACAATCTTCGGGGTAATAGTGCTACGATTTTATCATCCTGATTTAGAAAGGCCTTACAGATCATGGGGCTACCCTTGGACTCAAATTATATTTATAATATCCAATCTTTGGATTCTATATTTCACCTTTAAAAATCAGGTGTTTGAATCTTTAATAGGGATAGGGATTATTTTTTTTAGTTTAATTATGTATTTTTCTGGACAAAAATTTTCAAATAAAGGTTAACATTGAAATTAAAAATAAAACCCTTTAATAATCAGGTAAAGACAATGTACGATAATCATGGCCACTTCCATCAGGGAGATGCAGGCCTAGATCTATTTATTGCTCAAGAGCAAACAATAAAAGCTGGAGAGACTGCTTTAATAAAGCTACAGCTGGCATGTGAACCAGAGAGCAATCAACCCTATCTCTTGATGCCGAGATCTAGCATTGCAAAAACACCTCTAAGGCTTTGTAATTCTATTGGACTAATTGATGGTGGATATCGCGGAGAGATTATGGCAGCAGTTGATAACGTTAAAACAGAAGATTATTCCGTTGAATCAAATCAAAGACTGTTTCAACTCGTTGCAATGAATGGAGAGCCAATAACATTTGAGATTGTTGATGAATTATCTGATTCTACTAGAGGAGAGGGTGGCTTTGGTAGTACGGGCAAATAGATTATAATTATAATTTAGCACTCTTTATCAGTGACTGCTAAAAATCATTGATAATTGATAAAATATTTAAGTAATTTCATGGCTCAAATTTTAAAAACAAATTAATAAATACAGGAGTTTTAATATGGCACTAAAAGTTAAGCCTTTAGCTGATCGCGTAGTGGTAGAACCTGCACCAGCTGAGGAAGTGTCCTCTGGGGGCATTATTCTTCCAGATACTGCTCAGGAAAAACCACAACAAGGTACAATTGCTGCAACTGGACCAGGCAAGGTCTCAGACGCCGGCAAAGCTGTTGCAATGGAAGTAAAAAAGGGAGATAAGGTACTTTATGGTAAATACAGTGGTACTGAATTCTCTTACGAAGGAAAAGATTATTTAATCATGCGCGAGAGTGACATTCTCGCTGTATTGTAAAGGAGCAAATTAAAATGGCTAAAGAAATTTCATATGATCTTGAAGCTCGAAATGCACTTAAAGCTGGAGTCGATAAACTGGCCGATGCTGTTAAGGTTACTTTGGGTCCAAAAGGTAGGAACGTTGTAATTGAGAAAAAATTCGGCGCACCTACTGTTACAAAGGACGGAGTAACAGTTGCAAAAGAGGTAGAGCTTGAAAATAAATTAGAAGACGTTGGTGCACAGATGGTTAAAGAGGTTGCTTCAAAAACTTCAGACGTCGCTGGTGATGGTACTACAACTGCTACAGTTTTGGCACAATCTCTTGTGGCTGAAGGACTTAAGAATGTAACTGCTGGAGCCAACCCGATGTCTATTAAGCGCGGAATAGATGCTGCAGCTCAGGCTGTAGTTGAGGCGCTTCAAGGGCAAAGTAAAGACCTTCCAGACTCAAAGCAAATTGCTAATGTTGGAAAGATATCAGCAAATAATGATGAAGAGATTGGTGAAAAGATTGCTGAAGCAATGGAGAAGGTAGGAAAAGATGGTGTTATTACAGTTGAAGAATCAAAAACTGCAGAAACGTTTCTTGAAACAGTAGAAGGAATGCAATTTGATAGAGGCTATCTTTCTCCATATTTTGTCACAAATTCGGACAATATGGAAGCAGAGATGGATGACGCATATCTTTTGATATATGATAAAAAAATATCAAACATGAAAGACCTGCTTCCTCTTCTTGAAAAAGTAGTTCAGACGGGTAAGCCTGTTACGATTATCGCAGAAGATGTAGAAGGTGAAGCGCTTGCAACTCTTGTTGTAAACAAACTTCGTGGAACATTTAAAGTTCTTGCCGTAAAAGCACCCGGATTTGGCGATAGACGTAAGTCTATGTTAGAAGATATCGCAGTTTTGACTGGTGGGACTGTTATTTCTGAAGATGCTGGATACAAGCTTGAAAATGCAACTTTAGATTATCTTGGAACTTGTAAACGAGTAGTATCTGATAAAGATAATACTACAATTGTAGGCGGTAACGGTGAGACAAGTTCGATTAAGGCCAGAATCAATGAAATCAAAGTACAGATTGAAAAAACTACCTCCGATTACGACCGTGAGAAGCTTCAAGAGCGCTTAGCGAAGCTTTCTGGTGGTGTTGCTGTAATTAACGTTGGAGCTGCTACCGAAGTTGAAATGAAGGAAAAGAAAGCTCGTGTTGAGGATGCTTTGCATGCAACTAGAGCAGCAGTAGAGGAAGGAATTATACCTGGTGGTGGTGTAGCTTTATTGAGAACTGCTCCAGCTCTTGACAAAGTTAAAGTTGATGAAGAAGAAGCTGTTGGCGTAGATATAATGAGAAGAGCATTAGATGCTCCACTTCGCCAAATCTGTTCTAATGCAGGTGTCGAACCATCCATTGTTGCACAAGCTGTTCGCGAAGGAAAAGATGACTTTGGATATGATGCGAGAACCGGTGAATATGTAAATATGTTCAAAGCTGGAATTATCGATCCTACTAAGGTTGCTCGTGTTGCAGTTCAGAATGCAACTTCGATTGCAGGAATGATTCTAACGACAGAAGCTGCTGTAACTGAGATACCAGAAAAAGAGGCTCCACCAATGCCTCCAATGGATCCAGGTATGGGTGGCATGGGCGGAATGATGTAAATTGAGCATAACGCTCTTTATAAAAACCCTCTCTATTTTAGAGAGGGTTTTTTTTTACATGAACCTTGATTAGCGACGAAATAACCTCTTAAATTGTGAATGAAATATGGGTGTAATAAAGCTTAAAAATATGCAATTCTATGGATATCATGGAGTTTATAATCATGAAAAAAAACTAGGAGCTCCTTTTGAAGTTGATGTGGAAATAACAAAGCCTTTCAATAAAGCATCATCCTCCGACGACATTAACCTTACGGTTAACTATGACGCAATTTTTAGTTTAGTTAATAACATAATCACTAATTCAAAATATAACTTAATTGAAACATTGGCTGATAAAATTGCAAATAAAATTCTATCCGATCATGATATAGATAAAGTTGTTGTCAGAGTAAGGAAGCCAAAAGTTCAGATTAGCGGTATTCTGGATACTGTTGAAGTCGAAACAGAAAAAATTAAAGTCCAATGAATCAGCTTGTTTACTTAGGTCTTGGAACAAATATTGGTGATCGCGATTCAAACTTATTTACTGCTATCGCAGCTCTTGACGTAAGAGACGATATATCTGTAAATCGCACAGCCTCAATCTATGAATCCGATCCAATGTATAATCAGGATCAGCCAAATTTTTTGAACAGTGTTGTTGAGATCGAGACTTCACTACAGCCTGAAATAATGATGCAGGTTTGCCAAGGCATTGAAATGATGCTTGGCAGACCAATCAGTCGAAAAAAAAATGAGCCCAGAGTCATCGATATTGACATTCTTGCCTATGAAACGATGTCTGTTGAATTGGGTGAATTAAAAATTCCACATCCTCAGCTTTTTGCTCGTAAGTTTGTTTTGATACCATGGGCGGAAATTGCTCCAAATTTTGTTGTTCAGGATTATGGAAAAAGCGTTTCAGAGCTTTTGACGCTTTGTCCTGATTTATCAAACATTAAAAAGTATAAATTGGAAAAGACAGCATGAAAAATTTGCAATATGTTGCAATTGAGGGGACTATTGGTGTTGGAAAAACAAGCCTTGCCAATCTTTTTTCTGAAAAGCTCGGTGCAAAGCTAATTCTAGAGGCATTTGAAGATAATCCTTTTTTAACAGACTTCTACGAAGATCCGGAAAACAATGCGTTCCAAACACAGTTATGGTTTTTACTTCAGCGCTACCAACAGCAGCAAGAACTGAGACAGGTTGACATGTTTCAGCATTTGGTTGTAACAGATTATATGTTTGTAAAAGATAGACTGTTTGCAGCATTGAATTTGAATGAAAAGGAAATGTCTTTGTACGACAGTGTTGCAAAAATGATGGAAAAAAATGTTATTCATCCTGATCTTGTTATTTTTCTTCAAGCTGATACAGAAACACTTATGGATAATATATCTAAACGTGGTCGAGATTTTGAAAAAAATATGTCAGAAGATTATATTGACGCACTTAACCAAGTATACAATGAATATTTCTTTCGCTATCAAGAAACGCCATTAATAATTATAAACACTAATAATATAGACTTTGTACAAAACCCTGGGGACTTAGAAGAAATGATCAGTTACATTCGACAGCCAATATCTGGGACCAAATTTTTTAATCCCTCCTCTGGGCTACAAGATGCTTAGAACTTTAATCATAGCTTCCTTTGCATATTTTGTATTCTCTTATCTTAGAAAAAAAATTTTTACGACTAAAACAAACCTAGATCCTAAAAAAGATCAAAGCTATAAAAATCTTGATATCAAAGATGCGGATTTTGAGGACATTGATAATGATTAGTTTCAAAGAAATCTTAATACCACGTCAGAAGCTTCAGGATGTATCGCTATTTACACTTCGTTTTTTACCTTCTTACTATATGATTGCAAACCATGGTTGGAAAAAAATAACTAATCCGGAAAAATGGGAAAGGTATGGAAAATTTTTTACTAAATATTTTGGCGATAATCTAGATTTTGCAAATATACCTTTTGGATTCATGGCATCATTTTCAGAGTCGATCTGTGCTGTTATGGTTCTGCTTGGCATCCTAACACAACCCGCATCAATATTAATTGCATTTACAATGTTTGTTGCAGCTTTGCATCACATTACTGGCACAGGTAGCCCAGAAAATGCTTTAGTCTTTTTTTCAATCTACACCACTATTACTTTAGCTGGTCCTGGAAGATACAGCCTTGACTCTTTTATTTTTTTAAGAAACGAGAATAAAACCTTATGAAGAAAATACATTTTTTTACAATTTTTCTAATTATTACCTCATTCGCTCATGCTCAATTCAAAAAGGGCTTTGGATTTACTACTGGAGCGTGGGGATCAGGATTCCATTATATGGGTGATTGGGAGCTAAATGAAACATTGTTCTCGGGGTTTGAAGTCAAATTCATAGATGTTAAAAATGATGGTGAAATGCCAGCAATAAATTATTATACGGGACAAACTTTAAATGTAGGCGATGATGCACTCATATTATTTCCTTTATTTGGTAAAGTTAGGTATTTGCCTTTTGAAGGTATGATTGCAAATGATTTTTCCCCGTTTGTTGAATTTAAGGCTGGAGCTAACCTTGCTTTAGATGGTAATGGAAATGCGAGAACTTTTAGAGGTCGCTGGAATAATTCTACTTCATATACTTCTTTTGGTGGTCAATTTGTTGTGGGTGTTATTTTTCCTCAAATTAATGGTACTTCCATCATTACTTCAATAGGTTATGAAACTTTACCTATGAGCCAGAAAATTGATGGGCGTGACAATTACGATGGAATGACATTAAATATTTCATATATATTTAGAAACCGTAGATAGTAATGGATGAAATATTTTTACACGTACATCCATCAGCTATAGAAAATAACCAATTTTACTTATCAAAAGATGAGAGTCATCATTTTTTAAAATCATTGAGAGGGTCAGTGGGGGATGAGGTCTGGCTTTTAGATGGTAAGGGTTTTGCTTATCAAGCGCGCGTAAAAAAAATTGATAATTTGATCGTTCAAGGTAGTATTAATGATTCGTTTGCTAACTTTGGAGAAAACAAAAAAAACATACATTTAGTATTAGGCCTTATCAAAGGCAAGCGAATGGATTTGGCGATCGAAAAGTCAGTAGAATTTGGTGTCAAATCGATACACCCTGTATTATTTGAGAGAAGCATCAAAAAAACGCTAAACTTTGGAAGGTTAAGTAAGGTTATTGTTTCTTCTGCAAAACAAACAGGTAGAAGCATCTTTCCTGAACTAAAAAAAATCTTAAGATTTCCCGACTGGATTAAAAAATATGAAAATAATAATGCTTTTGCCTGTCATTTTTCAGGGAAATCTAAAATTAAAAATATAGTTAACTTTAAAACCGATGATATAATGATAATCGTTGGGCCTGAAGGTGATTTTTCTGCTTCAGAGATTGCTTTACTGAATGCTAGCAAAGTACCATTGGTTAATTTGGGCCCCAGAAGATTAAGAACTGAATCTGCATGCATATCATCTATCTTAACAACGAGCGGTGTTATCGAAGGGTGATATGGAAGATTGTTTGTTTTGTAAAATAATTAACAAAGAAATACCCGCCAATATTGTCTTTGAAAATGAAAATATTTTAGCCTTTGAAGATATTGAGCCACAGTCTCCAATTCATCTCTTAATTATTCCTAAAAAACATATCGCAACTATAAACGATATCGAACCTCAAGACAAAAATATATGCGGTGATATGCTTTTAGCAGCAAAGGAAATTGCAAATACGATGAATGTTGATAGCAGTGGGTTTAGAACAATATTCAACACAAATGAAGATGCCGGTCAAACTGTATTCCATATACATATGCATTTTCTTGCTGGTAGAAAAATGAAATGGCCTCCAGGATAAAATTAAGTAAATAACAATCTATTATAGATTATCTTGATAGTAATTTTTTTAGAATTATTTTAGATTAAATCAATCTATTGCCTCATAAATGTATATATCAGAATTAAATCTACATGGCTTCAAGTCATTCGCTAAAAAAGAGAAAATAAAATTTGGCGAAGGAGTCACGGTTATTGTTGGTCCAAATGGATGTGGAAAAACAAATATTGTTGATGCGATTCGATGGGTTTTGGGTGAACAAAAATACTCAGTTCTTCGTTCGAGTAAAATGGGGGATGTTATCTTTAATGGGGCAGACGGACTAAAGCCACTTTCAGTTTGTGAAGCCTATTTAACCGTTCATAACAATCGAGGCAAACTGCCTATCGAGTATACAGATATTGAAATTGGTAGAAGGGTCTATCGTGATGGTGAATCAGAATATTTTATAAATAAAACACCATGCAGATTAAAAGATATTCATGATTTATTCGTAGATACGGGTATGGGATCAGATGCTTATTCTGTAATTGAATTAAAAATGATAGAACAGATTTTGTCAGAAACAGCGGATGATAGAAAACGAATGTTTGAAGAAGCGGCAGGTATAAATAAATACAAGCAGCAAAGACAATCGGCTTTAAGGAAATTTGATGCTGTTCAAAGAGACCTTGATAGGGTTAACGATATAGTCCAAGAAGTAGAGCAAAAAGCTAAAAGTTTAAGCTTACAGTTAAAGCGATTTAACCGCCATGAAAAGCTATCAAAGGAATTATTCGATGTTGAAATTGAATTGGCATATGTTAGGGTACACGATTATGAGTCAGAATTAATTCCATTAAAAAAGAGCGTATCGGATACCCAGTCATTGAAAAATGAAAAGGTTTCCGACACTACAATGCTTGAAAGCGAGTTAGCTAACGTCAAAAAGGTTTATAAAGACCAACAAGAAGATCTTCGCAAAAAACAATTCCAGTTGCAGGAACTAGAAAAAGCTAAGAGCGACTCTCAAAATAATATACTGATTTGGAACGAACAGCATAGGTCTGCTGAAATCAATATAAATAGATTGTCAGCAGAAAAAAGAGTCAACAAGGAAAAGAAGAATAGCTTAAATGATAAAATTTTAACTTACAACAAAGATGTTGCTGTTCTTGAGCCAGATATAAAAACCCAAAAACAAATTTTTGATAAGAAAAATAAAGAGTTCAGTAAAGTTGAAGAGACATATTTATCGGCTCAAAAACAAATCAAGGCCTTGGAAAAATCGAGATGGAATTCTCAAGAAAGAATTGTTGGCGAGAGATCAAATTTGGATAGGGCAATCTCTTCCATTGATGAGAAAACTACTGTTATAAAACACATTAATGACAAAAAGACAATTCTGGAAAAGGATCAAGAAGATTTTTCATTGGATCAGAAAAAAATTGACAGTCAGGCTGAAAAATGCAACTTAAAAGTTGAAGATATAAAGCAAGAAATTGTTGAAAATCAAAAAAAGCTTGAAAAGAGTGAAGGTGATTATGATCGATTAAAAATGGAAATACATTCAGAGGAAACTGAACTCCAATCATTGAAATCGCAGCTTATTTTTTTCAATGAATTGATAGAGCAAAAACAAGGCTATCCAGAAGGTGCAAAAACAATTCTGTCAAATCAATCTAATTATAAAGGGTTAATTGGTGCGGTCGGAGAGCTATTTCAAGTTAAGCCTAAGTACGAAATAGCTTTTCAAAGTGCGTTGGGTAATTGGGCAAAATGTATAGTTGCAAAAGACAAGCAATCGGCGATGACAATTCATTCACTAGCAAAGTCTAATCAACTAGGTAATTTTTCAATTATTCCACTTAAAGAGGTTAAAAAATTAAAATACACTAAGCCAAATCCTCCCAAGGTTAATGGGTTGATAGGAAAAGCAATCGATTATTGTGGTGTATCAACTTCTAATACTAGTATAGCAGAGCTTTTAATTGGCAACCTGCTTCTTGTAGAGGATATAAATAAAATTGATTTTAATGATACTCTTGATAATTGGGATTTTGTTGATTTAAAAGGATCATTTTATGGAGCTAATCACTTGATTAAATATCAAGATAAATCTAAAGAGACTAGTATTATTGGACGCAAAAAGAAGGCGCTTAAAATAAAGAAGAAAATATCTACTCTGTCAAAAAATATTGAAAAAAATAAGAAAGCATTTTTTGTTTTAGAAAAAGCAATCTCTAGTCTTCTAGATAAAAAAAATATCTTAACCGAAACGTACGAAAAAAAGAATTCAGAATTAAATGATCTTAAATCGATTCAAATAAATAATCATTATAGGCAATCCCAAAATCTTAAATCAATTAAAGAGCTTGACGGTGAGATAAAACAAAATAATTCTGATTTAGCTTTGTTAAGAAAAAAGACCAAAGAGCTTGAACCATCTATCAATAAAACAAACGAATTAATTAAAAAGTTACAAGATGACATTGATTTGCTCTCTAAGGATTTTATAAAAATTCAATCGAAAAGGGACAGTTTTCAGCATAAAACTCAAGAGGCAAGAATCGACCTATTAAATATGGAAAACCGACTTAAAAGCATAGTTTTTCAAAGAAATTCAGCTACACAGTCGGTATCGGAATTAGAAGATAGGGATAAAGATATTAATAAAGAAATTGTTAGTCTTGGAGATCTTAGAAAATCTTTAGATATTAAAATCGTTAAAGAAGAAAATGAACTAAACACAATTGCTGGAAAAATTACTAAAGAAAAATCAGTTTTTGATCTTAAAGAGCAATCTGTATCAGATACCTTCAATTCTATGGAAAATCTTCAGTCTAAGATAAATGAAGAAAAAGAGTTAAGGGAAAATCTCTTTGAGCAGCAAAAAAATAATGAACTTAGAATAGTTGAATTGGATCAAAGGATTAGAAATATTAAAGAAAGAATGATGGAGAAATTTAATTCTAAAGTTCCAGAGGATTTAATAGTAGATAAAGATATAGATGAACTTGAAGACGATATTGCTAAAATCCAGTCAAGCATTGATAATATTGGCCCTTTAAACATGGCCGCTCAAGAAGAGTATGAAGAAGAGCAGGCTAGACTAGAGAACCTATTAGAACAGCGTATTGATATATTAAAATCCGAAGAAAACCTTAAAGAGACTATTTCAAAGATAGATGTAGTGGCTAGAGAAAAGTTTGAATCAACTTTTGAAGAAATAAATCATAATTTTTCAAAATTATTTGCTATGTTTTTTGATGGTGGTGCAGCATCGCTATCATTAAGCGGTGAAGAGGACCCGTTGGAAGCTAGAATAGTTATTCATGCGCAACCACCTGGTAAGAAAAATCAGAATTTAAGAATGTTATCTGCAGGTGAAAAATCGTTAACAGCAATAGCGCTTTTATTCGCTATATATCAATACAAGCCTAGTCCTTATTGCGTCCTTGACGAAGTTGATGCTCCACTTGATGATGTAAATATTCAAAAATTTAAAAAAGTATTAAATGAGTTTGCTCAAGATACCCAGTTTATAGTAGTTACTCATAATAAGCTTACAATGGAAGTTGCAGATTATCTTTATGGTGTAACAATGGAAAATAAGGGCGTATCTAAACTAGTGTCTGTCAAGTTTAAAGGAGAGGCTTAAATATCCAATCTAGAGTTCTTTTCTATATCTTTCAGTAGTACATACCTCAGGAATCCATTCGTTGGATGTGCTAGATGATTCACAAGCTCTTTTATTGTCATCCCCTGTTATATTATAATCTTCATCTATACAATAAGCATCTTCCTTTAAATTAACCCTAAATGTTTGTTCATTCGCAGCTAACTCATATGGAACACATGCATTCTTAATACATAAAGTTTGGCCCAGCTGTGACCATGTAAAGTTTTCAATGCCAGCATCAGGCCCAGTTCGTGTTTCTATACCAGTGCCATCTTTTTTTAATTCAAGCTCTAGAGTAAAGCCTTGAGATTTTAGCCCTCGGTATTCTTCATCATCTACATCGCCACTACATTTTCCAGAAACGGTATACTTACCCATTTCAATCAATTTCCATGTACCTACCAGTGGACCGGATTCTTCATCTTTTTTATCCTGACAGCTTATAAAAATAATAAAAAAAGCTAATAATATATTTTTCATAAAAAACACCTTTAATCTATATATTAAATTACACTAAACAATATGAAAATACTCTATTTTTGAATCGTTGTTTCATTGAAATAAGAGTTAAATTTTAGTATGAGTACAAGCCATCTTAGAAATTTTTGTATTATTGCCCACATTGATCATGGAAAATCTACTTTAGCCGATAGACTGCTAGAAGAAACCAAGACGCTCTCAAAAAAAGAAATGAAATCACAAGTTTTAGATAGTATGGATCTCGAGCGAGAAAGAGGTATAACTATTAAAAGTCACCCGATTCAAATGAAATATACAGATTCTAATAAAAATGAATTTGTTTTTAATTTAATTGATACGCCAGGTCATGTCGATTTTACATATGAAGTTTCAAGATCGCTCGCAGCATGCGAAGGAACTCTACTTCTAGTAGATGCTGTTCAGGGTGTTGAAGCCCAAACTGTTAGCAATGCATATCTCGCTATAGATAATGATCTTACCATTATTCCTGTAATTAACAAAGTAGACCTTCCAAGTGCTCGTGTTGATATTGTAAGAGAGCAGCTAGTAGAGTTAATTGGATGTGAAAAAAAAGATATCGTTTCAGTAAGCGCTAAAACCGGTGAAGGCATAGAGGAAATTTTTGATGCAATTATTAACAAAATACCCCCTCCTGACGATTGCTCTGATAAGCCATTGAGAGCAATGATTTTTGATTCGGTTCACGATAATTATAAAGGCGCAATACCTTATATACGCGTTTTTGACGGTGTAATAAAAGCCGGTGAAAAAGCTAAATTTTTTGCGCATGATCATGACTATGATATTACAGAAGTAGGCCATTTTATCTTGAAACAAATGCCATCTGATGAGCTCAGAGCTGGAGATGTTGGCTATTTTTTAGGAAGTATTCGTGATGTATCCCATGTATTGCCTGGTGATACCGTTACTAATAAAAATGATAGCAACCTTGAAGCTTTGCCTGGATTCAAAGATATAAAGCCTATGGTATTTTCAGGTTTATACCCATCAGATTCAGATGATTATGATCAACTAAGAATGGCTCTGGAAAAGTTAAAGCTTAACGACGCCTCCTTACTTTTTGATCCCGAAACTAGTGAGGCTTTGGGCTTTGGATTTCGATGCGGTTTCCTTGGCTTGTTACATATGGAAATAATACAAGAGCGATTGGAGAGAGAATTTAATATATCACTGGTTACAACTACACCTAATGTCCGATATAGGATTGAAAATAAAAAGGGCGAAAATATTGAAGTTGATACTCCCGCTAAAATGCCTCCCACTGGTGAGATCAATTCTATTTTAGAGCCATTTGTTTCTGCTGAAATAATTACACCTAAAGAATACATTGGTGCGATTATGACCCTTTGTCAGAAAAAAAGAGGAATCTATAAAAATACTAATTATTTAACATCAGATAAGGCACAAATTCACTATGATCTTCCATTGGGAGAAATTATTTTTGATTTTTATGATAAGCTCAAATCCACAACTAAAGGATATGCTTCGCTCGATTACAATTTAAAAGATTTTGTCCCAGGTGATTTAAAAAAACTTGATATTTTAATTAATAATGAGCCGGTTGACGCGTTATCAATTATTACTCATGCAGATGATGCTTATCATCGCGGTGTCGCACTTTGCAGTAAGCTGAAAGAACTTATACCTAGACAGATGTTTGATGTGCCTATCCAAGCTGCACTAGGGAATAAGGTTATTTCAAGATCAACAGTTAAGGCGTTAAAGAAGAATGTAACCGCAAAATGTTATGGTGGCGACATAACTAGAAAGAGAAAATTGTGGGAAAAGCAGAAAAAAGGGAAGAAAAGAATGAAGTCAATAGGGAGTGTAGAGATACCACAAGAAGCATTATTAGCGGTCCTTCAAATAGATTCAGATTAAATTATGAAATCACCCTCATACTGGACCGTAACAAATACACCACTATATAGCTTTATTTTTACGCTCCCACTTTTATTGATATATGAGGTAGGATTGTTTGCTATATCTGCTAATGATTTACCCCTGTTAAGAAATGGAGCAGATGTGTTAATGCGACAATTCTTAGAAATGTTTGGGGTAGCTGGTACGTATGGATTTGGCGGAACATTTCTGATTGGTTTTATGATTGCTTTTTTGAGACAAAAGAAATCTCTTGAAGCTTCACAGATTAAAGGTGAATATCTGCTAACAATGTTATTTGAAAGCATTGGATGGGCCTTATTCTTAATTGTTATAATGATCCGGGCCCCTGAATTTCTCATGTCCACAAAAGATGAAAGACTTCTTCAGCAAGTCGTTTTAGCTGTTGGTGCAGGAATCTATGAGGAGTTTGTTTTTAGGGTGATTCTGATTACGGGATTTGCATATGTATTGGGATTAATTTTAAAATGGGGAAATATTGGTAAAAATATCGGTTCAGTTTTTCTTGCAGCTGCACTGTTTTCTGTATTTCATTTTGCGGGTCCTTATGGAGAGGATCCAACCTGGTATCTTTTTTTTATCAGAATAATTGCAGGAATATTTCTTGGTACGATATATATTTTTAGAGGATTTGGTATAGCTGCATACACGCACACAATCTACGACCTGTTCGTATTGGTGAAATTTACTACTTCTAACTAAGATTATTTTAAAAACTAAATTAAATTAGAGCATCAATTTTAGCATTTTATGAAGAAATATCTTTTACAGTTTTCAATAACCATTTTATTTACGATCTACGCTCAAAGCTCTCCCTTTAAAAGCTTTGATATAGTAATATATCCCGAATATTATTTTAGCGGCATCATGGCTGAAGTCGAAGCTGAGGTTTTTGAAGGGAATTTGCCATTAAATCTAAAGTTCCAAGTTCCAACAAATACCGATAGCGTTTTTTATGTAAGCGGTGATTCAGAATCTCCATCAATAGATGAAACAGATTTTACTATTAGTGGTAATGTTGCGCATATTAATAAAATAATAACAGACAAGAAATTTCGCATCTTCATATTCTATGGTTTAGAAAAAAATGGCACAGGTCGTTCTGGTGGTTTTGATTTTTATGTTAACCATTCCATTGATGATGCTCATATTGTTGTACAAGAACCTTTGGTTTCAACTAATTTTATTTTTTCTGAAAAAGTTCATGAAGACTTTAAAGATCAACATGGAATCAATTTTAAGAGAATTCACGTAAATAATTACGCATCTAATACCACTAAGAACATAACATTTACATATGATAACCCATCTCAAGATATATCGATTAACTCTTTACAGAAAGGCGTACAAAGCTCGCAAAATACAACCTCAGCTCAAAATACGACCACATTACAAAATACCGGCCCAATTAGACACACGCTACCTCTTTGGCAACCCCTTGTAGTTCTTAGTTTTATCACGCTAGTTGTTGGTGGCATGTTTTACAGACAAATGAAGTCGGAAAATGAAAGTTCAGAACCTAAGTCCAAAGGTAAATTTTGCACTGAATGCGGTAGTAAAATTAGCCCTAAGGATAGATTTTGCGCTAATTGTGGAGCCAAAATATAATGTTTCCTGTAATCTACGATTTTGGCGATATAAATATTTTTGGTTTTTCATTCCATCCTGTTATTAATTCCTATGGCTTTATGCTTATGGTTGCATTCTATTCTTGCTATTATTTTCTCAACAAAGATCTAAAAAGATTAGGGCACAGTTCTTCATTAGCTGGAGATATTATTTTTGCAGCTGCTGTGGGCGGGATTATTGGCTCTAGGATCTATTTTCTTTTGGAAAACTTTGATCAATTCATTCTTGACCCTGTTGGTATGATTTTTTCAGGTGGTGGTTTAGTTTTTCTTGGCGGTCTTTTAGGAGGACTATTAGCTGTAACATATGTAATCAAAAAGAATGACCTAAGGTGGACATTGGTTGCAGATCTAGTAGCTCCCTTATTGATATTGGGCTATGCAATCGGCAGAGTCGGCTGTTTATTGGTAGGAGATGACTACGGGTTACCAACAAATCTTCCTTGGGGCATAGCATTTCCAAACGGAATACCTCCATCCACATATAGCATTTTTGAAAGTAGATATCCATGGGTTGATTTAACGGGCTTTTCACCAGGCGTTCTTAAAGTCCATCCAACGCAGATCTATGAGATCGTGCTTGGAGGTGGAATATTTTATTATTTATATCAAAAACGAATGTCAGTTCAAACTCAAGGCAGTCTTTTCTTTACCTATCTAATACTTGCTGGATCCGAGCGTTTTATGGTTGAGTTTTTACGTATTAATCAAAAATATGTCATTGGCTTATCAGGTGCTCAAGTCATCTCGTTGTTAATGATATCAATAGGGTTATGGTTTTTGTATAATCCATTAAGCCAGTCCAAAGGGCATGCTCCAAAAGAAAATCAATAAATATTGTTTCACTTTTTTTATTCTTTTCCATATCGGTCTATCACAAGACCATTTCCCTATATCAATAATACCATTAAGTGCGGTTCGCGAAAATCGCGACTTTTCTCCGGATTTAATTGCGTCCCATATTAATCAATTGGTGTTTGTAGATAAAAAAAACCATGCTATTGGAATATATAGTAATGACAGTTTACGTATTGTAGGGGGATATGGCTCATCTGAGTACAGCTTTATGGACCCTGTTGATGTAATTATTGATAACTTAGATATTATGATACTTGATGAGTCTGCAGGACGAGTGTCAAAATTTGATTTGAATTTGAATTTTGTTCAGCTATACAATCTTAAATCGAATTACCCTATTTATTCGAAGCTATTCGATATTGATTCAAGGCGAAATATATATTTTTATTCACCCGAAGATGATATTCTCTATCGAAGAAATAACAGCACACAAAAATCTGTTAAATTCATTGATTACAACTTGAATTCTACTTCCTATTGTGTGTCTGATATTTTTATTAATACGGTTGATGAAATAGGAGTGCTTTTTGATTGTGTAGGCGAATTGCATACTTATAGTCGCTCTGGAAGGTTGCATAGAAAGTATAAAACTGATTTGAAGAAGCCAGTTAAAATATTTTTTTTAAATGATGATTGGGCTGTAATCAATTCTAATGCTGACATAGAATTTTTAAATGGATCTGTTAGCAGTCTTTCCATCGGTAAAGAAGTCCTCGTAGATGCTTATTTAGATCAAAATAGATTATTAATTTTAACTAAAACCAATATTCATATATTTGATTCATCGATTATATCAAAATAGGTTTTTCTGTTTTTTCATTTTATTGGTGAAATTTAGTTTTTCTCAAGAAACTGCAATTAGTGATACTACAAACCCTATCAAGATTGGCCCTCTTGTTGATGAACTGCCAATGTTGGATAGCTTACGATCAATAAAAATCGATACTTCAGGAATCGTAGCTATCGATGTAACTAAAAGCAATACGTATCAATATCCCATAAATGCATCTGGTTCTTTTTTTAGAGGTATTAACTTTGGAGGAAATGGAAATAGCGCGATAAATGGCGGTCTAAAGATGCAAATAGCTGGTAAGATATCGGATCAGACATATATATCAGGTGTTATTACCGATGAATCTTTACCGATACAGCCAGATGGCTCAACTGCTGATCTTGACGAGCTTGACAAGGTTTTTATTCAAATAGATAATCCAAGTTTTTCAATAATTGCTGGTGATATAGTAACAGAGGAGAAGAAAATATCTATAAATGAATATCAGCGAAACTTAATTGGATTGCATAATAAAATAGAATACGGCGATAAGATTATTAGCTCTGTAATTGGTCAAAGCAAGGGTACATACAATCGATTAGAGATTAAGGGGCAGGATGGCAATCAAGGACCTTACTATCTTACGACAAGCGATGGAAAGAGGAATATAGTTATTGCATCAGGTTCGGAAAAGGTTTGGCTAAATGGTAAGCTGCTTAAAAGAGGAGAGGATTTAGATTATGTCATTGACTATTCGATGGGTGAATTGTATTTCACATCAAAAAATCTTTTATATTTTGATTCAGATATTGATATCGAATATTTGTATCGACAAACAAATTACAATACCAATTATTTAGAGACCGGAATTCAAGGCGATCTATTTAATGATTCTGATTTTCAATTAAAATTTATAAGAGAAAATCAAAATATATACAGCACATCGTTGAACCAGAGTCAACAAAATCTATTAAATAAGCAGGACGAAATTTTAATAAGCGGAGCCTATGAAGATTCAATGGGTACCTATATTTTTGAAAATAATATTTATATGTACGATCCAGAGTACACAGAAAGTGAAAATAGATTTTCTGTGGTTTTTAGTCCTGATGAAGATGGTGACTATGTGCGAAAAGTCTCAGATAATAATAGAATATATTATGAATATTTACCTTCAAGATTATTAGCTGAGCAGAGATTTTCACCTGGTCAAACGATACGAGCCCCTAAAGGCACAAACATTCTACAGCTTAATTCGCAAATTAATGTAAGCGATCATTCTTCATTTTTTTTAGAGTCTGTTTTATCAATGAAAAATAATAATCTTTTCAATGCTGAAGATAGCTATAGCGATGGTTCAGCTTTAAAATTAGGATACAAGCAGGACAATATATCTTTTCAGGGTGTTGATTTTGGATTTGATGTTGAGCATGTTACAAACTCAAAAAACTTTACTTCATTAGGAAGAGATAGAAAAGTGGACTTCAATGAAAATTGGGATATGGACCCATTGGAAGATGACAAAGAAATCGCAATTTCAAAGTTTGGTGCAAATTTAAAATCAGATCACACAAATTTTCAAATCGACCTTTTCGACCTTAGCGGGCCAATCTATAAAAAAACTAGAAGAGAAATTAAATTAGATCATACATCAAATTATATTAAGAAAGGTGATTTAAGATTCAATCAAATTAATTCAGTACAAAAATTTAATCAGTTAAAATCAAAATTTGTTTTTTTAAGTGGAGATATAAATCCATTTGTGAATCTTAGGCATGAATATCGAAATAAAGGCTATAGGTTTGATGATTTGCTCGTTGGCGTTGGGATCTTTAAAGCGAAAAGATCGTTTTCAATTGGTTTAGGTAAGCGTAGCGATTGGGGTTATGATCTTGCAAAAAATTTAATGTCACTCTCAAAAAATTCGCAGTTTATTGAGCTTGATTACAAGTATGTAGACTTAAAAGGATGGAAGAACGAGTTTATTTATCGATCAAGAGTTCAAACAAATGAAACTAGCAATGAAACAATTTCATTTGGCTCTGGAAGATTGGCTATTAACTATAGAAATAAAGTATCACCACTTAAACTTAATGTGATACTGAGTGCGCAAAATTCAGTTAAAGAGCTTGCCTCTGTTGTTTATGACTCAATCGGTACTGGTAGGGGTAACTTTCGTTACGATCCAATTTTAAATGAATATGTCAGAGATGAATACGGTGCATTTATAGCTAATACGATTTTAGTCGGCAGATATAAATCCGGGAAGAATATGAATTCACTTTCAAGAATATCGTATGATTTATCAAACAGTAAATTGACATTTCTTAAATTTTTAAAATACAGATTTACGCTTAACGCTGATTATCATGGATCTGATTCAAATATATTTTATGAAGTAAAAAATCGCTCAGCTCAATTATTTATCTTGAATAACCGAAATGAGATTATTTATCAAAAAAGTACATCATCCGCTCGTCTCCGATTTTCCATTGAATCTAGAATTAATTACAATGGTATGGATATGAGAGGTTGGCAAGACAAAAGATCTGATATCTATAGAATTGACAGTCAAATTCCTTTAATTAAAGACTATTTTATCAAATATGATTTAAATGTTCACAGGTTTTCATTGTCAGCAGGAAATAATTATACGCTGGCAAGAAATGTAGCAGGCTATTACCATGAGCTGGGGTTAAAAAAAGCATCATTGAAAAACTTTCAGTATGAAGTGAAGGCTGTTTACTATATTGATAATGCTTCTTCAGCACTGTTCAGGAGGGATGTATCTGCGCTTGGCTTGAAAGGCGATTTTGTAAAATTTCTAAATAATAACGGAAGAATAGATTGTAGAATTGATTTCTTCGACGCAAACGGTTTTGATGGTATGCCCGCTGAAGCTCTAAAAGGTATATCAAACGATAAAACTATTCGTGCAAACCTTAGCTCATCAGTAATGATAGATAGATCTCTTTCTATTAATACATCGATAATTTATACCGACAGTGAAAGATATTCTGGGTTTTTTCAAATCGTAGGAGAGTTGCGTGCGTATTTTTAAATCAATACTCCTTCTTATGAGTGTAGCTATTTATGCTCAATCTCACTCTGAAATGCTTGATGAATTAAAAAGCCGAGGTAGGTGGGGAGACTATTATCTAAAAGATAGCAACACCTTCATGTTGATTGCTAAAAATATTAATGTTGACTCATTGGTTTTCATTGGTGATACTTCCTTAAATGCCTCCACATTAAATACTCTTTTTAAACCCATAGATAAATCATCTAACAGCTCAATTGCAAATCTAAGATTTAAAGAACTAAAGGATAATTATATTTTTATATCACCAAAGTCCAAATTAAACTTTGCTCGTTACGGTAATCAGAGAATAGCTGCCATTATTGATCTGCAAACCGATTTTAAGAGCTATATCGGTGGAATTATTGGTTCAAGTAAGAATGCGGCAGGCAGTTGGAAATTAAATGGTGAGATTGATCTACAGCTAGAGAATTTATTTAAAGATGGGTCGTCCTTCAGTCTTTTTTGGCAACAACCTTCTTCATTGTATAGATTGCTCGATTTTAAGGCTGAGTATCCCGTGTTTTCAAAATTTCCATTTGGTGTTTCATTTTCATATAATCAAGAGTTCTATGAAAACTCTTATATAAATCAAACATTTTCAAATTATTTAACATCCGTTGGTACTTATGGTAAAATCAAGATTGGCAGTAAAATTTATACATCAAATAATATTGTTACCTCATATATCTCTAAAACTCGATCTGCTTCAATTATTATCAGAAGAGACAGGCGAAACAGTAGATGGTTACCCTTTTCTGGGAGCCTTTGGAATATTGAATCTGACATAGGTACTTATAAAGATGATACAGGTAACGCGCTTGAATGGAATACTAATATTCAGGCAAGCTCATTTAGTTCATATCGTTCTATATTACTACATTTAAAACTGGATGGACACTACAATCAAATAAATGGAAGAGATCCTGCGATTGCTAAGTTCACTAAATTTGGCGGCTCAAATTCAATTCGAGGTTATAATGAGAATCAATTTAATGCTCAGTGGATGTCTCTTCAATCTGTTGAATTAATTTTTGGCGATCTTTACCGCTCACAATTTGTTGCTTTTATCGATAACATTTATGCTAAAGACTTAAAAATCAAACCGAGCTCTGGATTTGGGATCAGAGTTTTTGATGGTAAATTCTTTTATGATGTTTCATTGGGTTTTCCAATTGGGGAGTTTCGTGAGGCGAAGCTCCATATTAAATTCAACACACGTTTATAGACTGCAATAGAAGATATTTATAATTAATTTCAAGTTAGCTATTCATGTTAAGACATATATCATTTGTAATTACACTTATCATTTTTTCCTGTGAAAAACCTCTGCCCGTTGCACAGGGCGGAGACAATGAGATTGTCATAGTAACCTCAAAACTTGATAAGCCTAAAATTGATTCTATCATATCGAATATTCTAACTGATACACTTTTTACCCCACAAGCTGAGCCTTACTATAAACTTATTTGGGTTGAGCCCGAACGATTTAACGATGTCAAGAATTATGTAAATGTTGTAGTTGCGGGTATCGGCGACTCTCCTTCAAATAGCGGAGCGCGATTAATTAAAAATTTGCTATCAGAAGAGCAATATAGTTCGTCATTCGAAGGACAGAATCATTTAATCTTCTCAAAAAATATATTTGCCCGTGATCAAAATTTTTTAATAATAAATGGACCAACATTTGAAAAAGTAAATGAACTTTCAATGGATCAAGGGCCATGGTTAAAAAAACAATTCGATCGGCTATTTGAAAAAAGGCAGGGAGAGTTTCTTTTTGAAGAGTCTACACTTCAAAAAGAGCTTCAAGATAGTGTTTTTAATAGATATGGCTGGGGAATAAAAATACCATGGGGTTATACCGTAATAAGGGATAGTTCTGAGCAGCAAATCTTTTGGATTGGACGAGATTTGCCTTTTAGATGGCTTGCAATTCAGTGGGTGGATGGACTCCAATTTTCTGATTCGCTAACAGTTGTTAATTATGCAAAAGAATTTCCAGTAAAGTTTTTCAAAAACATACGTTACGTTGATTATAAATTTAAGATTGAACCTTCAACATTTAATGAATTTGGCTCATGGAAAATATCAGGGCTTTGGGAAAGCGTTGAAGAAGCGCAAGGCGGTCCATTTATATCCCATTTATTTTATGACGAAAAAAGCGATAGAACGTATTTTATTCATTCAATGATATTTCATCCAGGTAGAGATAAATACCTATTATTGAAGCAAGTAGATATTGTCGCTAAAACTTTTTATACATCCGATCAAAATAACGAATGAAAAGCATTCTTATAACGGGTGCATTTGGTCAGCTTGGAATTGCCTGCTCAAATATATTAGAACCTAAATTTAATATTATCAAAACTGGAATAAACGCAGATAGCGGTAATGACAAGCTCGACGTATCTTCAAAAAAAGATGTAGAAAGTTTTCTTAATCATCACAAACCAGATATCATTCTTAACTTAGCTGCAATAACAAATGTAGATGGGTGCGAGCATGATCCTGAGCAAGCAGATAGAGTCAACCGTGAAGGGGTTATACATTTATGCGATGGTTTTGATGGGCATTTCATTCAACTATCAACTGATTATGTCTTTGATGGGGAAGATGGCCCCTATTTGGAAGATGATACAACAAATCCAATGTCAATCTATGGCAAAACTAAACTTGAGGCAGAAACGTATTTAATTAACAGTAAAGTAAATCATACGATCATTCGAACCAATGTGGTGTATAGCTATGCTCCTGAGACCAAAGCTAGTTTTTTAAAATGGGTTGTTCAGTCGCTTAAAGATTCAAAGAGTATAAATGTTGTCAGCGATCAATGGAATAATCCAACTTCTGCAGACTCCTTAGCTGGCTTTATACAAAAAATTGTCTTGTCAGAAACATATGGATTATATCATTATGCAGATCAAGGCCTCATGTCGCGATATGAATTTGCTAAATTGATAGCTAAGATCTTTAAGCTTGACCCTGACTTAATTAAACCAATACTAACATCGGAGCTAAGTCAAGCAGCTTCAAGGCCGCTAAAAAGTGGTTTGGTAACACAGAAAATTCAAAAAGAATTATCCATTGTTCCTCCTACTGTAGAAACAAGTCTTATTCAAATACATGATTCAATAAATACATAATCAAAGTAGGTGTATTATTAAAATTTCTTTATAATTTATTATTAATCATTTATGATTTTAACGGGGGCTACCTTGAAAAATTCTTTTAATTTAAAATTTACATTAATTTTATTGTTCTTTACAGCATGTGAAGAAGAAAACGAAACTGCTTCAGAAGAGTTATTATGCGAAGGTGCATATTCTACAAGCAAGGTAATGACAGATATATCTGAAGAAATCTATAATGACGACCCTTCCGTTCAGGCATACAGTAAATATTCATGGTCATCAGATGGATCTAAAAGAATTTTAAGTGGAAATGGCATTCCAAATCACTCTGTTGGAGTTTTTCCGAACGCTGATAATCCAAATACAATAACAGAGCAAAATGTTAATGCTTCATTTACTTTTTGCCCAGTAGTTACTTCTTCAGAAGGAGTCCAGGTGGGCGGACCAGGTAGCGTTATAGCTTATGCAATAAACAGTGTAAAGTTTGACCCTGCAACAGCTGGTAGGTGTAATGACAGCGGTGAATGTAGCCTCGCACAAGGTCAAGGTAATTGGACTATTGAGGCCCTAGGTCATAACACTTTTGACTTTGGTGACGATATGAATCATGCCCATGTACAACCTACTGGTGCATATCATTACCACGGCATGCCAGAGCTTCTTATAGATTTTTTAGGTGAAGATTCAACAATGACATTAGTTGGATGGGCTGCAGATGGATTTCCAGTATATGCACGCTACGGTTTTTCGAATGCAAACGACTCAAGTAGCAAAATTGCATCAATGAACCCCAGCTGGCAACTTAAATCAAATGCAGATTCTGGTCGCCCATCAGTAGTGACACAGCTTTCAGGAGGCCCAGGCCAAGGAAGTTCATCTCCAAATACCGCAATTGAAATGGGTGCTTTCACACAAGATTTTGAATATATCGAAGGTTCTGGAGATTTAGATCAATGCAACGGCAGAGTGGGGGTTACACCAGAATTTCCAGATGGTATTTATTATTACATGGTAACAGATGATTTTCCATTTTTCTCAAGATGCTTGAAAGGCCAAATTTGAAACATTATCTCGTGAAACTATATCCAATTATTTTTTAAATTTTTATATGAAAAATATTATATTATTAACAGTATTAGGAAGCTTTGGTGGTTATGGATACTATTATCTAATTGGATGCAATGGCACATGTTCAATCACAAGCTCCCCAATCAACAGCGTTGTTTACGGAGCAATCATTGGCTTTGTTCTTTCAATACCAAATGAAAAAAATCCTAAAGATTCATAGATAACTAGCAACACTTTATAATAATAATCTTTTATCAATATGGCAGATGAGCTGATAATAATAAAAGAAAACGATTCAGTTTTTATTAAGTCCCTAGATCAAGAGATTTTTAATTCACGCGTGAATGAATATTTAGATCAAGGCTATCAGCTTATTGGAAAGATTGAAATATCTAACCATGGCCTCTGCAAAGCTTATCTCGCAAAAAAGTAGATATTTTTGTTATATCTATTGTAAATGAGAATCAATCTCATTAATTTACAGTATACTTATTTTAAGGTATACTACTATGAATCTCAAAAAGAAGTGTTGTAAAAAATATATAAAAAGAGTAGGAATAAAGCCTGCAAAAAATGTCCAATAATACTTTCCTGTAAGTACAACTAGTTGTTTTTTAACTAGATTTTAACTCATATACATTCTAAAATAATCTAATATATTTTTAACAGAAAGGTTAATATGGATACTAGTATAGCATTTACTATAATAGGCACTGCTCTTACAGTAGTTGGAGCTTTGTTTTTTCTATTTCCAGTAGCAGTGAACGAAAAAGTAATGGACCCCTTATCTGAATCAGCAGTTCGTCCAGCAGCAGCACTTCGCAGCGTTTTGGGTGGTACTGCAATTTGGTCAGGCGTAGTTGCATTAATGTGTAGATCGTTTCCGCCAGATCAAGCAAGCACATTATTAACTGCATTTGGTGTTGGAATGTCTTTATTGCTCGTTTCAATCGTAGGTATTAAGGTAAGAAATTTTGTAGATGAGATACCTTACCCACCAATTGTTTTGTTTGTTGTGCTGACAGGTATAGCATTTTATGCTGCATAAATACCGCTTGAGTTAATATGTCAACAATTGCTCATAAAACGCACCTATCTTAAGAGCTTCATCAATAAAGTGAATTTCTAAGATCCAGTCACGCGGGTTTCCGTTTTTGTCAGGTGCGATCATTGTGGTATGATTTTCAGGGTGGATATAATTTAATGTTTTTTCACCCTGAATTCTTTCATGTGGAAATTTTCCTATCAAGTGTCCACAATGTTCATTTCCGAATCTCCATGACCTTTCTTCAGCTAATTTACAAATATAGTTATAAAGCTCAGCGCCTGTGATTGAGTCTCTTGAGTCGAAAAACTCTTTTCCTATCTTCCAGCACTCTTCAACATCTCTCTTAAGTTGAATTTTTTTTGGATCCGATCCTAGAACGTATGTACGCCCAAGATCCGCCTCCCATCTTTCAAATACCGGTCCAAAATCAAAAAATAAGATGTCGTCAGCGCTTAAAATTCTATTAGGAGGATTCTTTCTGTAGGGTAGGAGGGTATTTTTGCCAGATCTAACAATGCGTTTATGCCAGTGCGTTTTAGTTTGAAACATTTCGAATGCTAAATCATGAATTTTTTTGCTTAGATCATCCTCACTTACTCCAGGTACAATCCAATTCCTTTTCTCGGTTTCGTAAAATAGTTCTAACGCCTTTGCTTCAGCTTCAAGTAGTTTAGTTTTAGTGTTATTCATTTATTTTATTATGA
>CAJWZD010000022.1 GCA_913049685.1 uncultured Fidelibacterota bacterium
TTCTGCAACGCTAGTAAGAACCCTGACTTATAGTATTGAATCAGATTCTGTTGGTATTGAGCCTGGCAATAATGAAGATTTTTATGATTACAACTGGAATGGGAAACGGGATAGTACCTTTATAAACCTGATCTATGATACGAGTTTTGTTAATGTTCTTTGGAAAGGTCAATATTATCGAGACACTAACAATAATCCCAAGCGTGCTAATCCTTTTGTATGGGACATTGAAAGATCACCGATAAGAATGAGCTGGTTATATTTTAATTATTACGGACTTCAAATGATTACGTTGCTATCTACAGATAAAAACTATTATAATTATTTAAAAGGCGACCCTTTAAGTTCTAATATTTATAACTTGCCAGGATCAAATATTAAAGGAGGTTATGGTCTATTTTCATCTAATATTAGCAAGTCTTTTTATGTGTATTTAAAGCGAGGCAAACAGTACTAAATACCCACTTGATGTTCCCAGACAAGTGTTCCCCCATAATATCCAGTAATAGTTACCATAGTTGATAAAATAATTAACATTATAAAAATTATCTTATCGAACAATTTATTATCCATGTATTTAAAAAAAAGATATAACCAAACGAGAAAAGTTAGCAAAGTAAGCCAAGTGATCATATTGCCATAAAACTCGTGTTTATCAAGGATTTCATGAACAGCAGAACTATATTCAGAACTTCTTGCTTTTTTTATTTCCCATTGACCTGTGATAGAAGCTAATACCGATGTGATAGAAGACAAGCCGAGCATCCATAATCCAACTATTCTACATGTCAAATTTGGCTTAATTAGTTGCAAACCTGTGAAAAACAAAGCACCATAAATAAATGCTATTGGAAAGTGAACAACTAAGGGATGTAGGGGAATTTTCATTACTAAATTTGATTTAAATGTTTGTAGCCCGTAGGGGAATCGAACCCCTGTTGCAGGAATGAAAATCCTGAGTCCTAACCACTAGACGAACGGGCCAGTGTTAAATATTGAAGGCAAAATTATATGACTTAATAGCAAACCACCAAGAGTTATATATTAATTTTCTGAAACATCAAGAATATCTAAAAGTTCTCCATTTTGATGTAATTCCATTGCGATATCAGCGCCACCAATTAACTTGCCTTTAACAAATAACTGGGGAATAGTTGGCCAACCAGATTGTTCTGATAGTTTGACTCTTATTAATGGGTCGGTCAAAATATTTACATCTTTAAAATCGACATTATAATGATTCAATATTTGTACTACTTGATTTGAAAACCCGCACATTGGCATATCTTTAGTTCCTTTCATATATAGGATTATGGGATTTTCATTTATTTCTGACTTTATTTTTTCACTTAAGTCCATTTATATATCTCCGCTTTAGTTTTTATTTTTCCACGCTTTTTGCGTCATGGTTTTAATTTCAAGTGCATGAATTTCTTTAGTCATATAATTGCCAACAGACTTGTATACCATTTGGTGCTGCTCAATTAGAGAAAGCCCTTCGAAGCTATCACTTACCACAATGACGCTAAAATGATCGCTTGTTCCTGTTGTATCAATTACTTCTACCGTAGAATCTTTAATGCCCTTTTGAATTAAGCTTTGAACTTGATCTGAATTCATATGATTATATAGTAACTTTATTTCTATTATAATAAATAATTTATGTATCAAATTTACTATTACTGACTGTTTAAATAAATTACTATTCTCACTATGGAGTAAAATTAAGCTATGAAAATATTTTCTTGGAACGTGAATGGGGTTCGGGCGATTGAAAAAAAAGGTTTTTTAGAATGGATCGAAGATGAAAATCCTGATATTGTCTGCATTCAAGAGACAAAAGCAAAAGTTGAACAACTAGGGTCATCCTTGACCAAAGATCATGGTTACTACACCTATTGGCACTCTGCCGAGCGACCAGGATATAGTGGAGTTGCGACTTTCTCTAGAAATGAGCCATATTATGTACAAAAAGGCCTCGGAATTGATAAATTTGATTCTGAAGGTAGAGTTTTAATAACTGAGCATGAAAATTTTTTGCTCTATAACATCTACTTTCCAAATGGTCAAAAAGATGATATCAGGTTGAATTATAAATTAAATTTTTATGATGAGTTATTACCAATAATTAATGAACAGGTTGATAGTGGCTCTAATGTAATTGTTGCAGGTGATTGGAATACCGCTCATCACCCTATTGACCTTGCAAGGCCTAAGGATAACATTAAAACATCTGGTTTTATGCCGATTGAAAGACAAAAGCTAGATCAATATGTTGATTCAGGATGGACAGATACTTTTAGACATTTTAATAAAGATCCAGAAAGATATTCTTGGTGGACATATCGTTTTGGGGCAAGAGAAAGAAATGTTGGATGGAGGATAGACTACTTCTTTGTTAATGAATCATTTATTTCTGAGGTTGAAAATGCTGAAATCCACGAAAGTGTAATGGGCTCGGATCATTGCCCTGTTTCAATCACAATTAAAAATGATAAGTTGTAATCTTATTTTAATAGCTGCTTAAATAGAATTAAAAAGCTTAGTAATAATGCTGTCAGTATCAATGCTTTCTTTTGGCTCTTTAAGACTACAAGTAATTACTGGCAGGTGCTCTGTTTCACCAAGATTTATAGCTTTTATAAATCTAAAATCTTGCACTAAAAACCCAGCAGTTTGTATTTGATCTATATATAGTTTAATTTGATTTTTTTCACCAATTCCTGGTATGGTAATTAATATCCCATGATTAGATAATTTCTTTTTTAAATGATTAAATGTCTTTAAATAATTTTTAGAGTAGTAAATACTTTGAGTATCTACAATATAGTCAAAGTATTTATCTGGATATTTTATATTATTCATATCACTACAGGCAAAATCAACATTATCTAGATTTAACTGCCTCTTCATCTTATTTGCAGTTTTAATCGATTCTAAAGAAAAATCAATTCCAATAAATGACGATTCTGGAATTTTTAGTGCATAAAAAGAAGTAAGATATCCAATACTACAACCAACGTCTAAAACTTTTTTTGTGCCATGTAAGTTTTTTAAAACAAAACTACTCGTAGATTCATAAGAACCATATCTCTCTGAAAGTATTGCTGATTGCAGTAGGCCTGATTTACCGAGAGCACTATAAAACCTCAAATTATCTTTAAAGCTTGATGAAGGGTCGGCCTTTTCACGGTGATTGAGAAATTTAATTTCTTCATTAGTTGGCTCTGTCCAGTTTGAATTCAAAGAAAAATCTTCAATTTCATCAAAATTATTAAAACGAAAGATATTGAATAATTTTAAGTGTTCCTTGATTCTCACTTTAAATAATTTATTATTTATCAGCTAAGCTATTAATATCGTCTCTAATTAAAATCAAAATTGCAGATTGTGGGACAATTAAATAATCATCATTTTCTATTTTAATTTCAATTGATGCTTTATTCAAAAATAAAGCCATGTCACCAATATCAGCTTGAGTTGGTATATATTTAATTGAAGAATTGTCGTTACTCGACCAGGGTTCGTCAATATTCTCTTCTGGATTGCCAAGAGGTATACCAGGACCCACCTCAACTATAATCCCGCTCAATATCTCTTGTTTTTCAATGACACTTGGAGGAAGATATAATCCAGCTTTAGATTTTTTCTCACCTTTATCTGGTCGAATAAGTACACGATCTCCTACAACTAATATCTGTTTATTTTTACTGCGCATTATTGAAATTAGTAATTTTTTTTATTTCATTACAAGTTTGAGAAATAGTTGATAATAGAACCAATAAAACCGAAATTCAAATAATGGATCTAAAAATAAAGGCAGTAGATACGTCACATGAATATCACGATGTACTTAAAATTCGTAAAAAGGTATTTATTGATGAGCAAAAAATTTCCGAAAAAATTGAAATTGATTCAAATGAAAAATCTTCAAAATATATTATTGCATTAATTGATAATACACCCGTTGGAACTGCAAGATGGAGAGATGACGGATTGAAGGTTAAGCTCGAAAGATTTGCCGTTATAAAGGATTATAGGGACAAAGGTATTGGAAGAAAATTAACTGAATTTATTTTAAAGCAAGTACCTGAAAATAGGACGATTTACTTAAATAGCCAAGAATCAGCTATAGGGTTTTATGAAAACCTTGGATTTATTGTATCTGGTTCACCGTTTAAAGAGGCAGGTATTGTTCATAAAAAAATGATTTATCAAAGAAATAATAAAATGAAACCATGAATTTTCTAATTATTTTTACTATTATATTCCTTTCTATTTCTTGGTATCAAAAAATCAGTTATGATTAATGTCTAAATCAATCTACAGACGCATGGGGCGCTTAATGTTATCACATTGGCCCTACATTGTTCTTTCGTCAGTTTCTGCTCTTATATTTGTCTTGCTTAATGGTATTTCAATATGGTTAACAGCTACGCTAATTAATAATATTTTACTGGACTTTGATTCAATATTGAAAGCCCAAGCAGAATGGGCAGCAAAAGAATTCCTAACTCCGAATGAATCTTTAAAATATTGGACAAATCTTGCGATACTAAGAGAAACACCTGCAGAGTCTTTAAAGGTTCTGTGTCTAACCATATTATTTGTATTCTTCATAAAAAATATTTTTCTTTATTTAAAAAATATCCTTCTGTATATGGTACAGCTAAATATTGTCAAAGATATCAGAGACAAATTGTATATACATATTCAAGGGCTTTCTTTAGGGTATTTTCATAAAGAAAAAACTGGTTCAATAACATCGACAATTATAAATGATGTTGAACAATTGCAAGGCTCTCTCTCGATTGCATTTCAGAAGCTATTTGTTGAACCCATAAATATTCTAATATTTGCAACCCTTCTTTTTATTATAAGCTGGAAGCTAGCACTGATAGCTATAGTTATTATTCCTTTGGCGGGAATCGCAATCATTGCAATCGGTAAAAGTATTCGAAGAAAATCCAGAAGAACACAAAAGAAAATTTCACATATAATGCAGATTTTAGGTGAAACACTTAGCTCGATAAGAATTGTAAAAGCATTTGTCAATGAGAAGGAAGAGATAAAAAAGTTTTCAATGGAAACTGCAAATTACTTAAATCTCCATTTGAAGCGTGCTAAGCTTGATTTAATAGCGGCGCCAATAACTGAAAGTTTTGGTGTCGTTATAGGGGTTATTTTATTATGGTATGGCGGAACTGAGGTTATTTTGCAGAAAGGTTTGATTCCTGAAGATTTTATAAGATTCATTTTGATCCTATTTTCAATTCTAGGTCCAATCAAGCAAATGAGCAATGTAAATATTAAGATTCAAGCAGGAGCTGCATCTGCAGAACGCATCTTTAAACTTCTTGACACCAAACCGCAAATTGTTGAAATAAAAAATCCAATCAACATGGGTAAATTTAAAACATCTTTAGAGTTCAAAGATGTTCATTTTGAATATCAGGAGGGAGGCGAACTGGTTTTAGACAGTATTAGTTTTAAAATCAATAAAGGAGAAGTTGTAGCTTTAGTTGGTGCAAGCGGTTCTGGGAAATCTACTATTGCTGATTTAATCCCAAGATTTTACGATACAACAACCGGGAAGATTACTATTGATGGGAATAATATTAAAAATATTTCTCTTTCTTCTCTGAGAAATAATATGGGTATTGTAACTCAAGAAGTTATTTTATTTAATGATTCAATAAGGAATAATATTTCTTACGCCCAAGGTGAGAAATCAGATGATCTTTTAAAAGAGGCTGCTAAGGCGGCTAATGCTCTTGACTTTATTGAGAATACTCCGAATGGTTTTGAGACAGTAGTTGGGGAAAGAGGTGTAAAATTATCAGGAGGACAAAAACAACGAATAGCTATTGCGCGAGCATTACTTAAAAACCCTTCTATTTTAATTCTTGATGAAGCTACCTCTGCTCTAGATACTGAATCAGAAAAAAAAGTTCAGACTGCTATAGAATCATTGATGAAAGATAGAACGGCATTAATAATAGCTCACAGGCTATCAACAGTTCAAAAAGCGGATAAAATAATAGTGATTGAAAATGGTAAAGTGGCTGAAATAGGTTCACATGAATCTCTTTTCAAAAAAAACGGAATTTATAAACGACTTTATGATTTACAGTTTGATTAACAAGGTATGAAGAAACTCAATATTTTTTTTAGCAATTCGATTTCTTCACATAAATGGGGTGGTGGTGAAAAATGGATGGTGACAGCCGCAAATGGCTTAAAAGAAAGAGGTCATAATACTATATTATCTGGAAAAGCTAATTCTGAATTTCTCCTGAGAGCTCAAAAGGAAAACCTAAATACGCTTCCTTTGAATATCTATGCTGATTACAACCCTTTAAAGATATGGCATACCAAAAAAATTTTACAGCAACACTCAATTGATGTGATTGTTCTTAATTTAAATAAAGATATTCGGGTTGCAGGCATTGCTGCTCAACTAGCAAAAGTACCGGTTATAATTGCTAGAAATGGGATTCAATTATTTTCAAATAAGTGGAAATACAAAAAAACTATAAATATTGTTGATGGAATAATTACAAATTCAAAATCAATACAGAATGCATATAATGAATTTCCGTGGATGAATAAAAAAAAGACCACAGTTATTTATAACGGTTTAAAATTAAGAAAAACTATCGATATGTATGATATTCGAAAAAAATGGGATATCGAAAAAGATAGTTTAGTTTTTGTTGCTGCTGGAAGACTAACACATCAAAAAGGGTTCGATTTATTAATAGAGGCTGCATCAAATGTAAAAAATCCTTTAAAACCCTTTAGCATACTTATAGCGGGTACAGGTAAAGATCATGATCAGTTAAACAAGCAAATTATTAAGAACAATCTTATTGATAAAATTAAACTAATAGGGTTTCAAGAAAACCTTGATTCTATTTTGAAATCTGCTGACTTTGTAATAATGCCTTCAAGGCAAGAGGGGATGCCAAATGTTGTCATGGAAGGAATGGCTCTTGGTCGGCCCGTTTTTGCTGCGAATGTAAATGGCGTTCCAGAGCTAATGGATCATATGAAAACTGGATATATTTTTGAGCCACTAAATGTTAATGCTATTACAAAGGCAATTGAATTTGCAATTGAAAATCATAAATCTGACAAAATTTCTAGCTGGTGTATCACTGCCAAGGAACATATTGCTAGTAACTTTACCATAGAAAAAATGCTAGATAAATTAGAAGACTATTTTCATTACCAGTACGCTCTTGATAATCGTAAATAATTAATCATTTAGCTATGATAAAAGCTGATTATATAATTATTGATTTTGATAGCACATTTATATCGAGAGAATCCCTAGATATGTTAGCGGAGTCATGTCTCTTTAAGCAAAAGAATCATCTTGAAACTATTGAAAAAATTGAAAAAATAACTGAACAAGCTATGTCCGGTGAAATCAATTTTAAAGACTCACTGCATCAAAGAATTAAACTTATTAAAGCCACCAAAGATGATGTCTCCAAAGTTTCTAAGGGTTTAAATGATGTCGTTACTAAATCATTTTTGAGAAATAAAAAATTCATTAAAAAAAATAATGAAAAGATCTTTTTTATTTCTGGAGGTTTTAGAGAAATGCTGATACCGTCTTTGAAAAATTTTGGAGTTCATGAGAAGCACGTCTTTGGGAATGATTTTATTTACAATAATGATAATGAAATAATAGGTTTTAACCATAATAACCCACTGTCATCTGAAAATGGCAAAGCAAAAATAGTTGAAATGCTATCCTTAGAAGGTGAAGTGCATGCTATTGGGGACGGATTTAATGATTATTTACTCAAGAAATCTGGAAAAGTGTCACGTTTTTTTGCTTTTACTGAAAATGTTTACAGAAAGGAAGTTTGTGCTGTATCTGATAAAGTACTAACCTCTTTTGAAGAGTACATTAATATTTTCAATTAATAACGCAAATTTTATATTTTATTTGTTTATAAATTGAAGCGTTAAATATTTACTATTTTATTTATTAAAACAATTATGCTCCAAGAAACATTAGCAGAAAAAATTCCAGTATGGCAGAATGACCTCAAGCAGGTTTTAGATCAAAATGGCGATAAGGTTATTAGCAGTGTAACAGTATCTCAAGCTATAAAAGGGATGAGAGGAGTTAAAAGTTTAATTTGTGATACCTCCACAGTTTCAGCTGACAAAGGATTGATAATTAGAGGACACTCTATTTTAGACATTACTAATATTTTACCAGAAGAAGCTTTTTATCTTTTGTTAACTGGAGACTTGCCAAATAAGAATCAATTATCTGATCTGCAAAATCAATTAAATGAACACAGAACTGTTCCAGATTATGTTTGGAATGTTCTTGATTCAATGCCGAAAAAATCGCATCCAATGACTATGCTTTCGATTGCAATTCAATCAATGAGAGTTGAGAGCATCTTTGTCGAAAAATTTAATGAAGGTACCCCCAAGAAGGATTATTGGAAATGGGTATTAGAAGACGGGCTAAAATTGATTGGGGTTTTACCTACAATTGCTGCGGCAATTTACAGGAAACAAAATCAATTAAGTGAAAAAATTGATCCTGATCAAAATTTAGATTGGGGTGGAAACTTTGCTCATATGCTTGGAGTTAACGACAGTGACGATTTTAAAAAACTTATGAGATTGTATTTAATGCTTCATTCAGATCATGAAGGTGGAAATGTCAGCGCATTTAGCTCTCTTACAGTAGCTTCGTCATTATCTTCTCCATTTCTAGCCCTGGGTGCTGGATTAAATGGTTTAGCTGGGCCGTTGCATGGACTTGCGAACCAAGAGTGTTTAAAATTTGTTCTTGAAATAAGAAATCATTTCAGCGGAAATCCTTCAAAAGAAGATCTTAAAGAATACTGTTGGAAAAGACTTAATAATGGTAGAGTTATTCCAGGATATGGGCATGCCGTCTTACGGTGTCCAGACCCTAGGTTTACAGCTTTTATGGACTTTGGAAAAAATCATATTAATAACGATGATGTATTTGATATTGTTAAAGCCTTATTTGATGTTGTGCCTCCGGTTTTAAAAGAGCATGGCAAAGCAAAGAATCCTTGGCCAAATGTTGATGCTGCCTCAGGTTCATTACTCTATTATTATGGATTAAAAGAATTTAACTATTACACTGTATTATTTAGTTTATCTCGCGCAATGGGAATTATATCGCAAATTATTATAAATAGGGCGCTACGAATACCAATAACTAGGCCAAAATCAGTAAACATGGATTGGCTTAAAAATAATATCTAATTTTTGCAACTAACCTATTCATCTATAAGTAATATTTTTTCAATTTACCGATTAATATCCCTTCCTTATCTATTTTTCCTCTATTCTTGCGCCTCACATCCTGTTATAAATCCACATTTACCTGAAAAGGGCAAAGCTAAAAAAGGATATGCTGTTTCAGTAGAAAATATAGTCCCATACTTGTGGTATCGTATAGGAATGTCAGATAATAGTGAATTAGGATTTAGAGTCGGCTTACCTATTTACGGCTCCGGAATAGATTACAGCCGCTTACTCTATAAAAAGAAAAATAAATGGGATATGCTTAATCTCGCATGGTCATTAAATCCGAACTATAATCTTGACGCTACCTATTATAAATTTAAAACCAAAAAAACTGAAACAGATTTTCTTAAATCGAGATGGATAGGTTTTCGAATGATGTCCATCCAAAAAGGATTAACTGGAGGAACTAGCAATCGCTTTGGTTTTTTATTTGGATTACAGCCTAGTCCACGTTGGGGTGTTGAGTTTGGATATTTTCATGATCCATCTTCACTTCCAATAACAGAAATCTTTAATTCAAAATGGGATCCATTATCTGATTCAGATTATGATAGATTTTCCAAAAAGCCAATTAAAGATGAGAGCTCAGGTTTGCCATCTGAATTTTCTAGAATGACTGGCTTATCATTTAGCGTTTTTTTTGATCTTGACGCACCTAAAAAAAAGAAATAGATATATATGCTTTCAAAAACAATAAAAGAATATTTTGATAGATGCGTAAGATCTGAATACCCGGGCCAGTCTAAAGAGCATCCAATAATAATTCTTAACGCATTAAAGAATATTATCGGTGACAACCGCAAAGAATATTCAAAAAAACTTTTAGAATTAATGGAGCGTATATCTTTAGAGTTTCCTGAGCGTGAAGATGATCAATCTATATTAGATAAGGTTGCAAAAGAAGGACTTGGGTTAACTGTATTTGTTTCAGAGCTTGAGGATGCTTGTCAATCAGGTATCCCAGAAAAAATTGAAAAAGAAGCAGCCAGAATGCAATGGGTAAGCGATAATGGTCTAGGAGGATTTGAAGCTTTAGTAGAAGTTGCTTTGCAGGATTTTGAACGACTTGGAGCATTTTCTTTTCATTTATTTAGATCAAATATTTTTAACAGAAACATTAATGAGACATGGCCATATACTCGTTGCCTTGTAAAAGAAATAAGCAAAAACCCTCTTCTGGAACCGCATCGCAAAGAAAATACTTCCTGCACATTTAAGATTGGTAGCATAAGATCACAAACTGTTAATTTTACCTCAGCGCACCGATTTTGGAATGGAGAATACGTTCGATCTGGCGGTTATAAGAGAGAGATTTCATTTTGGATAAAAAATCAATACTATCAAAGTGAAATGAATATTGAAAAAAATATCAAAAAAGAGATCACCTTTTATTTTAATAATGGCGGAAATTTTTTTATCGATGTAGCTGAAGATTTAATAAATAAAAAAAATGATATAATATATTTAGAGTCCCTTAGATATCTTTCCAAACAAAATAAAGACTTCCATGGATTTATTTCATCTGAAATTTCAAAGCTAATAAAAGATAATTAGACAAATGAATGAATTAAAACAAATTGATGATTTATATAAACAAGGAAAAAAAGAATTCCAAAATGGTAATTATTACGATGCACACGAAGTATGGGAAGATCTATGGTCAGATTATTACTTGAAAGATCGAAAATTTATCCAAGGCCTAATTCAATTATCCGTTAGTTTTGTCCATTTAAAAAATGGTAATATGAAGGGAGCAAAAAATTTACTAAAAAAGTCAAAAGAAAAGTTTTTGGAGTATAAAGGAGAACATAGATCGATAAATATAGAAACGCTTAGATCTGAAATGAATATAATTGAAAAAGAATATCAATCGTTAAATACTCCTGAGGGGTTTAATTGGTCATTAGTGCCAAAGCTAGATAAATGAATAAAGTAGCTATTTTTGTAAAAGACTTTCAGAAAGCAACTAATATTTCAGAAAAACTTTCTAATCTTGATTTAGAGATCAGTTTTTTTGAAAGTTTTAGTAAAAATATGAGTGATTATAATATAGCGGTGGTTGATTTAAACGAAAAAGATTTTGGAAATACAAAATTTCTAAGTGATTTAAAGTCGAATTCAAATCTATTTATCATTGGATATATTTCTCGGATTATAAAGGAATCTCACGATGTTTTCAAATCATCGGGGTGCGACATTATTCTGTCCAACGCTTCTATCATTAAAAATATTGAGAGCCTTGCAAAAAGAGCTATAAAATAGATTGTATTTTGTAAACAAAATATTTTGATAATAATTCTATGAGTCCTTCTTGATAGAATAGTAATTTAAAACAACAAAATAAAGCAATAAACCATGAGCAATCCTTACTTAACAAAAGTTTTTTATTTTAATGCTGCCCACCAGTATGGACACAAAGACTGGTCGGATGAAAAAAATTGGGAAGTTTTCGGTCCAGACTCAAAAATTCACGGTCATAACTATACCCTTGAGGTAATGGTTACTGGAGAAATTAAAGAAGAAACCGGATTCCTTGTAGACCTTGGACATTTAAAAAAAATTGTTAATACGCATGTTATAGATGTTTTAGATCACAGTCAATTTGATGTTGAAGTTGACTGGTTTAAAAATAGGCAGCCAAGTTCTGAAAATTTAGTTATATTTATTTGGAATGAAATTCAATCTAGATTGCTTGATGTTAAATTGCACAGAATAAGACTTCACGAAACACCAACAATATTTACTGACTATTATGGTGAAGAATAACGATAACACAAGGGAGTATTTTTATCATTTTCTCTCAGCAATATTTATAGCATCATTAGTTACTTGTAACTTAATAGCTAACAAGTTTGTTACAGTTGACTTAGGGTTTAAGGTTTTTATTGTATCTGCAGGGATACTTCCATATCCAATCACTTTTCTTGTGACTGACCTTATTTCAGAACTTTATGGTCAAAAAAAAGCTAATAGAGTGGTTATTTCTGGATTTGTAGCATCAATCTTTGTTCTATTCTTTCTTTGGCTTGGAGGTCAGTTTAGCGCTATTCCAGATTCTATAGTAAATGATAATATCTACAATGCAGTATTTCGTAATGCATGGAGGATAATTGCGGCATCAATGGTTGCATATTTAATAGCACAATTTATAGATGTCAGGATTTTCCATTTTTGGAAAAAATTAACCAGAGGTAAACATCTATGGCTTAGAAATAATGGCTCAACCATAGCTTCACAATTAGTTGACACATCTCTGGTAATATGCATCCTTTTCATCGGGGTCTGGGATGGAAGACAGATATTTAATGGCATTATAGATGGATGGTTATTTAAAATGCTGATGGCATTTATTGATACACCTATTATATATGGTATAATATTTTTACTCAAAGATAAAATCCCAATACACAAAGAATGAAAACTATAATCATCGCTATATCATTATGGATTTATAAAAAATTTATTAGGGGAAAAAATGAATGACAAAATAGAAAAAATATCACAAATAACTGCAGATTTGATTGAATCAATTGGAGAAGATAAGAATAGGGAAGGTCTATTAAAAACACCTATGAGGTCTGCAAAGGCGTGGGATTTTTTTACGCAAGGTTACAGTGCTAAAATTGATGAAGTAATTAATGATGCAATCTTCGATGAAGATTGCAACGATATGGTTGTTGTTCGAGATATCGAGTTTTTTTCTATGTGTGAACATCATATGGTTCCTTTTTTTGGTAGGGTGCACGTTGGATATATTCCAAACGGAAAAGTTATTGGATTATCTAAAATTCCTAGAATAGTTGATATGTTTTCACGAAGACTTCAGGTCCAAGAGCGCTTAACGCATCAAGTTGCAAATACAGTTCAAGAGACCTTGGAGCCTACAGGTGTCGCAGTAGTCATGGAGGGAAGACACATGTGTATGCAAATGCGCGGGGTTGCAAAACAGAACAGCTTTACAACCACTTCAGCAATGCTTGGTCAATTTAGAAAGTCAAATGAAACTAGAGCAGAGTTTTTAAGCTTCATTGGTAGATGAATAATAGAGTCAATATTCTTGATTTAGGAAGAATGGATTATAAGCCATCTTGGGATTTTCAAAAAAAATTCCATCAAGATGTATTGAGCGGTAAAGAAACTGATACCCTTATTTTGGTTGAGCATGAACCTGTTTACACGCTCGGGAAGAATGCCAATAAAGAACACTTGCTCGATAAAACCAATTCTAGAGTAATGGTCTATAATGTTGAAAGAGGAGGTGATATTACTTTTCATGGACCCGGTCAGCTTGTTGGTTATCCTATATTAAACCTTAATAATTTTAAGAAAAACATTTCTTGGTTTATGAGAACTTTAGAAAATATTTTAATAGAATGTCTTAATGTTTACAACATTGATGCACATCAAAAAAAAGGATTAACAGGTGTATGGGTTAATGACGAAAAGATTGGTGCCCAAGGAGTAAAAATTTCAAGATGGGTTACCATGCATGGATTTTCATTGAATATAAATACAGATCTAAGTTTTTTTGATATGATAGTGCCCTGTGGAATAGCTGATTGCAAAGTCACTTCAATGGAAAAATTGCTAGGAGCGCCTCAGAATATGCAAGAGGTAAAACTTAATATCGTTAAAGCATTTAATGAAAATATCCATTTATCTGATAGGGAGTTGATAGCTTTATAATGTCAAACCTAAAAGGATTTCAAAAAAAACAATTACTTGAAGTGTATCGAAATATGGTTATTGCGAGGAAGTTAGATGAAAAAGAAATGGCGCTTCTAAAGCAAGGGAAAGCCTTTTTTCATATTGGTTGTTCAGGGCACGAAGCTGCCCAATTAGCAGCTGCTAATAATATGCACCCATCAAAAGATTGGGCTTATCCATATTACAGAGATGCTGCTTTTTGTTTAGGGTTCGGCATGACTGGAAAAGAACAGCTGTTATCATTTTTAGCGAAAGATTCTGACCCAAATTCTGGTGGAAGGCAAATGCCCCAACACTATGGCCACAAAGATCTCAGAATTGTAAGCCAATCGAGCCCAACAGGAACCCAATTTTTGCAAGCTGTAGGAAGTGCTATGTCCATCAAATGGGAGAATAAAAAAGATATTGTCTACGTTTCATCTGGTGAAGGAAGCACAAGTGAAGGTGAATTTCATGAAGCGCTAAATTGGGCTAGCCGCGAAAAGCTTCCTGTAATTTTTCATATACAAGACAATGAGTATGCTATAAGCGTGCATGTGTCTGAACAGACATCTGGAAGCTCTGTTTTTGATATGGTGTCAGGATATAAAAATTTATCAAAATTTGAAGTTGATGGAACTGATTTTTTTGAAACCAATCTTGCGTTTAATCATGCAACTGACCGAGCAAGAAAAGGGAAAGGTCCATCAGTGATTGTTTCGCATGTTGTAAGACTTCTTTCACACTCCTCATCCGATGATCAACGTAAATACAGATCGCAAAAAGATCTAGAGTCTGATATAAAGCGTGACCCCATAACAAAATTTGAAAAAGAATGTTTAAAAGCAAAAATTTTAACACAAAAAGAAATTTCAAAAACTCAGTCAGAGGTTAATGAATATATTGAAGATTCTATTCAATGGGTACAAAGCCAAGTAGATCCAGATCCTAATTCAGCCTTTGATCATCTGTATGCAAAACCAATAGCAGTCAAGGAAACAACTCAAAATACAATTAGTGAGAAGGTTGTTTTAGTGGATGCAATTAACCATGCAATGTCTGAAGAGATGAATGCTAATGATAAGATGATTATCTATGGTGAAGATATAGCAGATCCAAAAGGTGGCGTTTTTACAGCAACCAAAGGTTTGACCAGTAAGTATGGTAAAAATCGTGTGTTCAATTCACCTTTAGCAGAAGCATCAATAGTTGGAACAGCCATTGGGCTTGCAGTTACCGGATGGAAACCCTGTGTTGAAATTCAGTTTGGAGACTATATTTGGCCGGCAATGATGCAAATTAGAGACGAAGCTGCATGCATGCGCTATAGATCAAAGGGCAGATGGACATGTCCAATGGTTATACGTGTTGCCGTTGGTGGCTATATCCACGGCGGTCTTTATCACAGCCAATCAATTGACAGTTACTTCTTTAATATTCCAGGTATTAGAGTTGCCTACCCATCTAATGCTGCTGATGCAAAAGGCTTATTGAAAACAGCATTGAGAATGGATGACCCTGTAATTTTCATGGAGCATAAAGGACTGTACCGTCAAGGATATGCCTCTGCTCCCGAACCTGATAAAGATTTCCTTATTCCATTTGGCAAAGCAAGCATTATTCAAGAAGGTAATTATTTTACTATTGTAACATGGGGAGCCATGGTTCAAAAATGCATTGATGCAATTAAAAAAATTAATCTCGATGAAGATGAAGTAGATCTTATTGACCTTAGAACTTTAAACCCAATTGACTGGGAAGCTGTATATCGATCTGTTAAAAAAACGGGTAAACTATTAATTGTTCATGAAGATTTAAAAACTGGAGGAGTAGGTGCAGAAATTTCAGCAAGAGTTACTGATAAGTTATTTGAAGATCTTGATGGCCCTATCAAGCGTGTAGCCGCTAAAGACTGTCATGTTCCATATAACGATTTACTAGAATCTGAGATTCTTCCACAAACCAATCAAATTATAGACGCAATTAACGATTTGATGGAGTATTAATGATAATAGATATAGTTATGCCTAAAATGGGAGAATCAATTACTGAAGGTACTATCCTTGAATGGAGAAAAAAAGTAGGCGAATTTGTTGAGAAAGATGAATTATTCCTTGAGATTGGCACAGATAAGGTAGACTCTGAAATTCCATGTATTGAATCGGGTACGCTCGTTGAGATTTTAGCAGATGTAAATGATGTTGTTGAAGTTGGAAGGACGATTGCAAAAATTGAAACTAAAACATCTGTAAAAAATGAATCAGAGCCTTCAGCTTCACAAGAAAAAAGTTTGGATAACTCTAAAGAAGAATTTAAAGAGATAATTAAGAAAGATCCTTCTCAAAAAGAAAGCTCTCTCAAATCAACTGTGCCAAATACAACAACTAATTTTGTAACAAGAGCTGTAATGAAAGCTGCCAGAGAAAAAAATATTTCAATGGAAGAATTACATCAAATTAAAGGGACTGGACGAAAAGGAAGGGTTACAAAAAAAGATATTCTTGGCTATACAAAATCAAAAACATTTAGCGATGAGCCACACGTTGAGAAAAAAGTTAATACTTTATCTTTTGCATCTGCAACGCATACAGAAGAGATGGACAACATGAGAAAGATCATTGCTGAGCATATGAAAAAAAGTATTGATACAGCCGCGCATGTTCATGTCGTAAACGAAGTAAATATGACAAATATCGCAAGCTACATTGAAAAAAATGACTCCACTTTTACAAAAAATGAAGGATTTCATCTTACATATACTCCTTTTATTCTTTATGCAGTTGTTAAAGCCTTAAAAGACTTTCCCGATATGAACGCATCTATAAATAATACTGCTGTAACCTTTCATAAGAACATAAATCTTGGGATTGCTGTTGCACTTGATGATGGATTAATGGTTCCCGTAATATTTAATTGTGAGGAAAAAAACTTTTTAGGTTTGTGCAGATCCTTGAACGATATTGCATCACGTTCACGTTCAAAAAAAATCAATCCAGATGAATTATCGGGTTCAACATTTTCAATTTCTAATTTTGGTGTTTTTGATGTAACAATCGGCACTCCAATTATTAATCAACCAAATGTTGGTATTTTAGGTGTTGGAGCTGTTAAAAAAAGAGTAGTAGTTATTGAAGATAGTGTTGGTGATTCAATCGGAATTCAAAGCATGATGAACCTATCTTTAGGCTTTGATCACCGTTTAATTGATGGTTCTGGAGGTGCGAAATTTATTAATGCCATCAAAAAATATATTGAATCTTCAAATCTAGAGAACCTTTACTAGTCTTGTGCGTAATAAAAAGATGAACAAAACCAACGTTAAATCAAATTCAGCGCTTGAAACTGCTCATAAGCCAAAGATTAAAATAGAGTATGGCAAAGATTATAAGTTTGTACAAGACGTAGTTTCATCTAATAATCTACACACTGTTTGCGAAGAAGCTAGGTGTCCAAATATGTTTGAGTGCTGGGGCCGTGGAACTGCCACTATAATGATACTAGGGGATATTTGTACTAGGGCATGTGGTTTTTGCTCTGTCAAAACTGGTAAACCGCAAAAACTTGATATTATGGAACCTTACAGAACTGCATTAGCTGTCAAAAAGATGCGTCTACGGCATGTAGTAATAACCTCTGTAGATCGTGATGATCTAAAAGCAGATTTCGGCTCAGAAATTTGGGCAGAAACCATCAAGCAAATTCATAGGAGTGCACCTAATTGCACTGTTGAAGTGCTAACACCCGATTTTCAAGGACACATTCCATCGCTTCACACTGTTTTTAGTGCTAAGCCAGAAATATTTTCGCATAATGTTGAATGTGTTGAGAGAATTAGTAAGCAAGTCCGAGCTCAAGCAGTATGGCAAAGAAGCCTTGATGTCTTAAGCAAATCAGTTAAGTATGGCTTAAGAACAAAAACAGGAATGATGCTTGGATTAGGTGAAACAAAAAACGAAATAATAAACACCATGCAGCAGGTTGCTAATTTAGGTGTAGAAATTTTTACTATGGGCCAATATTTGCAGCCGACAAAAAAACATCTCCCTGTGTCGAGATATCTAGCTGATGAAGAATTCAAATATTACAAGGAAGAAGGATTAAAAATGGGTTTTCTTGTAGTTGAGTCCGGAGCGCTGGTTAGAAGTTCATATCATGCTGATGAGCAAGCAAGATTAGCTAAAGTTGTTTAGCAGGGTATCATTTATGCTTACCTCCCTTGTAATTTTTATTAGCACATTTGTTTATTGGTCAATTTTTTTTAAAAAATATGAGGAAGATCAATACCCTCTCATAATCGTAGATGGTAAAAAAGCCCCGAGACTTTCACCGCTTTCTTTTCATATAAATAAATCAGATACTGATTGTATGAGCTGCCATGTTAATAATCAAATTATTTCTATAAATGATAAAAATTTTCATTCAATGGAGATGCCACATGAATTTAGAGATAACTGCATGTCATGTCATATTTTGAAAATATAGTACATTATGGCATATAATTATTATAAATACATATACTCTTATGACAATAGTGCACAGTCAATATTTTGGCATGTTATTTGTTCATTAAGTACTAACTAATATTAATAAGGATTGAAATGAGCGACGAATTTGAAAAAAATATAAATGAAGATTTAATTGACGAGGGTGAATCATATCCGGTTATGCCCTTAAGGAACACGGTCTTATTTCCTCAACAAGTTATTCCAATATATATTGGTAGGGATAAATCTCTTAAACTGATAAATGAACTCTCTTCCAAAACTAAACATGTAGTAGTTGTTGCTCAGGAAGATGGATCCATTGAAGATCCTCAGCCAAGCGATATGTATTCATATGGTACACTCGCGGTTGTCTTAAAAGTTTTTGATATGCCGGACAATAGCAAGTCTGCAATTGTTCAAGGAATTGATCGTGTTAAAATATTAGACTATAAAGAGAAAGATCCCTATTATAGAGCGGTCGTTCAAAGAGTATCAAATAAGACTCCAAAGGATAGCATGGAATTAGATGCTTTGGCTAATAACCTTAGGCAGGCATTCTCAGAATTAATTCAAATAGCCCCTAATTTGAGCGAGGAACATACCGGCATGCTTTCAAATATTCAAAAGCCTGCGAGATTAGCTGATAGAGCAGTGTCATTGCTAACTGTGTCTAATCCAGAAAAACAAGATATTCTAGAAGAGTTAGATGTAAAAAAGCGAGTTGATAAAGCAATAAAGGTTCTTACAAAAGAAATTCAGAGAATCAAGCTCGGCGATGAAATTCAAACTGAAGTTCACGATGAAATAACTAAGTCACAGCGCGAATATTATTTGCGTGAACAGATGAAAGCAATCAAAAGGGAGCTTGGGGAAGATGAATCACAAGTTGAGCTAAATGAAATTGAAGAGGCAATCAAAACGGCAAAAATGCCTGAAGATGCTGAAAAGGTGGCGCTGAAAGAACTTGACCGACTTACAAAAATTCCAACACAGTCTCCAGAATATACTGTTGCTAGAACATATTTGGATTGGTTAACAGACCTCCCCTGGTCGATTTCTTCTGAGGACTCAATTGATGTTAAAGAGTCTAAAAATATTTTAGACGAAGACCACTATGGTTTAGAAAAAGTTAAAGAAAGAATCATTGAATATCTAGCTGTTCGAGCTTTGAAAATGAAGAATAATCCAGACAGCGCAATTCGTGGTCCAATATTATGTTTTGCGGGTCCTCCTGGAGTAGGAAAAACTTCGCTTGGGAAATCAATTGCAAAATCAATGGGAAGAGAATTTGTTAGAATGTCTTTGGGCGGCGTTAGAGATGAAGCTGAAATCCGTGGTCACAGAAGAACTTATATCGGCGCACTCCCAGGAAGAATTATACAGTCACTCAAAAAAGCAGGATCAAACAACCCTGTTTTTATGCTAGACGAAATAGATAAATTAGGAATGGATTTTAGAGGAGACCCTTCTTCAGCTTTATTGGAGGTGCTTGACCCTGAACAAAATAGTGCTTTTGCAGATCACTATTTAGAGGTTGATTTTGATTTAAGCAAGGTAATGTTCATAGCAACAGCAAATTACCAAGACCCTATCCCACCAGCTTTAAAGGATAGAATGGAGGTCATAAATTTTTCAGGTTATATTGAAGATGAAAAATTACAAATTGCAAAAAAACATCTTATCCCTAAACAGTTAAAGGAAAATGCTTTATCAACTAAAGACGTATCCCTCGACGATGCGTCAATTAAAGAATTGATGAGTTCATATACAAGGGAGGCTGGTGTTAGAAATTTAGAGCGTGAGATTGCAAATGTTTTTAGAAAAGTTGCTAGAGACAAAATAGAAAAAAACACAAAAAAAATTAGAGTCACAAAGAAAAAGATTTCAGAATATCTAGGTGCCCCTAGATTTTATTCTGACATCGCTGAAAGAACAACTAAGCCTGGCGTTGTAACTGGTCTAGCTTGGACTGCTGCAGGTGGTGATATTCTTTTTGTTGAGTCTTCGCAAATGAAAGGTAAAGGAGCGCTTACTTTAACTGGGCAACTAGGAGATGTTATGAAAGAGTCTGCTACCGCCGCAATGACGTATGTTAGATCAAATTCTGATCTTCTTGGTTTTTCTAGCGATTTCAATGAAAAAACTGATATACATGTTCATGTTCCTGCGGGAGCAATACCAAAAGACGGACCTTCAGCTGGTGTGGGTATGTTTACATCAATAGTTTCACTTCTTTCTAATAAGCCAGTTAAAAGTAAATTAGCAATGACTGGCGAAATTACATTACGCGGGAATGTCCTTCCCATTGGTGGAGTAAAAGAAAAAGTAACTGCCGCACACAGATCAGGAATTAAAACTGTTATTCTACCTGATCACAACCGTAAAGACCTTGAAGAAATCCCTGATCATATTAAAAAGGACATAGACTTTCATTTTGCTAAAGATATGATGGATGTAATAAAGATTGCGGTTCCCGGAATAAATCTTAATTCATCTAGAAAAAAGACAACAGCAAAAATAAAAAAGTAGCGTAAATTTATTATGTTAATGCGCGTATAACTCAGTTGGTCAGAGTGCCTCCCTTACAAGGAGGAAGTCGGAGGTTCGAATCCTTCTACGCGCACAGACGATAATCACTTAAAAGCCTTGGTTTCACGACTGAGGCTTTTTTGTATCAATTAATCGTTACTTATCTTTTTAAATCTTATCATATATCAATTGGTTACACACTTTTGGGTTACACTAGCCCCGTATCCGTTCATCACAACCCTTGTATGTATGGATTTATATATAGTTTTTCAGAGTCCGTGAGCATAAAGAGTGTCAGGCGAATTAAATAAAGTCCTAGTGTATAGGTGAAATAATCCTAGTGTAGAGCTGTGCATATATAAGTATTTTTACGTGGTGTTGTTGTCTGAAAAAATATTAATGATTCGTTAATTGCTTGTTTACAGTATTAAAAATATTTTTCAATATATTCTTCATCACGCATACCTTGTTTGTGGCTTCATTAATTGAAATACTCTCTCCTTGCCAATTGATTACTTGAAGCCACAAAGTTTTAAGCAGTTGTGCGTGACTTTTCTAACTCAAATTGAAATCAGATAGGGACTTTTGTGCGTGGTGTTGTTGTCTGAAAAAATATTAATGATTCCTTAATTGTTTGTTTATTTTTTTAAAAATATTTTTCAATATATTGATTTGTTACACACACCTATATATTGTGGCTTCATTTATGAAATTTTCCTAACCTTTGATTTCTCGAAGCCACAAATATTTTAAGCAGTAGTGCGTGACTTTTCTAACTCAACTGAAAACAGAAAACTCAACCTAATTTCCAACCTGCCAACCGAAAACGATGGGGGTAGGGTAAGATATATAACCCGTACACACATTGTAGAACAATTTTTCAGAATTGGGGGTGTGTATAGTGGGGTGTATGCAAATAAGCCCTATTATATGTCATGCGTTCCCCGTGTACTGTTTAGAGCTTAAAAACTCTACTAAAAAGCGGTACACCAAGGACAGAGTATCAGCCTTTTCATAATCGGTGTGTAATATTTTTATTTTAGAATTGAACTTTTTTATGCATAATTTCGTATCATAAATATGTTTCGAAGCAAATTAGGTAATTTAATCTTTTCTATTACATCAAGCCTGTCGCTTGTTATGGCTATTACCATTAATCAGTTTTGCAATATGCCATGTTGTAAAGAAATCATAGAAACAACTTGTTGTGATTATTCGAAGATGACTCCGAATATCGATTCACCTTTGAAAATTACTTCTGATACAAACCATTGCGCGGCTATTGATAAACAGTTAATTAACAGTAAGAATGGTTGCAATCATATAAAAAATAAAGTTTTAGATAAAAAAATCTTTTCTAAAGATATAGCTGATATCGCTTTGACTCAAAATTTTACTAAAAAATATTTTCCAATTCTTTTGGATGAGGATAAGCTTAAACCATACAATTTAAATTTATTTCACTCATTTCTTTCGAGGTCGAATACCCCTCTTATTTGTTAACAGTAATCCCTTTCCGATTTCACTAACATAATTATTTAAGAGGATTACATGTTTAAAAAAACAAAATTGGCCCTAATGGCCTTAATTGCAATTACGTTTTCGATAGCGCAAGAGAATACTATCGACATCAACAAAAAAAAATTTGAAATAAGCAAAACCGATGTTGTTTTTAAAGTTAAAGGTATGGTTTGCTCATTTTGCGCTCAAGGTTTACAAAAAAGCCTTTCAAGGCTTTCTTACATCGACAAAAAAAACTACACTAAGGGTGTAAAAGTTGATTTAAAAGATCAAGTAACTATCATCTCTACTTTAGAAGGCGCCAAAGTTGATCATCAATTAGCGGTAAAAAAAATCATTGAAGCTGGCTATAATGTCGAAGCAGCATATTACAATCCAACTGGCACAAAAGTTGAACAAATATCACTCGAGATAAAAGATTCAAAAAAAGGTAAGCACAAAAAGCATGGCATGAATCATAAACACAAAGGTTAACTTGTGAATAAAAATAACATTATGGATGTTCTGGCTTTATTCTCTTCATCTGGGACTTTGATTTGCTGTGCCTTGCCCATGGTCGTCGCAGCCTTGGCTGGAGGTGCAGCACTAAGCTCAATGGTAAGCTTGTTCCCTTTTTTAGTTACACTGTCTCAGTACAAGAATGCAATCTTTATATTTTCAGGCTCAATGATCGCGCTTAATGGGTATCTGTCATTTAAACCCCTTAAAGAGATTGCTTGTGATGTAGAATCTGGTGAAGTAGGCTGTGAGGTTGCAGGCAAGTACAATCGAAAAATGTTTTATATCTCATTGGGTATATTCTCAGTTGGTGTACTCACTGCCTATTTACTTGGGCCTATTGCATCTCTATTTGGATAAAAAATGATACGCTTTGTGCTTATTTCATGTTGTTGGATGGGTATCTTGATTGCTCATCCAACAACATTTAAAACCGGAAAAGTATTATGGTACATAAAGAACAATCAATTGACTGATCTCCGTTTTGGATATAGCGCATCCCACAAATGGCTCTTAGGTGCACGCTATCTAGAGCATGATAATAGAAAAGAATTGCTTTTCAACTCTAATTGGTTGATAAAAAGATGGAATCAAACCGGAGCGCAAGGAAATTTATATCTTTTAACAAATTTTAATGACAATAGCTTTCATTATGGTGTGCAAGGAGATTGGGAGAACAGAAGATGGTATGTTGCCCAGATGATAGATTCTTATAACAATGTTATATCCTATGAATCTAGAATAGGTTGGAGTCCGTATTTAATTGACTTTGATGGATTATCAACCTGGTTGATTTTGCAGAATATGAATGGAAAAATTAAACCTATAGTAAGATTTTTTAAGGATAATTATTTACTCGAATACGGATCACGCAACGGAGCCTATTTTTTGACTCTCATGATGCATTTTTGAATCAACACAATTTATGGCTATCCATTCCTTCAATTTCTTGACGTTGAATGATATAATCGATTCCACATGCCAACTTCCTAGCCAATTTTGAAGATGAATCTACAACTCTCCAAAACGGCGTTATTTTTTTATCCCCAGCATATGCTAAAGTGGGATATACTTTTGTGGGATAAAAGCCCCGTATCAATTTTTTGATAAAAAATACTAGAACAAGAAAAAATTTTATTTTAATATATGCTATGAGCAATAACTTAAAAACTTGGCCTTCAACCCATTGCCATCATCATACGATGTGGATGCAGGTCACGTGTTTTTAATTTAAAACGAACTAAGAATTTATTTTTTAAACCCGCCTGCAGTTTTGGCGGGTTTTTTTATTTCCGCAACTTCAGGCTTTTTTATGTGAGACTTTTATGGGAACACTTAAACTAGCAATTCAAAAAAGTGGAAGACTTTTTGATAATTCACAAAACCTTATACAATCTTCCGGAATAGAAATTGTATCTAAAAATGTTGCGCTGAAAACCAAAGCAAAAAACTACCCATTAGAAATATATTATTTACGCAACTCTGACATTCCAAAATATATAAACAATGGAGTCGTTGATATAGGTATAGTAGGTCAAAATTTACTTTTTGAAAGAAATAATGACCTGGAAGTGATTCAAAAGCTAGGTTTCTCAAAATGCAGATTATCTCTTGCAGTTCCCCAAAATATAAAATATGAATCTTTACAATTTTTTGATGGAAAAAAAATTGCAACCTCGTATCCTAATTCTTTAAAAAAATTTCTGAATCAACATAAGATAAATGCTAAAATACATCAAATTTCAGGATCGGTAGAAATTTCTCCAGGAATTGGACTTGCTGATGGTGTCTGCGATTTAGTAAGTACAGGATTCACCTTAAGCCAAAACCGCTTGAAAGAAGTTGAAATAATTATGAATTCAGAAGCTGTAATCGCTAGATCTTCAAATATTAAGCCTGAAATTCAATCTATCATTGACGATTTTGTTTTTAGAACGTCAGCGGTGCTTAAGGCTAAAAATAAAAAATATATTTTGTTTAATGTTAAAAACGATCACTTAGATAAAATAATCTCAATATTACCTGGACTAGAGTCTCCCTCTATTCAACCTTTAGCAAAGCAGCATTGGAATTCAGTACAAGCCGTGATCAATGAGTCAAGGTTTTGGGATATTTTAACAAAAATAAAAAAATATGGCGCTAAAGATATTTTAGTGATGCCAATCGAGAAAATAATACCATGATTAAAATTTATAAGTTTCCACAGCGAACACAATGGAGAGAATATTTCTCCAGGCCAGTTTTCAACGAAAATTCAACAAGCGAAAAAATTAATGAAGTTTTTAATTCAGTCGATAAGTATGGTGACGAAGGAGTTAAAAAAATTGCACTAGAATTTGATGAATACAAATCAGATTCTCTTAAAGTTCCACTGGAAAGCATTCGGAATTCTTCAGAGTTGGTTGATTTAGATGTTAAAAATGCAATTAAACTTGCCCAAGGGAATATTCAAAAATTTCATGAAAGTCAAATATCCAAAACCCAAGTTGTTGAAACCCAAAAGGGCGTACAATGCTGGCGCGAAACTAGACCTATAAATAATGTAGGCTTGTATATCCCTGGAGGTTCGGCACCTTTATTCTCAACGCTATTGATGTTGGCAATTCCTGCAAAAATTGCTGGGGTAAGAAATATTTTTGTTTCAACTCCACCCAACAAGCAAGGAGGGGTTGATCCTGAAATTTTATACGTAGCAAAGCTATTAGGAATAAATGAAATTTTTTCTATTGGTGGAATTCAAGCAATTGCAGCCTTTGCTTTGGGGACAGAAACGATCCCAAGTGTAGACAAAATATTTGGCCCTGGTAATCAGTTTGTTACCTCAGCAAAAGCTTACGCTCAGAAAAAAGGTGTAGCTATCGATATGCTGGCAGGCCCCAGTGAACTTTTTGTAGTTGCTGACAACACAGCCAATCCTCAATTTATTGCGGCAGATTTAATCTCCCAAGCAGAACACGGAGCAGACAGTCAGGTTATTTTAGCCTCTGATAGCGAAATGCTTTTGAGAAAAGTTAATGATATCTGTATAGATTTAATCAAGACCTTACCTAGGGAAAAAATAGCAAAAAAATCTCTCTCTAAAAGCAGGCTAGTTTTGATGTCTTCAATTGAGGATTGCATTGAGTTAAGCAATTTTTATGCTCCTGAGCACTTAATCATCGCCTGCCATAATGCAAGAACACTTCGCAGTCAAATTTCAAACGCAGGTTCTGTTTTCCTGGGAAATTTCAGCTGCGAGAGCGCTGGAGATTATGCCAGCGGTACAAACCATGCCCTTCCAACGGGTGGAACAGCAGTTGCGGAAAGTGGTATATCTGTTGAAAGCTTTCAAAAGAAGATTTCATTTCAAACGGTTTCCAAGGAAGGACTAAAAAATCTTGGACCTTCCATTAAAGCCATGGCCAACGCGGAAGGTTTGCAAGGCCATGCGTTGGCTGTTGATATTCGACTGGATAATAAATCATGATTCGGATTCAATCTCTTGTAAGGCAAAATATTATAGACCTATCTCCGTATTCAAGCGCGAGGAAAACTCTTAATTTAAATAATATAATTAGTCTGGATGCCAATGAAAACCCTTATGGGCAATTAAGAAAATATCCTGACACCACCTACCGTAAACTTATAGACAGCTTGTCCAATTATCACTCGGTAAGTACAAAAAATTTATGTGTTGGCAATGGTAGCGATGAAATAATCGATTTATTGATCCGAGTCTTTTGTGAACCAGCAAAAGATCGAATAGCAACCTTTGAGCCAACATATGGGATGTATGAGGTATCAGCAAACATTTCCAATGTAGCAACGGTTAAGTTTCAGCTGAACAAAGATTTTCAGATTGACCCAAACGATATACATACAATCAATGCGACAAATGATCTGAAGTTAATTTTTATTTGCTCTCCGAATAACCCTACTGGAAATACCATTTCTAAAGAGCAAATCTCAAACTTGATTAATACATTTAATGGTATAATCGTTATCGACGAAGCGTATATTGATTTTTCCTCTAATCCATCACTCATTCCATTTACAGAAAGCAATAACAATGTTGTTATTCTTAGAACAATGAGTAAGTCATTTGGGCTTGCTGGAGCACGCATTGGATATGCGATAGCAGATAAGCTCATAATAGATTATGTTAATAAGATCAAACCTCCGTACAGTATCAGTACTTTAAATCAAAAAGCAGCCATCAAAGCCTTAAATAATATTGAGGCATTTAAACTCAACCTTTCAAAGATTTTAAAAGAAAAAAAATGGATGCTAACACAGTTAAAAGAGGTCGAAGCTATTGATGAACTTTTTATTTCAGATACCAACTTTATTTTAATTAAGGCTCAGGACCCAAAAGGGCTTTACCGTTACCTAATTTCCAAAAAAATTTATGTTCGTGATCGTACAAAGCAAGTAAGCGATAGCTTGAGAATTACAATTGGTACGCGAGCTGAGAACAAGCTTTTTATAAAAACAATTAGAGAATATTATGAATAAAATACTTTTTTTAGATAGAGATGGAACAATTATTGAAGAACCTGTGAAAACCCAACAGGTAGACAGCGTTAAAAAATTAAAATTTGAACCCAATGTAATCTCATCTCTATCCAAGATTTCAAAAGAGTTTGACTACAAATTAGTTATGGTCACAAATCAAGATGGTTTGGGAACGAAGTCTTTTCCAGAAGAAACTTTTTGGCCTGCCCATAATGTTATGTTGGAAATCCTCAGAAGCGAAGGGATCGTTTTTGAGGATATTTTTATCGATAAAAGTTTTGACCATGAAAATATACCAACAAGGAAGCCAGACACTCAAATGTTAAGTAAATACGTTCACGGTAATTTTGATCGTGGAAATTCGTTTGTCATTGGTGATAGAGCAACCGATATGCAGTTAGCTGAAAATCTCAAGGCTAAAAAAATATTCTACGGCAATGATCTTTCAATAAAAGCTGACCTTTCAACATCTTCGTGGTCTGAGATTTACCAATTTCTCAAACTCCAACCTCGAACCTCTGAAGTTCAAAGACTAACAGATGAAACACAAATTGCGATCAAGCTTAACCTTGACTATCACCACCAGACCAAAATCAATACAGGAATTGGTTTTCTTGATCATATGCTTGAGCAACTGGCCAAACATGCCAAGATAGGATTAATAGTAGATGTAATAGGCGATCTTCATATAGATACACATCACACCATTGAAGATTTGGCTTTAGCCATAGGTGAAGCATTTAACGTTGCGCTTGGAAGCAAAAGGGGAATTGGTCGCTATGGTTTTGTTTTGCCAATGGATGATTGCTTAACGCAAGTTGCTATAGATTTTGGGGGAAGGCCCTGGTTGGTTTGGGATGTTGAATTCAAACGTGAAAAAATTGGCTCAATGCCAACAGAAATGTTTATGCATTTTTTTAAATCATTCACAGATACTGCGAAGTGCAATTTAAACATACAATCGAAAGGCAAAATAGAACACCACAAAATAGAATCAATCTTTAAAGCGTTTGCAAAATCAATACGTATGGCAATTAATACAGATCAGTCGTTTGAAATTCCAAGCACAAAGGGAGTACTATGATAGCTATCGTAAAATATAATGCAGGAAATATTCTCTCTGTTTCTTACGCATTAGATCGGTTGGGATATAAAAATATCATAACCGATGATCCAGAAATAATACAGCGCTCTGAAAAGGTAATATTACCAGGAGTCGGAGAAGCGCATACGAGTATGCAGTACCTTAAAGATAAAGAACTGGATAAAGCTTTGTTGAGCTTAACACAACCCACCTTAGGTATTTGTTTAGGTATGCATTTAATGTGCAGTTTTAGTGAAGAAGGACATACAACTTGTATGAATGTTTTTCCAAATAAAGTACAAAAATTCAATGATACAGAACTCGTCCCCCATATGGGATGGAATAATTTTTCAAGCGCAAACGGATTGCTACTGCATAATGTAAAAGCAAATGAAAACGTATATTACGTACACAGTTATTATGCCTGTTTATCTCGATTCACTAAAGGAGAGTGTGATTACATTAATCCGTTTAGCGCAACCCTAGAGAGAGATAATTTCTTTGCTAC
>CAJWZD010000023.1 GCA_913049685.1 uncultured Fidelibacterota bacterium
TCAACCGTTCCAGAAATATTTGGGAAAATTTCCTGTTTTAAAATATCGCCATTTTGAGAAAGATCGTAAATATAAATTGATCCGTTATTTAATGTAGAGCTTGATTGACCAACAAAAATGTGATCTCCATCAATGACCACAGTTCCCAGCAATCCATATCCTAGAGTATGATGTGGTCGATTTTTTGGATCTTCTGGGTGCATTTTGCTGTTTGATAGTAATATCGACGGTAAAAGCAACAAAATGAATCTATATTTAAGCTTAAAAAACATTTTTTTGGCGCGAATTGCTGAAAAGAAATTACTTAAAATAATATGAATGATAGTATATCATTATTTTTTAAAAAATATAAATTTTTAGATACCTTCTTAAGAAACGACAATAAAATAATCAAAAGAAGTTTAAAGTTTTTAATACTCATGGTAATTTTAAGCTGTATATGATGAAATATAGAATATTAAGAAAATTAACCTCTTTAGTATGCATTACAATTATTACGCTTCTGCATACTAATTGTTCGCAGATTAATCAAAATATTACCAGCTTTAATCTCTATACCACTCAAGAAGAGATGGAAATTGGCTACAAAATTTCGCAACAATATGAAAAGCAACTTTCACTGATTGATGATCCTGAGATCGTAGATTATATCAATGAAATTGGGCAAAGGATGGTTGGCGTTTCAAAAAGAAAATCCATACCATTTGAGTTTAAAGTCGTCGATGATCTTTCGGTTAATGCTTTTGCATTACCCGGAGGATTTTGCTATATCAATACAGGTTTGATTCTTTTTGCTGATACAGAAGCAGAGCTCGCTTCAGTTATCGGGCATGAAATAGCGCACGTTGTGGGTGAGCATAGCATGAAAAGACTAAGCAAAACTCGGGCAATAAACGGTGTTCTTCAAGTTGGAAATATTTTAGGATTAATTCTTTTTGGACAAGAAACAACAGATAATGCGCTCCTGATTGCAGATTTAGCAAGTACTGGTGTTTTAATGAATTACAGTAGAGGGGATGAATTAGAGGCAGATAGGTTAGGAATTCAGCAAATGCATGACGCAGGTTTTGACCCTATTGGATCCCAATCTTTTTTTAAAAAATTATCAAAGAAGGATGGGGGAAATTCGGCGGGATTTTTTAGCACACATCCCGCGACAGATGATAGATTCAAGCAAGCAAAACGATTGATAGAAAACTTGCCGAATAAAAATTATGATACATTGTCAAATTCAAAATTTGATGATATCAAAAGCAAAATATCCAGTAGGTAGTTTTTTAACTATCTCAACTTTTTGTTAGCGTCATTTAGCTGTATTCCGCAACCATTTTCCTGGGGTAAAATTAACTTTCCATTTTGAACAGTCACTCCAGCGTATGGATCATTATTTATTAGCAAATTTCCATCTAAATCCGCATAATCAACGAGGGGCGAAAGGTGCGCCGCAGCTGTTATAGCAACTGAGGACTCAATCATACAGCCAAGCATTATTTTCATACCTCTTTCACGAGCCATATTTACCATTTTTACAGCTTCAAACAAACTGCCGCACTTCATTAATTTAATATTAATTCCATCAAAAACATTTTCTATGCGAGGTATATCTGATGCATTCACGCTATTTTCATCCGCAATTATAGGAAGAGGGGATTTATTTTTTAGTTTAGCAGTATCTGATAAATTTGAAGATTTAAAGGGCTGCTCAATAAACTCAACATTGTTATCAGCGAGCCAATATGACATTGAAATGCCTGTTTCAAGATCCCAGCCTTCATTAGCGTCAATACGAATAGTTTTGTCTGTTTCACGGCGAATATGCTCAATAATAGACTTGTCCTTAATTAAGTCTGTACCAAGCTTTACTTTTAAAATATTATAAGGATCTGCCTCCTTGATTTTTTGAGGCAAAAGATCCATATCGCCTATAGAGATTGTGAACGAAGTTTGAGGTGCTTGATCGGGATCAGCATTAAAATACTTGTAAAGGGGTTTTTTGTTTATTTGACACCACAGATCGAGAGCTGCCATAGAAAATGCCGCTTCAAGTGCTTTTATATTTTCACATTGATCGAATAGCTTTGTGCAAAAACTATCAATGTCATAAATATTATCTGGCACAACAATTCCATTATCCAAAACTGAAAGTATGCGTTCGGTTGACTCGCTATAACGGTTTGAAGGTGCCGCCTCACCCCTTCCCACTAACCCATCAAATTCAAGATAAATAAAGACAATATCGTAATGCGAATGTGAACTGCGTGAAATTCCAAAGGGGTGTGTGCATTCAATTCGATATGTTTCAAAATGAAAATCCATAATTACTTCACGGCGCCACTACTTCCTTGCCAATCTGGGTCTGAGACTGCAACCCATTCATTTCCTTCGCGCATGAGTGCATACACTCTTCCAAAATTACCTTTTCCTTGTCGAAGTTTTGCTGAGTGTCCTTTTTGGGTAAAAAACAGTGTATCGCTTAAGGAATAGTCAAAATTTTTGTCGTATTGATTTCCATTATTATGAACTACTTCAATTTCTATTTTATTGTTTGCAGGATGAACGCGCGGCTTTAACATCGCATCAGCTAGGGAAAGATTTTGATCAATTACCCTACTAATTACGGAAACAATAGAAGAAGGAATGCGGGAACCTCCAGCTGCGCCTAACGCTAAGAAAGGCTTACCTTCGCGAGAAACAATTATGGGTGATATATGCGATGGTGCTCTATCGCCAGGTTTTACCTCACCAAGATAACCGCCCAGTGTTTGAGCGTACATAAATCCTAAGCCCGGGGTTGCAACTTTTGATCCCATCGTAGTTCCGATGGTCTGAGTTAGTGAAACAACCATTCCATTTCTGTCGGCAACCGTTAAATGGGTCGTATGGCCATGCAGTGCAGTGTATGATTCAGGGAGAGGGGTTAGGTATGAAGATATTTGCTTATTTTTAATATCGTTAGCACGCTTATTCGCCCATCCTTTAGATGTAAGTCTTTTGGCGTCATCTAAAGTAAATTGTACTCTACGATCAAGATAAGCCGCATCGATCGCGTTGTAAATTGCTTCAGCCCAATCAATCTTGTCTAAAAGTTTAACCTCGAGCTGTTCTAAAATTTGAAGAGCCTCAATAGTAATAGCTCCAAAAGCTGGCATCCACAACGCATTTAAAGTGTAACCGCGATAACTTCCTGACACAATATGGGATTCTTTTGCTTCATAGGACGCCAAAGCCTTCATCGACAAGACTCCGCCATTCTTTATATTATCCGCAACCATTTTTTCAGCGATCCAACCCGTATAAAATACGCTTGAACCTTGATTAGATATAGCTTTAAGTACTTTTGATAAATCATTTTGAATAAATAATTTACCAGATTTAATTGGAGTGCCATCCGTATTCGTAAAGTAATATCTAGTACCAGAAAATTCATTCAGCTGTTCGTTTACATTTTTCATCCTCCTTGCTTCGCCTTCTATCAGATAATGCCCTTTTTCAGCATGTGCTATTGCGTCCACCATGACATCAGAAAGAGCCATTGAGCCAAATTGTTCGATTCCTTTTACCAAGCCCTTAACCGTTCCTGGGATACCAATACTTGGATATCCGTATTTTTTCTTAGGCGCATTATCATAATCGTAGTCATTGGGAGCCGCAGTAGTAGCATCTATACCATGATATCCTGTAGTAGGGTTATAGATTAATATTTGGGTTCTTCCACCTAAACCATTCATTGTTGGCTCAACTACTGCAAGGGTAAATGCTGCAGCAACAGCAGCATCCATAGCATTCCCTCCAGCTGATAATATTTTTACAGCAGCCTTTGTTGCTAGTGGGTGCGCAGTGGATACTGCTCCCCTGCTAGAGCGTGCTACTTTATTTTTTGACTCTTCGTATATACCTCTATTCTGACATGCTGCGATAAAAAGTATAAAAATTAAGAATCTTACTCTTATCATAACACTCCCTCAATAGCATCAAGCAAGCCTTTATCCCCAAACCTAATCAAATCCGTAGTTTCCATATTAAATTCTTTCCGAGAATTTTCAATAATCTTTAAGGCTTTCTCGTTATCAAAAGCAAATGTCAATAGGTTGATACCAATAAACCTTGATTGCTTAAAAGACTTCATTAGATCGAGATGTAGATCCATAACATGTTTCATTGTTGTCATTGGGAAATCTGTAACGTCTAGGTCTCTTGTTGGATCATGTGTCATGAGCATGTAATCTGGCATCGCACCATGCATTAATCCCAAAGTTACACCGGCATAGAATTGGTTGGTCAAAGCTCCCTGACCTTCAACAATAACAAGCTCTGTATTATTTGGCACGTTGTCAATCAAATATTCAATTTCTCCAGCCATAAAATCCGCTTTAACGGCATCAATGGGTACTCCAGATCCGCTGAGCAAAATACCTGTTTGACCCGTGCCAATAAATTCCACCCTCCTTCCCCGATCCTTTAAGCGTTTTGAAAGCTCCCAGGCCGTGGTCATTTTTCCCGTATCACAGTCCGTGCCAACAATCAACAGTACAGGTATTTTTCTATTTTGCCAGGATCCGGTTGGAAAGTGCGGAGGGTTGGGAGCCATTCTAAGATCTATAAGTTGTACACCACGCTTTTCTGCCCTACTTCTTAAATCATCGTCATCATTTAAGAATTGATGCATACCGCTAATTACGTCGCATCCAGCATTTATAGCATTGGCTATTTCCTCTCGGTATTCTTCCGTTATAAACCCTCCTTGTGTTGCATTTCCTATTACAAGTGTATCAGGTTTAAGAGGAAGCGCAGCATTAAAATTAGCTAATATTGGGGTATCTCCCCCTACTCCAACTTCCTCTTCACAGTTGCTACCTACTTTTTCTCTATCGATTACTGCTACTACCTCATCTGGGCGATAGCGAATGAGCATATTTCCTGTTTTATTTTTTATGTAGTTAAACGCATCATGGCAAAGTACGACAAAACGTTTTTTTGAATTATTCATATGCTAGTGTTTTGTTTTGTTACCCTAGATAATTTTACATTAACTTTTAATTCACAAATTAACGGATTCAAGGCACTCTTTCACATGAAATATTTTAAATATATTCTTCTTTCATCGCTATTACTTTTTACTAGTTGTGAAGAGAAATCATCGGGAGATAGCGTCGTAGAAGAACCTCAAGAAGATACTTTTTTAAAGTTTAGAAATGGAAAATTTGTATTCAATAATTACCCCCCGTTAGCGGATAAACCTATTAATGTATACACCTATCTTCCAGTTGAGGGTGCGACCAACCTTCCTGTGATTTTTGTAATGCATGGACACAGTCGAAGCGTTATATCAAATTGTGGTGATTGGAGCGAATCTGCTGACCTTTATAAATTCACGATTATTTGTCCAGAATTTAATGAAGCTGAATTTCCAACAAGTTGGAACTACCAAAATGGGATGATGGTTGAACCCAATGGACAATTTAGAGATTCGACTACATGGACTTATAATCTAATTGAAGAGATTTTCTCATTTTTAAAAGAAAACAATGTTACAACGCATGATACATATGGTATTTACGGGTTTTCAGGTGGAGGACAGTTCGTTCATAGATATGCTTTTTTTACAAAACCCGAACGAGCAAAATTGATTATTTCTGCTGGAAGCGGTTGGTATACTATTCCGAATTATACTGAAAAATTTCCCTATGGTCTTAATAACTCTCCATTTGATAATAATAATTTGACTGAAAAACTGCAATTGCCGATGATTGTGATGGTTGGTGAAAACGATACAAACCCTTATGACTCAGACTTGCGAAGAACCGTTGAAGCCAATAGGCAAGGATCCAACAGAGTTGAAAGAGCAAATTTCTATTATAATTCTGCCTCACAGGAAGCCTCCAATATTGGTATCGATCTTAACTGGTCGTATTTAACAGTTGAAAAGGTCGGTCATTCCTCGAGTGGAATGGCACCACAAGCTGCAGAGTTATTCTTCAATGATCTAAATAACTAAGGCTTGATTCTTCTATTCAAATGGCGATAGAAAAATTCATCTACAGTTATTGTGAATGATTTTGCAAATTGCGACCAAGTTGTAACGTTTTGACGAATACCCGGTTTAGGGGCTTCGATCTGAATCGCACTTATCATACCACTACTCCTAGAACCATGTTTAGCTGTATTGTATCCACCTGAGAAATAACGTGATCCTTGCGGTCCTGGATCATTGACGCTGGGAATAGATTTATAGTTAAGGCTATCTAAAATAGCGCCAAAACTATTTTTACCTCTCAATACTTGTATAAAGTCGAATCTTGAAGTATCAACCAAGGCCCGAATACTTGTTTTTCTGGCGTTTTCTACCGTATTGAGGGTATTATCACTCTGATCTAAGATATCGCCGGGTACTAGGTACCCTAGCCATGTTCTGAGGTCATAAAATCCATCTGGATTTACACCGTGGCCATGCATATCAAAAAAAAGTCCACTATAATGGTCTGCTTCAATTTTATTTTTTGCTGTATTTATATAGTGATGGTATTCTTGCCAAGCACGAAGGGCGAATCTATTACCCTGGGCGGCCTCTATGCTATCACGATTCGCGTCCAGCTTGGTTCGTTTTAGCCTGCAAAGAATTACATGGGGCATTCCTCCAAAACGAACTTTCATTGTATCCATGATAACTTTTGTCAGTTCGTAGGTATTATCATCGGTTACAGTCGTTCCATACGTTCTGTCTGGAATCTCATCTGGAGTTAGACGGCCGCCATGAGGAGCTGATAAAATTATGGGTAAATCGCCAGGATGGTATTCGATGTAACTTTCACGACCGTAATACACCAACCCCACCTCATATGGACCATCATAACCAAGACCAGGAAACACTTCAGGCTCTATTACGATTGGTGGAGTAGGAGTAGGCGCCTCTTCAACATTTTTCGTCTCTTCGCAGCTTAGAATCAGTAAAGCCATGAACATGTAGCTTATAAATACTGATTTATGAAAGATAAATGATGAATTCATACAAGAAATGATACTAAAAGAAATACAACGCCTATTGAAAAAATATTGAGTATCATTCCAGTTTTAAGCATTTGTTTCTGCTCAATATAGCCTGTTCCATAAACCAATGCATTTGGAGGAGTTGCTATCGGTAACATAAATGCACAATTTGCTGCAAGACCAATACCGAAAACCATTGCAAACGCAAATGCGGGGCTAAATTGATCTGATAGAGCAAACATCACAGGAACCAATATTGCGGCGGAACCAGTATTGGAAGAAATTTCTGTTAAAAAGACCATCATTGCTATAGATGTCATCAGTATTACCCACAATGGTGCGGAACTAAATGCATTGAAAATTGACGATGCTATCCATGCTGTTGTGCCGGTAGTAGCCAAAACGGTTGACAGGCAGAGGCCTCCCCCAAAAATTATCAGGATGCCCCAACCTATTTTCTTTTCTAATTCTTTCCAACTTAATAGTCCAAAAGCTGGAGCTAAGGCTGTGATTAAAATTGCAATCATGTGGTCAAATTTTTTCAAACCAAAAAAATTAGATAGTTGGCTCGATAGTATCCAGCACGTTACTGTGAATAAAAAGAGCACAATTGTACCCTTCGCAAGAGGTGTCCAGATAAAATTATCACTATCCAAACGATTAACATAGGCATCGCTTTCCGGTTTAATCACATACCAAAGAGCAATCACTACCAAAGGAAACATTAACAGCATTGTAGGAAAACCTATCTTAAACCAATCAATAAAACTTAAATTTAATGCGGCGGCGGCGATTGCATTTGGCGGAGAGCCAACAACGGTACCGTTACCTCCTATATTTGCAGCATAGGCAGTTCCCAATATTAACATGGTCCTCATTCGTGGAAACTTTTTATCAATTAAGGACACAGCTATAGGTACCATCATCGCTGTGGTTGCAGTGTTGCTTATAAACATTGATAATATACTCGTAATAGCATAAAAGCCTATCACTGATAGCCACAAACTACCCTTTGCTAATTTTATGACGCGCTCTGCAAGCCATAAGTCAATTCCATGCTTGTTAAGAAGTGCAGCTAAAGTAAACCCTCCCATAAATAAAAAAATGATCGTGTTTGAAAATGGCGCCATGGCAGCTGCTGGTGAAAGTATTTTAAAAAAGTACGCTAATACTGGTACAAGAAGGGCTGTAACTGGAAGTGGTATAATTTCAGACATCCACAGTCCTGCACAGACCATAAGGATAAATAGACCGTCTTGAATTCTATCTGTCTCAACGATAAAAGAGCTGAAAAAGTAACAAAAAATTGTCCATGCAAAAATTATGAATAATTTTTTAACTAAGGATAAATCAGACATAAAATCTTAAATAATATAAGAAATAAAAAAAACCTCTACAAACTGTAGAGGTTTTTTTAAATAAGAATGTTGTGTAGTTATTTATCGATTTACTTGGGTTTTTTCAAACAGACCTGGATCTTCATCTACGCTTGAGTTTGAAATAATCTCATCTTCCGCCCAAGGCAATCTTTCAACGTGTGTTGTAGTGGTTGTGTTATTGAGAGGGAAAGGTGGTATAAGATTGGTTTCTCCAGCACCGCGTAATCTACGATGATCATTAAAGGGCATATAAGTGCCAAAACCAGAAACGTAGCGCTCTTCAATAATTTCTCTCAACAATGCTTGTTCTTTTGTTAATCCATCAGAATTTTCCATTCCACCGCTTACAAAATCAGCTTCAAGGTATGCATCGTATTTATATTTAGTTGCATCGTTGTGGTTTGCATTGAGCCTTCCTCCGCTTGCAAGCCACACTCTGTAGCTATTTAATGCACTAAGACCTGATGAAAAACCAGTTGTTCGAGCTGAGGCCTCCGCTTTGATTAGCTGATTTTCTGTATAAGTAAGCATAGGCTGAGGTTCTGTACCCATTACAACTCCCGTGTTGCCAGATGCAGACGTTTCGTCAATGGAATAATAACCGAGCCTTGCTTCTTCATTTGTTTTCGCATTACCACGATAATCGGAATGGGAAGGATCTAATAAATCTATCAAATAACTTGTTTGGCCTTGCTTAGCATTTCCTAAATCACCTGATCTGGAGCCATTTAAAATCTCCCAAAACAAATTTGCTTGCCCATTCTGAGCTGATCTTGGATTATACATCATGTCTCCACTTGAGGAAGAAATACCCATACCAGCTGAAGAAAGAGCTGCAGCATAATCTTTCATTACGAGATTGATTCTTGCTTTCAGTGTGTATGCCGCAGAGACCCACTTATCTTTATCGCCATTAAAATAAAGGTCAAACGGCTCACTTCTACTGTTTGCCTGAGCGAGTTCATCTATGGCTCCTGAGAGAAGTGTTAAGCATTCGGACAATACATCTTTCTGATTATCAAATTTAGGAGAATCGTTCAATGTTAGCATCTCTGAGTACGGAATATCGCCAGTTAAAATAGCTAGGGTGCTAATCGCATGAGCTTCTAATATCATTGCTATTCCAACAAGAAGCTTGTCGCTTGGCGCACTTTCAATTATGTGTCTTGTATTAGCCACAACTCCAATGTATGCACGGTTCCATTCGCCGTTTGTTTCAACAGTGGATAAAGAATAGCCATAAATATTGGAGTACAATGAGGCATAACCCACAAGTTGCCCAGAGAACATGCCTGAAATTCTATTTAAGTGACTTACCTGAACTATGTTGTTAGCTAATTGAGCGCCGTTTAAGAATAAATTAGCATCAACATCTGATACCGTGAGATCGTTTGGGTTATCATTTAAATTTTCAGGAATTTCACATGAAATAAAAACAAATGAAATTGTTAATGCTGAAATTTTTAGAAGTCTAGTCATAGTTTTTAATCCTTTTTCTTTTAACATAATCATCATACCCTCCTTTAAAAGTTAGCCGTTAATGAGAATAAATAGGATTTGGTGCTTGGATTAGTAAAATAATCCAACCCAAAACCACTAGATACTCCACTTTGATTTACAGCTGGATCAACACCCACAAGTTCTTTGTAGCTTGACCACAAATTTCGACCGGTCCATCTAAATGTTACAGAACTTAGACCCATTGAAGTAATGGCAGGATGGATCAAGTCATAGCCTATTGATATCTCCCTCAATTTAGTATAGGTTGCATCTTTTATAGAAAAATTATATGCTTGATTGTCACCAAAGCCTCCGCCAATTCCATGACGGTACCACGTTTCATCTAAGACAACTTTTCCTCCACCAAAATCATGTATGTGTCCTCGTACTATGGTTCCTGCAGGTACTACATTTCCATCAAAATTTACAAGATCTTCATCGAGCTTTACTTCATTATCAGTTTCTTTGGTCGTACCAAATCTTCTTAATACCCACTGAGTTCTGGGAGAATAATCGCCACCTTGAGAATGCTCAAATAAAACGTTAAAAGAAACACCGCTTATTTTTCCATTAAATCCGAATGTTCCTCTCCAATCAGGGTTGGGGTCACCTAAGATAACTGGAGTAGAAGTTATTTGAGGAAATCCATTGGCATCTAAAATTAATTTTCCATCGTCGTCTCTGACAGATCCAGTACCATATAATGCTCCTAAGGCATGGGTATTCCCATCAAAGGAGGGATCTGCGGCAACCGAACTAACCGATCCTCCTACCAAAGTAAGGATTTGAGTACCCTCTGTTAATTTTAAAACTTTATTTTTATTGGTTGACCAATTGAACGTGAAATCAAGATTGTTATTTACTCTGAAGGAACCGTCCAATTCGAGGCCCTTATTTTCCATTTCAGCGGCATTATCATACTGAGTATCAGCACCAGTGCTAGGAGCTTTTTGAACACTGATCAACATATCAACAATTTTATTATAATAGCTCGTAAAGCCAAACGCAAATCGATCATCAAACATTCTAAAGTCTAATCCAAACTCTGTTTCAGTTTTTACCTCAGGCTTAATATCTTTATTGCCTTGATCATCATCAAGACGGTAGCCTCCGCCCCAGTCGCTGATACTTAAAGGATCGCTATAAGAACTATAAGAGAATCCTGATTCAGCTAAAGTTTGGAAGCGATGTGCTGAGGGTCGGACACCTACTTGACCATAGGCAAAACGTGCCTTTAAAAAGGAAAACGGAACAGGGACATAATTTGTTAGCTGAACGGCCACATCCATAGCTGGATAAAAATACGATTTACTAATTGAAGAATGATCTTCAAATGCTCCAGATAAGTTAAGGAATATTTGATCCAAGGCATCAATTGATAGAACGCCATATGTACGAGTAGATCTAATAAAAATCCTGGCATTATCTGCTGTTGAAAAACGTGCTCCGGTATTCACATTAACCGTTTGTTTTGAGGTATTAACTAGGAAACTATCGATTCTTGTTGATGTTCTACTATAACCCCTATCATTCCAATTGTATCCCAAAGTTGCAACCATTGAAAGATCATCAGAAAATTTTAGATTATGTCGTCCAATAAGGTCATAGTTCGTCTCTTTATTGGTTATAACATCTTGAGCAAATACACCATTTACCCGTGATCCTGCCGATCCAACTGGGAAAAACCAATCCCTATTATCTGTGTAAGTATCAATTCCTGCTCTAGCAACAATATCAGTACCCTCTCTTAATTTATAGTTCATTTCATTGGACATTATGAGCCTATTCACGCCAGTGGTAGATTTTTGCTCATTAATTGTCCATAGGGGGTTATTATATGTTGGGTTAAGAGTTTGTCCAAGATATTTTCTGTAAGATCTGTGGCGCCCTCTGTATTCTACACCACCGCTAACATATGTTCCCTTATAATGCGAATTATCAAAGTCAGGAGATGTTCTTAAAAGACCTATTAAAAGACCTGCTGTATTTGAGCTTTGCTGGATCCTATTGGCATTACTATAAGTGTATCCAGCTTTTGAGGTCATAGTAATTTTATCAGAGAGTTTAAATTTGGTATTCAATCTAAAATTATCTCGATCGTAAAAAGAATTTCGAACAATACCATTTTGCCTTAACCGTCCGTAGCTAAATAGATATGTTTTGGTAGCATCGCCGCCTGAAACCTGAAAGTCATCTTGAGCAAACCTGCCTGTTTGAAAAACCGCATCGAAATTATCCTTGACGAAAATATCTTTGGAATTTTTCTCAACTATAGTGTATTGCGTAAAGCTATTTTCACCTTCTCCAGATACAAAGTAAGGACGGCTCGTATCAACAACATCTGCTCCACCTGTTCTCTCTGAAATTTTATCACCCCAAGATTCATGGATACCGGCTCTAAAACTTCCGTCTCTACCCTGACCATAGGTATCCTGCATAGGAATTTGCTCATGAATTTGATCAAATGATTCTGTGCGCTTATACGTCATTTTCATTTTTCCAGAACTAGAACCATCTTTCGTCTTGATAACTATTACTCCGTTAGCAGCTTTTGAACCCCACAACGCAGCTGCAGAAGCACCTTTTAAAACTTCAACCGATGCAATATCGTTTGCATTGATATCGTTAATTCTGGATTGCTGAGTAGATCCACCAGTTCTGCCCCCAGTTATATTATTACCTCCACCATAAGTTGTAGAGTTATTTATGGGCATCCCGTCAACAACAATTAGAGGTTGATTGGCGCCAGAAATGGTATTTGCACCTCGAATTTTAATTGATGTTGAAGCGCCTGGATCACCAGCGGAGGGATTTACAATAACATTTGAAGCTTTACCAGCTAGAGAATTTGCCATTAATGATTCGCCCGACCTCGTCATATCACCAGAATTTATTGATGAGCTTGTTGAGCCTTGTTGATCACGATTTGCCTCAAAACCTAGAGCTGTAACACTAATTGCCTGTAAACCAATTGCATCTATCTCTAAGGAAAAGTTTTGCGTAACCGATCCGCTTGCAGGAACGTCAACGCTTATATTTTGGCTTTTATAGCCAATATAAGATGCTTCAAGCGTGACAGTTTGACCTTCTACTGTTCCTGTCGGTATACTGATTAGATATAGTCCTTCGGCATCAGAAGCTGCACCCACAGAAGTTCCACTAACAATAACGTTAGCACCTGCCAAAGGATTACCGTTTTGATCGGTAACGGTTCCTTGCACTGAAGATTGGGCATTTAATAATCCTAACAATAACGGGATTATAAATGAAATTCGAAGCATATCCATGTTCTCTCCTGCATGTTTTAAATTCGTATAAATTAATTATTGATTAATAATTAACAAAATCTATGTGTAATATAATAAATACTACTGAATTTGCTGATTAAAATTCTTTAATCGAAAAATGCGTGGAAATGCAGTACAAAAGGCACGATTATATTTTTTCGATTTTTACATTAAACAGGGCATAAAAAATTGCTATGAGAGGATTGATTATATTGAAAAAGCAAAATGGTAAGTAACTAAAGGTTGCAATTCCTAAAGAGGCTGACATAAACGCTCCGCATGTATTCCATGGAACTAGCGGAGAGGTCATAGTAGCTGAATCCTCAAGTGTTCTAGATAGGTTTTTTGGAGCAAGCTTACGTCTTTTAAACTCAGCTTTAAACATTCTTCCTGGTAGAACAATTGCCATATATTGATCTGCAGTTACAATATTAATACCGATACAGGTACCAATTGTTGTAATTATAAGAGATGAAGTTGATTTAGCAAAAGATAAGATTATCTTTACAAGAGTATTTAAAAGCTTAGTTGTTTCAAGAACAGCGCCAAAGGTTAATGCGGAAATAACTAACCATACGGTATTCAGCATACTCGACATGCCGCCTCGAGATAGTAAATCATCAACTACCTCAACACCGCTTTCTATGAAAAATCCTGAATGAAGTGCGGTCCAGACTCCAGATATGCTAATTAAGTAATTTGGCAAATTTGTGTTTCCAACAAAGCTGTTAACAACATTTGGTTGTAATGCAATAGCAAAAATACCCCCTAAAATCGCTCCAATAAGAACAGTCGGAAATGCTGGCATTTTTTTAAATGCCATTATAAAAACAGTTATCAATGGTACGAATGATAGAATCGAAATATTAAAGTTATTAACTATGGTTGATTGAATAAGCTCTAAACCTTCAAGGTTCTGAGTGTCAACTGCATTAAAGCCCATAAAAAGAAAGATGCAAAGTGCAATCAGCAGACTTGGGCCGGTTGTCCAAATCATATGATTGATATGAGTAAATAGATCAGTGCCTGCAACGGCAGGCGCAAGATTTGTTGTATCAGATAAAGGAGACATTTTATCTCCAAAATAAGATCCAGAAATGACAGCACCAGCAGTAACCTCGGGTGAGAGGCCCAATCCAGCCGCTATACCCATCAACGCTGCTCCCAGCGTTCCAGCAACGGTCCAGGAACTTCCAATGCTTAGTGCCGAGAGTGCGCAAATAATACACGCTGCAAAATAGAAGATAGATGGTGAAAGGATATTTAAGCCATAATAGATCATTGCAGGAACCAATCCAGACATAATCCAAGTGCCGATCATTGCTCCAACGGCAAGCAAAATTAATATGGCTCCCATAGCCGTTGATATACCCTTTATAATGCCAGATTCAATCTCTTTCCATTTATACCCATTTTTTATTCCAATGATAGATGCAATACCGGCACATACAATCAGCGCAATTTGATTACCGCCATAAGAGGAATCATCGCCATAAATGTAAACAGACAGTGAAAGCAAAACGATCAAACATAGAATTGGAAGTAAAGCTTCAAATAATGTAGGGGATTTTTTTACAGCTTTTGATATCATACTATCTAAAATTGGGCTTTCTTTTTTCAACAAAAGCTGATAAACCTTCTTTGGTTTCATCAGTGGAAAATAATTCACTAAATCTAGTTACTTCCATTTTAAGTCCCGATTCAAGATCTAATCCAATACTGCCATTAATACACTTTAATGATTGAGCAATAGCATTTGGTCCGTTTTTAAGTATTTGCGAAGCCACCTCTTCGCATTTATCTAATAAATCTGTTAAGGCAACCACATGATTGACTAATCCGGTTCTGAGAGCTTCTTTAGCGTCAACCATTTTCCCTGATACAATCATTTCATTGGCCAATCCGTACCCAACTATTCTTGGAAGTCTTTGGGTTCCACCCCATCCTGGCAAAATTCCAAGCGACACCTCTGGCTGTGAAAATACAGCATTTTCGCTCGCAATTCGAATATGGCACGCCAAACTAATTTCACACCCACCGCCTAAAGCAAATCCGTTAACTGCAGCAATTACAGGTTTAGGGGAGTTTTCAATCATTTTTGTAAGTAATTGTCCTTTTTTCCCAAACTCTAAGGCTGAGGCTTGATCCATCTTTTGCATTGCCTTGATATCTGCTCCAGCAATGAACGATTTTTCCCCTGCTCCGGTAATAATTATGACGCCAACATTATCATCTTTAATCGTTTCTTCAATAACAAATTCTAGCTTCTCAATTACCTCTTCATTGAAGGCGTTAAGAGCCTCTGGTCTATTAATCGTTAATGTTGCAGTTTTATCATTAATATGTTTTAAAATATTTCCCATGTCATTCTCTAAAGCTTCTTGTAAAAAGCACTAAAATAGTAAATATTTCCAACCTACCCAACAACATACAAAAACTAAGTAGCCATTTACCTATCGGATTGAGAAGTGCATAATTATCAGTTGGCCCAAACTCTCCGAATGCAGGACCTACGTTTCCTATTGCAGACGCTGCAGCTCCAAACGCAGAAATTAAATCTAAATTGAACGTCGTCAATACCAGTGCAGTTAAAACAAATATAGATAAATAGATTAAGAAAAAACCTAGGGTATTGCGAACAATATCGTCGCCGATTGATCTTTCTCCAATTCTTAAGGGAATGATTGCTCGTGAGTGCAACATTCTTCGAGTCTCGGTCGCAGCATATTTAATCAATAATATAATTCTGGTTAACTTCATGCCGCCGCTGGTTGAGCCACCCATCGCACCAAAAAACATTAAAATAAATAATGCTAATTGACAAAAATATGGCCACATCTCATAGTCAGCATTTGCATATCCTGTGCCTGTCATAATAGCGATAGATTGAAAAAGCGAAACCATGAATCCGTTATGGGACCAGTCTGAGCTTGAAGACGAAATGCTCAAGAATATTACTAATGTCGCGAATAAAATAGTTAGAATGTAAACTTTAAGCTCGTAATCCTTAAAAAGAGCGGTAAAGTTGCCCGTAATAGTTCTAAAGTGGAGTGTAAAATTTATTCCAGCAACAAACATGAAAAATATAATAATATATTGAATTAGAGGACTATTATATGCCGCAATACTAGCGTTTTGAGTGCTAAAGCCTCCAGTTGGCATTGTTGTAAATGCATGACAAATAGCATCAAATAAGGGCATGCCGGCTATCCTTAAAAGACCCATCTGTAAAACAGTAAAGCCTACATATACCATCCAAAGAATTTTTGCCGTTTCTTTTACTCTTGGTTTAATCTTATCTGCAACTGGACCGGGAACCTCTGCTTTAAAAAGCTGAACTCCACCAACACCTAAAAGAGGTAATATTGCAATCGTAAATACAATAATACCCATCCCACCAATCCACTGTAAAAAAGATCTCCAAAATAAAATCCCTTTGGGAAGGCTTTCGATGCCATTTTCAAGATGGGGTAATGTAGTAATGTTTCCAATTATTGTAGCGCCTGTTGTTGTCACTCCTGACATAGCCTCAAACCATGCATCTGTATAGTTTGGAATTGCACCAGTAAAATAAAATGGTAAAGAGCCAGCAATTGCTACAACAATCCAAGCAAAAGTGACTAAAGCAAAACCGTCTTTTATTGATAATTTTCGACTTCTTCTTGTGAATATCCAAACTGGTACAGAAACCAAAAAACATCCAGCCATAGAAAACAAATATGCCGATAAATTGGATTCACCATAAATATAGCCAACAAAAAATGGGAAAAGCATTGATACACCAATTATCGCCAACATCGCTGCTAGGATATTGAGAATAGTCTTTATATTCAATTAAGACTCAAATAATTTTCTTAATTTTGATACTACATTTGACTTAGCAAAGACCAAAACAGTATCTTCGTCTGTTAGCTGTGATTCGCCTCGTGCAATTGAAAGTTGACCGTGATGATTGATGACGCCAACAATACTATCTTCTGGAAATTTTATATCTTTTAATTGAGATGTAGTGACTCTGCTTCCAGGCTCTGGACTAAATTCTACAACTTCAACATCTATTTCATCAAATGTAGTTACAGGAGACTCTGCTTTGCTGCTAGATATGAACTTTAATATAGAATTGACGGTAGACATATTTTTACTCATTACCGAACCAAGCCCTATTTCTTGAACGATAGGCATATATTCTGTGGTACTTAAATGAATAACTGTTTGATTTGCACCCAAGTGATGAGCAAGCATTCCAGATAGTAGATTTGTTTGCTCGTTTTGAGTAACAGTTATAAAGCTATCAGCCTCTTCAATATTTTCAGATTTTAAAAACTCTACATCAGTACCATCGCCATGCAAAACCATTGTTTGTTTTAAATTTGAAGCAAGCCATTCAGCTTTTTCACGATTACTATCTATCAACCGGACATTTAATTCTTCCTCAAGCTCCTCCGCAATGCTTCTGCCAATCTTACTTCCTCCCAAAATAACTACTGAATTAGTCTCGGTTGCTTCTTTACCAAGCATATACATCAAAGAATTCAATCGTTCTTTTTTGACTATAAAATATGCAGTGTCAATGTGCTTAAAAACAAAGTCCGACCATGGAACGTGCGATTCTCCTTCTCGCATGACTGTAACAATGCCAAATCTGAAATCTCTATCCTCATCACAAATTTCACGTACAGTTTTACCAATAATAGGAGAAGATTCCTCTAACCTAATTCCAATCATTTGCATTCTTCCACCTTCAAAATCCATAACTTGAGTTGCGTAAGAGTGGCGAACTAATTTCACGATTTCTTTGACCGCTTCTCTTTCTGGGTGAATGACATGATCTATGCCAAATTTTTCAGGCTTAATTATTGAATCACGTGTTGAATACTGTTGATTTCGAAGGCGAGCAATAATTTTTTTTGCTCCAAGTTCATTTGCTTGTTGAGAAGCTATAAGGTTGACTTCATCCACTCTAGTCAAACAAAGAACATAATCAGCCTCTTGGACGTTTGCTTCGGAAAGATTGCGGGGACTTGCACCATTACCTTCAATAACGATAACGTCTAAAGATTCAGATGCTCGCTTGCATTTGACCGAATCAATATCAATTACAGTGATATCATGATCATCTTGACTCAATGCCTTAGCGACATGAAAGCCAACTTCTCCTGCACCAATAATTACAATCCGCATAACATATTCTCAAACATGAGAGTAGTAATTTTAATCATAAAAAAATAAATATTCCCAACTTTATTTATTCTTTTTCGCGATGAATGTCTGCACCCAACATTCTAAATTTCTCTTCAATATTCTCGTATCCACGATCGATGTGATAGACTCGACTAATATCAGATCTTCCTTCTGCGATTAAGGCTGCTATAACAAGTGAAGCACTAGCTCTAATATCAGTGGACATAACTTGAGCCCCAATTAGTTTTTTTTGTCCGCGGATCGTAGCAACATTTTTCTCTAAACTAATATTTGCCCCCAGCCTTACTAATTCTGGAATATGAGAAAAACGATCCAAGTAAATTGATTCCGTGACAACTGATTTCCCATTTGCAACAGACATTAGAGCGATCCACTGAGCCTGTAAATCCGTAGGAAAGCCTGGATGCACATCAGTAGTAATGTCAACAGGATTTAGGATGCCACTTCTTTTAATACTAATTGAACTAGTTGTTGCAGAAATATCGCAACCAACCGCTTCTAGCTTTTCTAAGACAATTGAAAGATGGCTAGGATCAACATTTTCTAGCTCAATTTCTCCCAGCATCGCCCCTGCCATTAAAAATGTTCCCGCTTCAATCATATCTGGAATAACAGTAATTTCAACAGGTGAGAGTTTTTCAACACCATTAATGATTAATTCATTTGTTCCAATACCGCCTATGTCTGCTCCCATTTCAACTAAAACATCGCAAAGTTGAACAATATGAGGTTCAATAGCAGCATTTGAAATTGATGTTTTTCCATTAGCTAAAACTGCTGCCATTAAAATATTGGCAGTAGCGCCAACTGATGCGATCTCAAATGAAATACTACCTCCTTTTAAATTATCAGAATGCGCTAAAATATACCCCTGATTAAGGTCAATCTTTGCCCCCAAGCTTTCAAAGCCTTTTAGGTGATAATCAACAGGTCTAGGGCCCCAAGCACATCCCCCAGGTAGCGAGACTTTTGTTTCTCCAAATCTACCGAGTAGTGGCCCCATTACATAAAAAGAAGCTCTCATAGTCTTTACTAGGTCGTATGGCGCTTCAATTGAAGTAATATTGGTAGCATCAATTGTAAGTGTTGAATTTTCAAAATTACATTTTGCACCTAAAATACTTAGAAGATCAATAAAAGTTCTTGTATCTCTAAGATTTGGAACATTTTTTATTACTGTAATACCCTCGACCAATAGAGAGGATGCCATAATAGGTAAAACAGCATTTTTTGCCCCTGAAATTTTAACCCGTCCTCTTAGCTCTCTTCCGCCATTTACAACCAGCTTATCCATGCGCTCTTGAGTCCATACTGGTTTTTTTATTGATTACTTGAGAAGTTGAATCTTCCCCGCTAAATAGTTTTGCAACAGCAGCAATTTTTTGATCATCATTTAGATAGATCGCTTCTACGAACGTTTTATTTTCAATAACTTTTTTACCAACAAATAAATGGTTGTCAGCCAAAGAAGCGATTTGAGGTAGATGGGTTATGCAAATCACCTGCTTATCTTTGCTAAGCGCTTTTAAAGCTTTTGCGACTTTATCAGCAGCTTCCCCTGAAATACCTGAGTCTATTTCATCAAATATGAGCGTTTGCACGGGATCATCCTCTTTTAATACGGATTTAATTGATAGCATTATTCTAGAAACCTCGCCACCAGAAGCAATTTTTGAAAGAGGTTTTATGGCTTCACCTGGATTTGCGCTTAAATAAAATTCAACATCATCATAGCCCTTTGGGCCATATTTGACGCCTAGATTGTTATACTTTACAGTATCGTCTTTGCTGGGTTTTTGATGTATTTCAACTTTAAATGTTGCGCCATCCATGTTCAGCTTTTTCATTGTCATTTCAATTTGATTAGACAGTTTTTGAGATGATTCTTTACGTCTTTGACTTAATTCATTTGCCAAGACAGTGTATTTAGAAATCATATCTCTTAGATTACTTCTTAATTCTTCAATTAAGCCATCAAGACCTGAAAGCTCTTCCAATTCTGTCCGAGTGCGTTCTGCATAATCCATAACCGATTCAATGGAGCCACCATATTTACGCTTCAAGCTTTCTATTGATTGCAGCCTATCATTAACCTCATTTAATTTTGAAGGGTCACTTTCTATGTGATCTAAATATTCAATCAATCCTGATGATGAATCCTGAATAGATACAGAGGATTGTTTTAAAATATCTAAATAATGGGAGAGTTTTTGATCAAATTTTGAAAGACCTTCTAAATCATCGATCGCGGAATACAGCTGACGGTAAATCGAATGGTCATGCTCAGTAAGGCTTTGGTTGAGTTTTTGAATGGCATTAATAGTTTCTTCGGTGTTGTTTAGACGCTTGAATTCGTTTGTTAGCTCCTCGTCCTCATTCAGCTTCGGACTTATCAACTTAATCTCATTTAATTGAAACTCAAGTAATTCTTTTTTATCATTTGACTGTTTTGACAGATCAAGCTTGTTATTTAGGCTATCTATTGTAAAAATCAAATCATTATAGATTTTTTCAATTTGACTAATTTTATCATCGTTTTTACAAAATCTATCAAGGAAATCAATGTGTGTTCGATTGTTCATAATTAACTGCTGTTCATTTTGACCGTGAAAATCTGCTAGACTGTACACAAGTTCACGATATGACTCTTCCGAAAAAGGCTCATCGTTAATATATGATTTTATACGACCTGCTTTAGAAAGTAATCTGCGGTAATTTTTTGAATTATTAAGCTGAACTTCAACAACAGCTCTATCCTGACCGCTTCTGACGTCCGTTTTTTCAGCTTTTGATCCAAGAGCAAGAGATAATGCTTTCACTATTAATGACTTTCCAGCACCCGTTTCTCCTGTTATTACAGTAAAACCATTTAAAAAAGGAAGCTCTAGCTCTCTGACAATCGCATAGTCTTTGATGTAGATTTTATTTATCATTTTGATTGATATAAACTAAAATTAATCCAACTGTAAATCCAAGAGTATCACTTAAGACATCTAAGCCGCTAGAATAACGGCCTGAAATAAAGGATTGGAGGTATTCGTCAAGCATGCCAAACAGTATACCAAAAGAAATCAAAACAAAGACAATTCTTGCCGTTACAACTTTCATGCTTTTAATAGCTAATATTCCAAAAATGAAATATTCAAAAAAGTGTATAACTTTATCGTACTGTAACAGCCAAGTCTTTGGCAAATCACTGCTTGGAGTAGATGAAATTATTAAAATTAATACTGCATAAGAAAAAAGTAAAATTCTGTAAAATTTATAGTTCATAGTCTGAAAGCTTTTTTCCTATTTCTATTAAGAGGTCGCTTGCAATAAGACCTCTTTGGCTGATATTGCTTGATAGATTATCTGCTGCATATCCATGTATATAAGCACTTACAATAGATGATTCAAGTGAGCCATATCCTTGAGATACAAACGAAGCAATAACACCGCTCAAGACATCGCCCGTCCCTGCCGTTGCAAGGCCCGGGTTTCCAGTTGAATTAATATAACCATTAATCCCGTCGGATATGATTGTAGATTCATTCTTTGCAACTAAAACTCCAGACATGCTTAAGGTCATCTCTTCAATAATATTGATCATGTCCATCTTAAGCTGTTCTGCATCTATTTTGAATAATTTGCTTAGCTCTCCTAAATGAGGGGTAAATACAAAATCATTTTTTATTTTTTTAACCAATGAAAAATCATAGTAAAAAGGACTAAACCCATCCGCATCAATTACCATAGGCTTATCAATCTCAACATAAAGATTGTGCAGTAATCTCACAGTGTCCTTATTTCTTCCAAGTCCGGGCCCAATCAAAACCACATCAGCCCAATCAATATTGTCCATTATCTGATTATAATTGTCATTTGTAAAAAAGCCTAACCCTTTATCATCGCATGACACAGTCATTCCTTCCGTGATTTTACGTTCGTAGAGAATGTTTAGTGATTTTGGGGCAAATGTTTTCGTTAATCCACAACCAGATCGCAATGCACCCATTGTTGTAAGATAGGCTGCGCCTGTCATGCCCTCAGACCCTGCCAATATCAAAACCTTACCCTGTTTGTACTTATGGGTATTTTTTTTAAGAGGTTTTAAAATATTTTTAATTAAATCGTCTCCTACAATATTCCATTTTTGGCCATTCAGCTCATTGATTTTGTTTGGAAATCCGATATCAACCGAAGTAATTGTGCCGCTATAGCTCTTACCAGGCTCAATAAGAGATCCAATTTTTGGGTAGCCCATTGCAATGGTATAATCCGCCTTAACTGCTTCTGTGCTCACTGTACCGCTATCGCTACATACGCCAGTAGGTATATCGCAAGAAACAACAACAGAAAATCTATTTATCCATGTGGACCAGTTTTTTAAATTCTCATAAAGCTGACCCCTAAAACCAATGCCTAGCACTGAATCTATTACCAAACAATTAAAATCATAGGCAGATGGAGGGTTAGATGCAAAAAAAACAGAGATACCTACTTTCGAGCATTCTTTATAATAGTATGATGTTTCATTCGAAAAATATTGGGTATCATATATTGAAAAAATAGCAATGTTGAAACCGCACTTATTTAAATATAGTGCAGCTGCAAAACCATCTCCTCCGTTATTTCCTTTTCCAACTACAATGCTTATCGAATTCATATTGCTAAAATTGCTCTTGATAAAATCTGCAATTTTTTTGCCTGCCTCACCCATAAGTTTTTGGCCACTGATACCGTACGTTTTTAGGGCCAATCTATCGAGATCGTAGGCCTGATTTTTCATCAAAACAACGCTCATAAGATTATCAATGCCATCGCTATTGCAAAATCTTTTTCGTGCGAAATTGAAATCTGAATATCTTTTATATTGAAATCTTTTATCTGAGGAATAAACGGTGCGCCATTGCTTCGAGACAAAATTTCGATTTCGTTAAATCCGATTGAAGCGGTGATTTTGCTTGAAAAGAGGCATTTTTTAATAGATTCTTTTGCGGCAAATCGTCCTGCAAAATGAATGGACGGAATGTCTTTTGAAAAACAATATTCAGATTCCTTTAAAGTAAAAACTTTATTTATAAATTTATCTTTTTGCTTTTCAAGCAGTTTTTGGATACGCTCAATTTGAACGATATCCGTTCCAATGAAGAACTTAGACGTTGTTTAATTCCTTTATTATTTCAACCACTTCATAGATATCGTTAACATCCCAATCTGCTCCCGATTCTTTTGTGCCAAATGTATCACCATACCTAGCAAAAATAGTTTTCATACCTATCTGCTTTGCACCCACAACATCGCGATCGGGCCAATCACCAATCATTAAAGCCTCATCTGGCCCAACATTCATTTTGTCTAAAGCTAGCTTGAATGGTTTTGGGGAGGGTTTTCGAGCGCCCGTATCATCGAATGTAAGTACGGGATCGAAAACATGATGTAAATTTAAATAATATAATCGCATCCAAGCTTCCCTGCTCGGAGCATCAGAAACAACTGCGAGACGGATTTGTGATTTTAACAATTCAATTAAGGTTTTATTGACATTTGGATAAACAAGCAAAGTGGCCTCACGAGCTCTTCGATACGCAACAACACCTGCGGCTAAAATCTTATTGCTTACCTCACCAGTAGTCTGCTTAAGATAATCGTCAAAGACTAGCTGATTCTCCCAGCCAGTAGTCATATACAGCTCCATTACGTCTTTGTAGCCACTTTCTTCATCAACATTAAGCCCAGCCTCATTCATAGCTCTAATCGAGGCTTTAACAGCAAACTGCTTCATTTTGACAAAATCAAGGAGAGTGTTGTCTAAATCAAAAATTATTGCTCTAATCATGTATTTTAGGTTTCAAGCTATTTAATATATTTTTGAGGGTTTTTGATTTTGTCAATTTCGTATTCTGCCATCTTTCTCCATGATCTATCATTTCTGGCTTTTTCAAATGCATTTAATGCGCCAGCTTTGTTGCCTGAACCGCTACACCATTCAGCTGTACCTAGCTCAAACCACGCTCCGCCAAATCTATTCTTTAATTCCGTACTTCTCCTTGCAGCGTCTAGTGCAGATTTGCAATCACCATTCATGTTGTGTGCCCCCGAAAGACGAAAATAGCTCATTGCATCTCTTTCGTTAAGAGCAACCGCCATTTCGAGGCTAGATATAGCCTGATTCCACTCCTCCTCTTCTGAATAAATCACTCCAAGGTTTGCGTAGCCCTTTGAATAGTTAGGATTTACAGTAGTCGCCATCTTTAAAGTTTGTTTGGCCTTATCATAATCTTTTTGCTGAATGTAAATATCGCCCATTGCACCATAAGCTTTATCATAACTTGGATTAATATCTATTGCTGATTGCAAAGCTTGTAATGCTCCATCGGCGTTGTTCATAGAATTTTTAGCTAAGCCAAGAGCAAAGTACGCTTTGTAAAATTGTGGATTAATCTCAATAGATTTCTCATACGACAAAACGGCTTTATCCTTATCACCCATCTTTGATTGTATTACGCCAACTTGAAAATGTGCCTGGTAGAAGGTTTTGTCAACACTTAAAACTTCATCGTATGATGTCAATGCTCCCTCTAAATCGCCCCTTTTATACAGCTGGTTGCCTTTATTAAAAAAGTTTTTAGCTACGTTTTTAATCGCAGTTAGCGCATTTTTATGATCAGGATTTATTTCTAAAGTTTTATTAAAGTAGTTAACAGCCTCAGAAAAATCTTTGTTTCTAAAATGAGTCAAGCCCATATTAAATACAGATTCTGGATACTGAGGGAATTTTTCATAAGCGATTCTAAACGACTCAAAAGCACTATCAATATCGCCATTTTTCATTGACCTGATACCTTTTCCCATTAATGTATTCAGTTCGCTAAGACGTTCAAATTCTTGACGAAATTCTTTATTTTCTGGATCAGCATCAATTGCTTCCTTCAGATAGGTATTAGATTGCTTTAGATCTCCTTTTCGCATTGCTACAATAGCAAGGCCAGCGTAGGCAGGTGCAAATGTAGGGTCCATTTCAACAGCCCCCTTATAGTCGTTTTCGGCTTGCACTAAATTTCCAGAATCAAGATATGATTTTCCAGAATTGAATAATTCATCTGGAGATTGGGCAAAAACTATGCCAATTAAAATAAATAAAGTTGATAATAGATTTCTCATTGGTAACTGATTCCTTTATTGTTAAATATTTTTTGTGCCGAAGGCCGGACTCGAACCGGCACGAGGTTTCCCCCACTGCCCCCTCAAGACAGCGTGTCTACCAGTTCCACCACTTCGGC
>CAJWZD010000024.1 GCA_913049685.1 uncultured Fidelibacterota bacterium
ATAGCAAAAAAATATGGATTAATACCTATTGAAAGAAAAAAAATAAACTCTGCAGTTAAAAGCTTAAGTGCTTTAGAAGAAGCGATAGGTAAAGGTATATCAGCTGCAATAGCGCCAGAGGGGACACGGACCGTTTCAGGAAGAATGAATGAATTTAAAAAAGGCCCTTTCCATGTTGCTTTTAATACAGGTGTAACAATAATACCAGTGGCTCTCAAGGGTGCTTATAACGCACAGAATAAAAACGATTGGAGGATAAACCCTGGCAGACTACAAACGGTATTTGGAAGTCCAATAGAAAAAAAGGATTATGAAAAAATGGATATACTCACACTTTCAAACCACGTTAAGAGTGAAATTCAAAAAATGATAGATAGTTAAAATGGAGCTTTATTACACACTAACAAAAATTGTTCATGTAATTGGGATGGCCAGTTGGTTTGGGGTGGCTCTAGCAATTTCAATAATTTTATCAAAAAAAGACAAAAAAGACCACCATCTAGTTCTTGACCTATCAACAAAAGTTGAAATGCCGGCGTCGTTCTTCATGCCTTTGACAGGTGTTTTGATGATGATAGAAAAAACAGATTTTTTAACAATGAGATGGTTACACATCAAAATAATAATATCATTTTTAGCAATTATATTTACCCATTTATCAAGGTCGCATTTAATACATAGCGATTTAAACAACCCAGACATATTTAATAAATTTTTATTTTATAGAAACATTTCGTTATTTATGATTACCATAATAATTATATTTGTAGGATACAAATAATGTCTAATGAGCACGAATATTCTTCTTTAGAGAAAATAAACCAAAAAAAAGTTGAAAATGCACTGTTTTCAATACCAAATCTTTTATCCATAAAGAATAGCTATAAAAAAATTCAATTTGTTAGCTTCCTAGCAGAGTGGTGTCCAAATTGTGATTACGAGGCGATAGAATTAGCGAATTATGTAGATACCTATAATTCTCTCGTAGAATTTTCAATTGTAATGCAGTTCACTACCCATGCTAAATCAGGTAAGTTTATTTCTAAATATAGGCTGAATACGAGCTTAATTCAGCCAGAGTGCAAACAAAAAGATGAAGAGCTAAATATAAAAACAGCATTTTATAAATTTAGAAGAACATTAATTGACGAAAGAAAATGGGGTGTCCCGTTACATGTGATTAGGGTAGTGAAAAGGACAGGTAATGAAATTTTTGTCATTAAGGGGGAAAGCAAAAGAGAGGAAGTGCAGAATTTTTTAGATAAAAATCTGCAAAAAGGCTAGCCTGAAACTTCTGTATCGTATATTTCCTCGAACTCTTCGGTTTTAATCATTCGAATCGCATCCCATGTAAGAGCAGTGCAAGCTTTAGCACAAATTTGACAGCCAATACATTCATCGTGACGAACTTGAACAGGTGGAATAGGAATACCGTATTTTTCAGATGGTACGGGTTCAATACAATCTACAGGGCAAAAGGGTACGCAAACCTGGCAACCCGTACAATTATCTTCATCAACCACAGCTATAAGCTTTGGCTTTTTTTTCTTAAAGTTCACGTTGCTGGCCGGATCCGGTACAGCTTTATAATGGTCGTAATTGTAGTCTTTGCTCATAAAAATCTTATTTTGATAGAAGGCAAATTTAATAAATATTTTATTTGTATAGCAAAAGAGTTTTTAAGTCCAATAGTCGATTTATAAGTAACTCAAATTCGACTAAAAGATTATATAATATAATTTATGAGCCAAGTGTCGATTCATAAACAATCAAAAGAAACCATTTTAAATTGGTGGGGTTTTTTTATTTGTCGTATCATGCTAATAACTATAATTTGTACAGCTTCGTAAACATAAAATAAGGAGATATTAATGACCTATGTCATAGCTGAGCCATGCGTAAGTACGTGTGATACTGCATGTGTAGAAGTTTGTCCTGTGGATTGTATTCACGGACCCGAAGATAGAACAGGTGCTGGTGAAGAAGCAAAGGCTGAAGGGTTTGATCCTGAAGGAAAACAGCTCTATATAGATCCAGATGAATGCATAGATTGTGGTGCATGTGAACCAGAATGTCCAGTGGAGGCAATTTTTGAAGAGAGCGAGCTGCCAGAAGAATGGAATAAGTATACTGAAATTAATGCAAAATGGTTTGTTCAGTAAAAAATATCAATAGAAACTAATAAGGCATTTAAACGGCTGTTAATAATAACAGCCGTTTTTTTATTATGAATAAAGAAGAAATACTTAATTTATTAAAACAAATATCATACCCTGGGTTTAGTAGAGATATTGTTTCATTTGGAATGGTTAATGACATTTTAGTAAAGAATGACAGCGTTCAAATTACCCTAAAAATAAAGAGTGCGAATGAGGATAAAAAAGAGGCGGTCGTATCTGAAATTAAATCTGTGCTAACCGAAAAGTCTCCTTTTGACAACATAAGCATTTTGTTTGATAAAAGCTCTGATTCAGGGAAAACAACGGAGCAACCGCAAACAGCACAAGGCCCATCAACATTAACAGGTATTAAGCATATAATTGCGGTATCAAGCGGAAAAGGCGGAGTTGGAAAATCAACCGTAGCGGCTAATCTTGCGCTCTCTATACGAAATATGGGTTTAAAAGTTGGATTATTAGATCTGGATATATACGGTCCATCGCTACCTATGATTTTAGGCTTAGATGAACAACCCGAATTAAATAAAGACAGAAAATTAATACCTCTTGATCATTTACAAATGAAAGTTATGAGTTTCGGCTTTATAAGCGGTAATCAATCGCCCACTATATGGAGAGGTCCACTTGTTGCAAGAATGACAGAACAGTTTTTTTACGATGTAGTTTGGGGTGAACTTGATTATCTTATATTAGACCTGCCACCAGGAACTGGTGACATACAATTAACTCTTACTCAAAAATTAAAAATGGATGGAGCGTTAATTGTTACTACTCCCCAAGATATTGCTCTTGCTGATGTAAAAAAAGGGGCAGACATGTTTAGAAAGGTCAAAACTCCAGTTTTGGGAGTAATTGAAAATATGTCCGGTCTTTTTTTGGAAGGAAGACTAAATGAGGGAAGCGATTTAACGATAGAGGGTCAACAAGTCACATTGCGTGATGATGGTAGCTTTACTATACGTATGGACTTATTTAAAAATGGTGGGGGCAAAACAGAAAGCGATCGGTTGGGAGTTCCACTCTTAGGGCAGATACCAATATCACAAGATATTATGGAGACAACTGATTCTGGGAAGCCTATAGTAGAACTTCATCCTAATTCTCATCCAAGTAAACTATATAAAGAAATAGCTGAGAATGTAATTGACCAAGTAGATGTTTAACTATTTTTTGCACTCAATTGTGCTAATATTTTTAGGATACTCATCAATTTATCCAATTTTATTTTGGACAACTCCTTTAAAAAAAATCGAATTAGGCTTTTACAGGTTCAATCTTGGTAAATGCTGCATTATAGGTTCACTGGCTGTATCAGCATATCATTTCATATCAACAGACCTGTTTACTGAATTAGTCATGTGGTTATGGCTTTTTTTATTAATCATAGCGACCGCTTTCTATTGGAATAAAAACAAAATACATAATTTTGTTATCACTTTGATATCAGCGCTTGGTATTTATTCTTTATTGAATATTTTACCTAATATTTTTGAAAATGATATTTTGTTAATGGCTTCCTTTTCTATTATCATTGGATCATTAATCACTGCAGGAGTTTTTTTTAGCATGATATTAGGCCACTGGTATTTAAATGTCATTGCTCTACCAATTTCACTACTTAGAAAATCTATAATAATACTTTCGATATCTCTCATAATTAGAACTATTTGGGATGTTTATTTTTTATCAGTAAATCAATATGTAGATGCTTATGGTATAGTAAAAAATAGCTGGTTATTTCTTTTTGATTTTGATGGAATATTGCTTTTGGTAGCATTGTTTATGGGAAATATCTTCCCAATTTCTATTAACTATTTTGTTTGGAAAACTCTTCAAGTTCAAGCAACCCAGAGTGCTACTGGATTAATTTATGTTTCAATAATTTCTGTACTTTTTGGTGATATAATTTTTAAATATTATTTATTGCAGTATGGTTTTCCACTTTGAACGATATAAATAAAGACTACTTTATTGATCAGAAAAATCCTAAATGCCCAGCCTGCGGATGTAAGCATTTATACAAAAAAAAAGATTTTAATCAGACCTTAGGATGTTTAATTATTTTAATTGGAGCAATTTTTGTTCCAATTACTTATGGATTAAGCCTCGTCTTGCTGTTTCTTTTGGATCTTTTGCTATATAGCAGAATTAAAGATTCAGTCGAATGTTACAGATGCAAGACAGAATATAAAAATATCATCGTACCCAGAAATATAGAGAGTTTTGACCACCATATAGCTGAAATTTATGAAAATGACTAATTGAGATTAATTATTCATTAGCATTGTAATAAGCACTAATTTCGCAACCAAATAAAACATTATTAAAAATCGTGAAAGATGTACTAACAGATAAGGTTTCAGCAAATGGGAACCTGCCTAAACATATTGCAATCATTATGGATGGCAATGGAAGGTGGGCTAGGCTCAAAAATCTGCCTCGAGCAGCTGGGCATAAAGAAGGGATAAATTCTGTAAGAGAAATTGTTCGTGTTTGTGGTGAAATTGGAGTATCTCATCTTACACTATATACTTTTTCCAGCGAAAATTGGTCACGACCAAAAACAGAAGTTTCCGCAATAATGAAGCTATTGTTGTCAACGATAAAAAAAGAAATTAGAAATTTAGATGATAATAATGTCAAGCTTTCAACAATCGGAAACCTTAAAGAGCTGCCAAGTGAAACTCAAAAAAATATTTTAGATGGTGTTAAAAAAACAAAGTCAAATACTGGTTTAAATTTGATTTTAGCATTAAGCTATGGAAGTAGACAGGAACTGATAAGGGCTATCAAGCGTATATTGACAAGAGTTAAGGAATCAAATTTAGTAATTGATAATATTGATGAAACTTTATTGAACGCAGAACTCTACACGGCAGATATTCCCGATCCTGACCTAATAATTCGAACAGGTGGAGAGTACCGATTAAGTAATTTTTTATTGTGGCAGTCAGCATATTCTGAATTATTGATATCAGAAACTTTTTGGCCTGATTTTCGTGAAAGCGACCTATTAAATAGTATCGCTGACTATCAAAATAGACAAAGGAGGTTTGGGCAAACTGCTGACCAGGTAAAATTATGAAATTTTTATTAACAATATTTACAAGTGCTGCTCTTGTTGCACAAAGCCAACCATCATTTAATCTGAATGAGGTCCAAGTTTTGGGAAATACTTCAACAAGTAATAATATGGTCTTGTATTCTGCTGGACTGCAAAAAGGTCAAACCGTTACAGCAGAAGACTTTAGAAGAGCAGTAAAGCGATTATGGGATTTGGGTGTATTTAGCGACGTTCAGATTGAATTTAACAATGAATCTTCTGATGGAATTTCCATCACTATCAATGTAACCGAATCTCCGGTTTTAGCAAAAATTGAAATTATTGGAAATAAAAAAATTAAAGATAAAAAAGTAAAAGAAGTTTTATCATACAGAGTTGGAATGAGAATAAAGCCCAACTTTTTAAATAGCTCCATCAACAAAATTAAGAAGCTATACAGGGAAGAGGGATATTTTCTTGCGGATATTCAGGCTTCAATGAAAAAAATAGGTGACGAATCTAAACAAAGAAATAATGTTGTCTTTACAATAGATGAGGGTAAAAAGATGAAAATTAAAGACATTGTTTTTTCTGGAATCGGCAACAATAATTTTGGCTGGCTGGCTTCTAAAAAGTGGATTCCTATGCCTAATGCCATTAGATCAAAGATGACAATTTTAAAACTTAGACGTCAACTAAAAGATACAAAAATACGAACTTGGTGGAGATTTTGGGCATCAGCGTTTGACAAAAAGAAATTTGATGAAGACATTGAAGCGTTAAAAACTTTTTACAAAGATGAGGGGCACAGAGACTTTACAGTTTTCTCAGATAGCGTCTATTATGATAAAAAGAAAAAAGGTCTCGTTGTTATGATAGAAGTAGAGGAAGGGGAAAAGTACAAATTTAGAAATTTTTCTTGGGAAGGAAACTCTCTTTATGATGAAGGAATGCTCCAGAGTGCTTTAAATCTTAACAAAGGTGATATATTTAGTCAGTCTGGATTTGACAAATCTGTGTACCAGGATGTACAAAGTCTTTATATGGATAGGGGATATCTTTATAGCAATATAGAACCTTTCTTCACTCCTGTTGGAGATGATTCAATGGATGTTCATTTTTCAGTCACAGAGAATAATAAAGTGTATGTTAGAAACATAAATATTTATGGAAATTCAAAAACAAGAGAAAATGTAATTCGCAGGGAATTGGATGTATTTCCTGGGGACCTATTTAGGCGAACATTGTTGCAGAGAAGTATGAGAAAATTACATGTACTTAATTACTTTGATCCAACATCTTTAGCTCCAAATGTTGTTCCTGTTGACGAGGACGAAATAGATTTAGATATTACACTTCAAGAAAAATCATCGGATAGAGCTAGTGCAAACATTGGTGTGTCTGGAATGTATGGGATGACAGGTGGTGGAAATCTTGAATTCAACAATTTTAGAGGAAAAGGTCAAATTCTTTCATTTGGTTTTAATGTTGGAACTCAGGTATCTATGGGTAATTATTACGGTAGACCTGGAAAATATGAAAGCTTTCAAGTTCGCTTTGTAGACCCAATGTTTCGTGATACACCTAATAGAATCGGCTTTTCGCTTTTTTACACATTTAGAGGCGCTGGGAATTCATACTATTTTTATCCATTTAATCAGCTTTCTCGCGGGGGTTCCATCCAGTGGGGTAGAAGATTAAAATGGCCAGACGATTATTTTAGAGCATTTTGGGATTTAAGAATCAGGGAGGCTCAATACTTTAGTGATGATGAAGCGCTATTAAGTGAATATGTTGGAGATTTTAGGAAGTCTACAGGAATTAGTCTAACCCAGAATTTAAGTAGAGATAGTCGCGATAGAGCAGAGTTTCCAACAGAAGGTTCTAGCGCTACACTTACTTCAACATTTTCTGGTGGATTCTTAAAGGGTGATGAGCATTATCATAAGCATTTATTGAATTTAGATTGGTATACTCCAACCGTATGGAAATTTGTATTAACCAGTTCTCTAAAAATTGGCACTATCAAGATGCTTAAGGTAAATAATAGGAGCTATACTTATATTCCGCCTTATGAGAGGTTCATTATGGGTGGAAATGGTATTCCATATGGAACAATGCTTCGTGGATACCCTGATAACTCTATAGGGCCGCTGACTACACAGGGTCGAGGCAGTGGAGGAAATACTATGATAAAGTACACAACTGAGTTTAGATTTCCTTTCTCTGAAAATCCTGTAGTTTACGCGATGTTATTTGCTGAAGCTGGGAATGTTTGGCAAGATACTCGATTGATGAGCATGCTTCAGTATGAAAGAACAAACCCATTAGACCTAAAAAGGTCAGCTGGCGTTGGAATAAGATTTTTTATGCCAATGATTGGAAAGCTGGGATTTGATGTTGGTTATGGTTTTGACGATATCACTGGAAATGGTGAGCCCCAAGGTTGGGAGTATACAATAATTTTTGGAAATTAAATTTAATTTAAGGAGGAAAATGTGATTACGAGAAAAATCACAGCTGCTATTTTTGCTATTCAAATAATATCTTCAATTTTGTTTGCTCAAAATAAAATTGGATTTGTTCAATCTGACAGAATACGTTCTGAGTATGAAGAATTCAAAGATGCCGAAGCCCAACTACAGTTAGAGTATAGGCAGGTAAATATGCGATATAATTCAATGATTGTTGAATTAGATAGCATAAAACAGTCTTTTGAGACACAACGTTTAATGAGCAGTCCTGAGTGGAGAAAAGAGAAAGAAGCAGAGATAGTAGCCCGGGAACAAACTATTCAGAAATTTCAAGTTACTATGGTGGGACCTGAAGGTGAGCTATATAGAAGACAGGCACAGCTAGAATTTGATATTTTGTCTAAAGTTAAACGTGCTGTTGACAAAATAGCTGCAGCTAAAAAGATAGATTTTATCATTGATGGTTCCACATCACTTTTATATGGAAACCCAACTTATGATTTGACAGATGATGTTTTACTTGAATTAAGAAAGTATAGTGTTTCCGATAAGAAAAAATCGAACAACAAAGACTAAATTACTAAAAAATGACATCCCTTAGAGAGCTTGGCATTCTTATTGATGCTAAAGTGGTTGGCAACCCAGAGATAATGATTGATGGAGTTTCATCACTCGACGATGGAAAAGCTTCTACAATTTCATATTTATACAGCAAAAAATATGAAAAATTTATTGATTCTACTGAAGCAGCAGCAATTGTGGTTTCAGATAAATCATTCCTTAATAATAAACATGGGCTGGTTGTCAAAGATCCGCGGTTGGCCTTTGTAAAAATTCTTGATTATTTCTCAGAAAAATCAGATGAATTTATTGGCATAGATAAATCTGCGCAGATTTCAACTTCATCCAAGATTGGGACGAACGTCAATATTGGCCCGAATGTCGTAATTGGAGAAAAAGTATTTATTGGTGATAATGTTACAATTGGAGCTAATAGTGTAATAGGCGCTCAATCATGGATAGGTATCAATTCTAAGATCTACTGCAATGTGCATTTATACCAAAATTCAATAATTGGATCTGACTGTATTATTCATTCTGGTGTAGTAATTGGTGCAGATGGCTTTGGATTTATATCATCAAAAGATGACCATGTTAAAATACCCCAGCTAGGAAAGGTTGTTATTGGGAATAACGTTGAAATTGGTGCAAATTCCACCATTGATTGTGGAACGATTGGAGATACTACAGTAGGTGACATGTGTAAACTTGATAATGGTGTTCAAATTGCCCACAATGTTTCTGTAGGCAAAGGATGTCTTTTAACAGCGCATGTTACAATTGCTGGAAGTACGAAAATTGGTGAATTCTGCGCTTTTGGCGGACAGGCTGGTGCAATAGATAACGTAACCATTGGCGACAGAGCAGTTTTTGCCTGTTACACTGCCGTAACTAAAGACTTGCCAGGGGGGAAAATGTATTCTGGGGCGCCGGCTAGGGAAATCCAAGAGAAAAACAAGAGAGACGCTCTTTATTTTGACGTTAAAAGATTAAAAAAAAGATTAATTAAAATAGAAAATAAATTGAAGAATTAGTTGTGAGTTTTATCAAAAATCAAAGAACAATTGGAAAAGAAGCATCATGTGTAGGAATCGGTCTGCATACCGGAGTTGAGTCAAAAATAACGTTTAAACCTGCGCCTGAAGATTTTGGAATCCGTTTTAAACGGATGGATGTTGAGGGTTGTCCCGAAATCAAAGCAGACATCGATCATGTTGTGGATATTTCAAGAGGCACAACTATTGAAGAAAATGGGGTTAGGATTCATACAGTTGAGCACGCACTTGCTGCTTGCGTTGGTATTGGGCTAGACAATGTTTTAATTGAGTTAAGCGAAAAAGAACCTCCAATCATTGATGGAAGTGCAGCTGATTATGTTGAAGCATTATTAAAGGCGGGTATGGTAAAACAAAATGTGCCAAAAAACTATCTCCACATTGATGAAGCTGTTGGCTATACAGATGCTAAGCGTGGCGTTGATATTCATGTAATGCCTTCAGATCAGTTCAGAGTAACGTTTATGGTTGATTACGATAACAAAACACTAGGCACCCAGTTTACAACACTGGATGAAGTAGAAAAGAATTTTGCTAAGGAGATTGCCCCTGCTCGAACTTTTTGCTTTTTAAGTGAGATTGAGCATCTTAAAGAAGAAGGGCTTATTAAAGGAGGAAATTTAGATGGCGCTGTTGTGATTGTTGATAAAGAGATTGATAATGCTGAAGCTGAAAAACTTGAAAAACTTTTTGGGATAAAGAAAGAGATTAGTTTGGGATCAAATGGTACGCTCGGTGGTACAGAGTTTAGATTTGACAATGAGCCTGCGCGACATAAGGCATTGGATCTTATTGGAGATTTAGCCCTGTTGGGTATGCCGATTCAAGGACATGTTATTGCTTCAAAAAGTGGCCACGCAGCAAACGTTGAGCTCGTCAAAGAAATTAAGAGAGTGTACAAAGATAAAATTAAAAAACAGAAGTATCCTTCTCAGCTTGGCTCCAAAACAGCATTTGATATTAATTCAATTATTCAGCTCTTGCCACACAGATATCCTTTTGTCTTGGTTGACAGAATAGTCAATATTACTCCTGGAGAAAAATTAACCGCCTATAAGAATGTTTCAATAAATGAACCTTTTTTTCAAGGACATTTTCCTAATCAACCAGTTATGCCAGGAGTTCTTGTGCTTGAAGCTATGTGTCAAGCCGGGTGCTTTTTAGTCCTTAATAGTGTGGATGAACCCATGCAGAAAAATATGTTCTTCTCTTCATTGTCAGACTCGCGATTTAGACACCCCATAATACCAGGAGACCAGGTAAGACTTGAGATGGTTCTTGTAAAGTTCAGGTTAGGAACTGCGCTTCTTGAAGGTAAGGCATACGTTGATGACAAGCTTGTTGCTGAAGGAAAGCTCAAAGCAACAGTCGTTGATCGCCAAGGAGTTTAAATCAAATCTCAATCCACCCAACAGCTTTAGTATCGTCTAAGGCCTCGATAGGTCAAAATGTATCAATAGGTGCTTATTCAATTATTGAAGACGGTGTAGAAATTGATGATAATTCATCAATAGGAAATCATAATACCATTTGCACTGGTACAAAAATTGGGACAGGGTGCAGGATATATCACAATAATTCAATAGGTGAAATTCCCCAAGATTTAAAATATGATGGTGAAGATACACAAACACTCATAGGTAATAATGTTATCATCAGAGAGTTTGTTACTATTAACAGAGGAACCTCTGCGTATGGAAAAACTGTTGTTGGTAATGATGTTTTACTTATGGCTTGCACCCATATAGCTCACGATTGTATTGTTGGGAACAATGTAATCATGGCTAATATTGCTACACTAGGAGGTCACGTTGAAATTGGGGATTGGTGTAATATAGGCGGTGGCGCTATGATACATCAATTTGTTAAAATTGGTAGGCAATCACTTATTGGTGGGGGATTTTCTGCAAAGCAAGACGTGCCACCCTTTATCATTGGAGCAGGAATTCCGCTTAGATTCGTAGGAATTAATAAAACTGGACTTGAAAGGAGAAAATTTTCTGAGGAAGTTAGAGCTTTGATTAAAAAAACCTATAGAACTTATTTTAAATCAAAACTCAACAGGGGTGATGCCCTCAAGAAAATAAAAAATGAAATCTCTCAAATTGATGAGGTAAAAGAGATAGTAAGCTTTATCGAATCAAGCAGTCGTGGTATAATTTAACTTTCTTTAAGCTCAAAGTTATGCGCTTTACTTTCTGCCTTATTCTCCCATCTTTAATTTTTGCAGAGTCTAGCGCTTTAACCACAAGTCAACCAAACAGCATTTTTAATCTAAATAATCAAGACGAGGAAAAAGGGTATGTTAGAAATGCTACAATAGCATCAACAGTTTCTTCGCACATTCAAATTGGAAATAGTAAAAATATAGGCATAGCAAGTTTTTTGATTTCAGCCAACGAGAGTGCAAATCTTAATCTGGTTCCAGTTTTACTTGGAAGTATAAAAATTTCTTGGAACCTTGTGCTTACTGGAAGAACGTCAGCATTTTCTGACGAAAATAAAGCAATAAATATTTATGGATGGGGCTTATCATATAAACCAGGCCAAGAAGATAAAATATCCCCATGGACTGTTAGGGTAAACTCAGGAACCTATAGGTCTTTTAATATGATTAGATCTTCTTCTTTCAGCCTATCTCTTAGTCGAAATATATCTTTGAAAAATTTTGATATATTATTGGGATTTTCATCAAACAATGTCAATGGTATAAACTATCAAGATAATCAAAATATAGTTTCCCAAAATTTTAAATATAATTTTAACACAATCATCTTTGGAACTACGGTAGGTTTTATGGGTATAAAAATTTTACCAAGCATTAATTATAACTCAGATGATTTAACAATGTTAATTGGTTTGCAAAAAGAATTTTAATGAAAAAAATAACCATACTAGGCTCAACAGGATCAATAGGGGTAAATGCTTTAAATGTCGTTGATGATCAGCGAGACGATTTTAATGTAATTGGTTTATCTGCATATAAAAATAGCAAACTATTGGTTGAGCAGGTAAAAAAATATGAACCAGAGTTTGTTTCAGTCGTTGACCGTGAAGCTGCACGTCGCGTAGAACAAGAGCTGCTCACTTTTGGTGTCAAGATACTAAAAGGTAGAGAGGGTTTATTAGAACTGTCATCCTATGGAAATGTTGATTTGATGTTAAATGCTCTTGTTGGCTCTTCCGGAATGGAACCCACAATTAATGCTATAAGATCTAAGGTTGATGTTGCTCTTAGCAATAAGGAAAGCCTTGTAATGGCAGGGTCCATAATTACTAATTTAGCAGATAAAACAGATGTCAAAATTTATCCTGTTGATAGTGAGCATTCAGCTATTTGGCAATGCCTTGTTGGTGAAGACACCAAGGAAATAAATAAAATTATTTTAACAGGTAGCGGGGGTCCCTTTAGAGAGCTACCAATTGAAAAATTTAATACAATTACTCTTGATCGGGCACTAAACCATCCTAACTGGGAAATGGGAAAAAAAATAACCATTGATTCAGCCACCATGATGAATAAAGGACTTGAAGTTATAGAAGCCCAATGGTTATTTGATATGCCTACTGAAAAAATAAAAATAGTTATTCACCCTCAATCAATTATTCATTCTATGGTAGAATTCAAGGACAAGTCTATTAAAGCTCAATTAGGATTACCAGATATGAAAATACCCATCCAGTATGCCCTAACATACCCTTCGCACTGCGAAACTGATTGGGATGAACTTGACTTAACAGAAATTCAATCTTTAACATTTGAAAAGCCTGATTTTATAAAGTTTCCATGCATGAGACTAGCATTCGATGTTTTAAATACTGGAGGGACAGCTCCAGCTGTATTGAACGTTGCGAATGAGCAGGCAGTTTACAGATTTTTAAACCAAGAAATTAATTTCAATGAAATTCCTAGTATAATTGAAATGGCATGTGAAAAGCATGACTTTGTTTCAGAGCCATCTCTAGATGATATACTTAACATTGAGAAATGGTCCACAGATTTCGTAAAATCATATCATAGTAAAAGTTAAAATTATAAAGGTATAATTAATGACATACATTATTGCATTCGCTTTCTTAATAAGTATTTTAGTTTTTGTCCATGAGTTAGGACATTATCTTGCAGCAAGATCAATTGGGGTAAAAGTTGAAAGGTTTTCAGTTGGTTTTCCACCAAGACTCGGCACATTTACTTCAGTTCCAGGTGGATGGAAAGTCAACTTATTTTTCTTTAAAAAAGATAAAGAAGGATCGTATAAGTGGCAACCTGTTATAAGTACGAAGATAGATAGAGCAGGGAAAAAAGGTTCTGGCACTGAATATTGTTTAGCTATTATACCATTTGGAGGATACGTAAAAGTTGCAGGAATGATTGATGAGAGTATGGATACTTCATTTGAACATAAGTCGTATGAATTAATGAGTAAACCTAGATGGAAGCAGATATGGTTCATGAGCGCAGGTGTGTTAATGAATACCTTAATGGCATTTTTGATATATATGGGTCTCGCAATAAATAGCGGAGCTGTGCCTGTGTCTAACTTACCAGTGATAGGTCAAGTTATGGAGGGGGCTCCTGCAGAGAAGAGCGGTCTTCTCACAGGAGACATTATTAAATCTGTTGATGGAAAGAAAATTTCTTCATGGGAAAGTTTGGTATCTGAAATTTACCCACGACCAAACGAAGCTATAGAATTGAAATATCTTAGAGACGGTAGAGAAAATACGATTAATTTAACAACTTCATATCAAATGAATTTTAAAGGTGATACTCTAGGTCAAATTGGGATTCGTCAAGAATACAGACCATCTACATTTACAGAAAGTATAAATATTGCAACGCAAAGAACAGTTCAGGGTTTTGGTATGATTATATACAGCATCCAAATGCTAACCTCAGGTCAAGCAAAGTTTGATCAGCTTGGTGGACCAATAATGATTGGCCAGTTAGCTGGGCAGGCTTTTGAGTTGGGCTTAGGGTCTTACTTTGCTTTAATGGCGTTAATAAGTTGTAATCTTGCCTTTTTAAATATTCTTCCAATACCTGGACTAGATGGGGGTCATATATTTATAACTCTTATTGAAGGGGCAATAAGAAGACCCTTGTCATTACGAGTTAGAATGTTGATTCAACAAACCGGCACTTTGCTTTTATTGCTATTAATGATATCAGTAATGATAAATGATATAGGAAGATTGTTTGGTTAGTTTACTTCTTTGAGAAGTAGAGTAATAGAACCATACTGTAATTTCATCTGAATTTTTACAGGGAGCTTTTTTTTTGTTTCGCTAATCCAAATTCTCATATCACCCTTATTTTTAAATAGCTCTTTACCTTTCTGAAATGGCCTTATGACCTTAGATGAAAAAGTCCCCAATTCTGATTCTATCATATCGATTCCAGACATTTTTAAGTTATAACTTATTACTTTTTTCCCTTCGTAGGATGTAAACGTCATTATCTTGTCTGGCTTAATTTCAAATGTCCTAAGATAGTAAAACATAGAGTACGGTCCCCGAGCTTTAAAATTAATATCAATCACTTTATCTTTTGCTTTCGCAATAGACTTCTCATAATCAAAGACCACGTCTATTTGCTCTTTGTAAGTAGCTTGATTAATATTTTTCTTTAATCTATGTGTGAAATAGCTATTTTTATCTATCCAAACATCTATCTTGTCTTTGATAGGAAAAATTCTGTTTGCAAAACCTTTTGTTTGAGTAGTAAATGTGATTTTATAAGATTCAAACCCATTGATTTTCTCGATACCCGAAACAAACAATTCTGCTTCACCAACTTTTATCCCATTCCAATCAGCGCTATATCTTAACAGTTCTCCAATTTTGAATGGTGGTTCTCCAGCAAATATGTAAATGTGTAGTAAAAAAATTGATAAAAATATTTTCATTATCGAATTAATTTGAGTTTAGAGTTAACTAATTTGTAAACAGAAGAACCTTTAGAGTATGGCATTTTTCCAGCATCAATTATAAGGTCAATTTCATTATTAAATTTATCACTAATTAATTGAGGATCGTTTAAGGAATTTTCACCAGCTCTATTTACTGAAGTAGTGGTGATTGGAAAATCAAGACTTTTGCATAGATTGATTGGGTAATCGTGATGAGGTATTCTTACCCCAAGCGAACTATCTTTAGCTAAAATACTATCATCAACAATGTTATTTTTAATGGGTATGATGATAGTATTCGACTCTATCAAAACTTTTTTAGCTTTTTCAAAATCATCATTTTTAATATCAGACCATGATCGAACTATATCTAGTGACCATGCAATCACGCTGATTGGGGTTTCTCTTTTTTTGATTTCATTTAGTTTTTTAATAGCAGAGCTATTTCTTGCATCAACACCAAAACCATACAAAGTATCAGTGGGGTATACAATAATCCCACCATGAATAATTATATCCGATGCGAAGCTTATAGCATTTTTATCATTTACAGAAATTAACTTCATTGTATTAACTGTAATCTGATTTCCATTTTTTATGAAACCAAAAATAATGGTCGGGAAATTCAGATATTTTTAATTCAAGCATTTTAGTATATGCTTGAGTAATGGATTCAACTGATGATTTTTTATCCGCTTCTACTAATTCAAATGATATAGTCATATTCCCATTATCATCTAAAGTTCCAACAGAAAAAATTAGAGCTGCTTTTGTTTTAAGGTGAAATAATGCTGCACCTTTTGGAACAGATGTTTTTTTACCAAAAAAATCAACGAGAACACCTTTGTGCTTTGCATCTTGATCACTAGCAAGAATCAATATCTTATTTTGATTTAGAACTTTATAGGCCTCATTCAAAGATGAGCGCTTATAAATATGACCCATTCCGTAAGATTCCCTGGTTTCTCTAAAAAATAGATCGGATCCTTTGTTTGATTGTTTTTGAATAATACCCCAAAGTGGATAGCCATTATTTCCTAACCATGCTCCCCATTTTTCCCAAAGCCCAAAATGGCCTGTTACGAGAATAACACCTTTTTTTTGTTTTAAAGCGCTATCTAAAACATCCAAATTTTTTATTGTAAAATTTGATGCTTGAACAACTGCAGGAATTGATAGAAAGTCTATAAAGTTTTTAATCACAATACGATAAGACCCTTTTAGTTCTTTTTTTGCCCATTTAATATCACTATTCGGGAAGGATGTTTGAATATTTGCTAGGGCAACTTGTTTTCGAATAGGAATGAACTTGTATATAAACCCTGCTAATATATTAACATATAGACTTCTTCTCTTATCATCAACACTATTCAAGTGTCTAGATAAAAATCGAAGAAATTTATAGGTAAATCTTTCTTTGAAATTCATTTTTTGGTTTTAGTTACTAGTTTTGCCTAATTTTTGTATAAGGCTTTTTAAACTAGCTCTTTAAAGAGTTCAATTATTTGATCGTTTAGTTCAGCTTCGGTTCCGTCGTTATGAATAACAAAATCAGCAAGACTTGTTTTGTCCTCTTCGGGCCACTGAAAATCTATACGTTTTAATATTTCTTCCCTGGTAAGCGTATTTCTGTTCAAAGCTCTTTCCATTCTATGTTTTAACTGAGCAGTAACAACTATTACATAATCAAGGTGTGCATCATAACCAGATTCATATATCAAAGCAGCATCAACAATAAATAATTCATGTTTATGTTGATCAAGTATTTCGTTAAAACACTTATCGATAGAATTATGAATATGAGGGTGCACTACATAGTTCAGCCTTTGTTGATGGTCTTCATCTTGGAATGCAACTCTAGTTAGTTTTGTTTTGTCAACATTTGAATTTGCATCCATAATATCAGTACCAAACTCTTTAATTAATTCATTTTTAACCTCATTGCTACTATCGATGAGATTTTTTGCAGTACTATCTGCATCCAATACATATGCTCCAAGAGAATTGAAAAATTTACTTGCAGTACTCTTTCCACTTCCAAGTCCGCCAGTTAAACCTACTTTAAGCATTTCAGTTTAGTGCTTCCAATATTCTATTTTTAATTTCATTGATTTCTCCAATACCATCTATTTCTTTTAATAGTTTTTCGTCGTTATAAAAATTAACTAAAGGCGACGTCTGCTTCCAGTACACCTCTTGCCTTTGTTTGATAATTTCAGGCGTATCATCACTACGACCAGAATCTCGACCTCTTTTAATTAGCCTTTCAATGAGCTCATTCTCATTAGCAGTTAAGCTGACAACAGCATCAAGCTTTTGTGAATTATTCTTCAAAATATCATTTAGTCCCTCAGCTTGCGGTATTGTTCTTGGGAATCCATCTAAAAGATATCCATTCTGGATATTTGAATCAGATAATCTTGAATCAATAATATCCAATAGCACCTCATCAGGCACTAACGCACCTTGATCAATAAAAGATTTTGCAGTTTTACCAATATCGCTTTCGTTGTTGATTTCAGTTCTTAACATATCTCCTGTTGATAAATGTATAATATCAAAATAATCACAAATTAATTTTGCCTGCGTCCCTTTGCCAACTCCAGGTGGCCCTAAAAATATCAAATTCATTTTATACCAATATTAATTAAAGTAGAATTCCTGCTAAAGTTGCTGTTAGCCACGAAGCGAGTGCTCCTCCAATCATGGCTTTTGAAATTAATTGTGCAATATCTTTTCGTCTTTCGGGGGCTATCCCTCCAATTCCACCCAATTGAATTCCAATCGATCCAAAATTAGCAAAACCACAAAGTGCATAGCTAGCAATAATTGCAGCTTTTTCTGAAATTTGTTGATTATCAATCAACAGTTTTAGGTCCGAAAAAGCAACAAACTCAGTAAACACAATTTTTTTACCCATCAAAGATCCCACTAAGCCTGATTCATCCCATGGAATCCCCATAGTCCATGCAAGTGGACTAAATATTAAGCCCAGAACTGATTCTATGGAAAAACCCAGTATTGCTAAAAAATAATTTAACAAAGCTATGATAGAAATAAATGAAATTAGCATAGCTCCAACATTAACAGCCAGCTTAAGACCTACGACTGTTCCAGTCCCTAAGGCATCCATAGCATTTACGGTATTTTGATTTGAATTTATTTTGGTATTTATTGATTTAACATTCTCAGTCTCAGGGTAGATTATCTTGGCTATTACTAGAGCAGCAGGTGCTGACATAACTGAAGCTGACATTAGATGGCCAGCTATACCAGGAATCCCATCAAGCCACTTTGCATAAATTGCTAATACTCCTCCAGCAGCTGTAGCAAAACCACCAATCATGACTGCAACCAATTCTGATTTAGTCAAACCAGTAACGTAAGGTTTTATCATTAGCGGAGCTTCAGTTTGACCTACAAATATATTTGCACTCACGCTAAGCGTTTCGGCTCCACTAGTACGCATAGTTTTCTGCATCAATTTGCTAAAAATTTTGACAACAAACTGAATGACCCCATAGTGATACAAAATAGAAATAAGTGCAGAAAAAAATATAATTGTAGGTAGCAGTCTAAATGCCACACTTTCAAAAGCTGGATGGAAACCAATATTTTCAGCTTGAGAACCAAAAACAAATTCACTTCCTTTGTCAGCAAAACCAATTAATCTATTAATGATTCTATCTACATATGAAAACAGAGGTTTCCCGATTGGTGTCTTTAATATTAATAGCGCAAAAACAAACTGGAGCCCCAGCCCCCACAGTATTGTTCTATAGTTTATCGCCTTTTTATTTTCTGATAAGAGATAGGCAATCCCTAGTAAAGCACCTATACCAATGATACCTGTAAACTGATTCATAGATATAATTTAGTTTAAATTTTTATCAATTTCATTTTTGATTAAGGCAATCGATTTATTTTTATTCTTATGTAAATCAATCACAATATCAGCATATTTAATACTGGGAGCAATATGCTTATCAAACATAGGGCGGACAGAATTTGAATACTGCTCCATTATCGAATCAAACGTTCTGCCTCGTTCACCAACATCTCTTCTGATTCTACGAGACAACCTTACTTCATCTGGAGTATCGATAAAGACCTTGAGATTGATTAAGTCAATTAATTTAGGATGTGAAAAAAGAAGTGTCCCATCTAAGATAATTACTGGGTTAGGCTTTATTATTTGAAAACCACTTGAACGAATGTGTTGGGAAAAATCATAAATTGGAATTTTTACACTTTTTCCCTCAACAAGTGTACGTACAACTTGAATGAATAATTCAAAATCTATTGATGAAGGTTCATCAAAATTATGACTACCTCTCTCATCAAAAGAAAGGTGTGATAAGTCTTTATAAAATGAATCTTGACTGATAAGACATGCTACCCCTTTTTGACATTCCCCAATCAACTTCTCGGAAATGTATGTTTTTCCGGAACCACTTCCTCCTGAAATCCCTACGATGTATGACGGTCTTTTTTTTGTCAATTAAAACTACTCTTTAAATGAATTAAACCACTCTAGAGCTTTTGAGTAAGATTCAAAAATTGAACTTGAATGATTGCCTCCATCAATTGTGATTAAATCTATGTCTGCTCCATTTGTCTTTAGACTTTCCAAGGCAATAATAGAATTATTATAGTTCACTTCTTCATCCTCAGATCCATGAAATAGTCTTATTGGGGCTTTGGGAAACCAATCAATCAAACTGTTTTCTTTAAAACTCTTTTTTAGTTCAAGCTCACCATTACCTAAAAATTGAATTAAAAATTCTTCAGCAAATAAATCTTTTATCTTCATAGTTAAATAGTTATTTGCCTCTGTAATGCTTTTTGATCCATCCATTAAGGATGGTATTACCTCAGCATACGGACTTTGAAATAAATCACTAGCTGGTCTATTTAACTTTTCAATTTCATTATAAGACATATACGTAAAAGATATATACCCTGGCTGGGGATAGCTATCTATGGAAAGTATTCGATTGCTTGAGAATGACATATCATATGGTCCAGCCATTGGAGCACTTGCAGTTAATTTAAATTCTTCAGAATACTTTTCTTCGATCAATCTATGTGTTGCCATTGTTACATATCCCCCCTCAGAGTATCCGGCAATAAATAATTTTTCATTATAACCTATCCCTCTTTCACACGCAAAATTCTTAATAGCACGTATCTTATCAACTACCGCCTCAGCCACAAACTTGTGAACATAAGGATGCACCACATCATCAGACACTCCTAATCCAAGTAAGTCAGGAGATGATCCAATATATCCTACGGATGCCATGAACATGGAATCAAATCCTCTCAAGGGTATAAGTGATGCGACATTAGATCTTTTAGATTCAGTACCATGCTGACCAGAGTAAATGGGAAATTTTTGACGTCCATCAATTTTTGGAATGTAAATCGCTCCAGATGCATGGCGTATTACATTGTTCCAATCAATGGTTTGATAAACTATACTATATACTTCAACATCGTTTTCAGGAATTACCCCAATATCAATATTGTTATCAATTAGAAAATCAGAAAGAAATGAAGATGAAATATCCCCTAAAGGCAACACGGATATTATCTTTCCTCTACCACTAGTTTCAGGGTAGCATTCCGAGCTTTTGTTATCATCGCAGCTAATTAATAAAAGATAAAAGAAAAATATGAATACCCTTTTTTTTATTTTCATCATCTATTCAAAGCGAATATGTTTGAATGCTTGATTTAGCATTACGCCCGCAACAAATCCTCCAATGTGCGCGAACCATGCTACTCCACCAGTGGTGTCAAACCCCAAGCTTGTTAATCCGCTTGTCAGCTGATTAAAAAACCAAAAACCAAGAACAAACAAAGCTGGTATTCTGAAGGTTGTAAAAAAGATAATAATAAATGCAAAAACATGAACATTCGCATTGGGAAATCGTATCATATACATTCCAAGAACACCAGCTATTGCTCCCGAAGCACCAACCATTGGGATTGTTGATCCTGGATTAATTAGTAGTTGCGAAATTGTTGCAGCTAGTCCACATAAAATATAAAAAAGAGCATACTTTGCGTGACCTAAGACTCCCTCAACGTTATCACCAAAGACCCAAAGAAACCACATATTACCCATTATATGTGAAAATCCACCATGAAGAAACATTGATGTAAAAATTGCGATAAAGGAAAAATTTGCAGGTACAAAACCAAACCGATAAATAAAATTTTCCTCACCTATTGGGTTAGACATTCCCAAATTGAACTGAAATATAAATACTAAGACATTAATTGCAATTATTCCATATGTTACATAAGGAACTAAAACGCGGGGATTGTCGTCTTTATAGGGAAATAGCATTAATAGACTTTAAATTTTATTTCTTTTTTAAGAATATTCCCAGCCTGATCTTTTACTTCTACGCTTAATAAATGACTTCCTATTGAAAGTGGCTCGTCAAGATGATAGGATAGTGTTTTTAGTTTAGGTTGAAAAGCATAGATTATTTTTTTGCCATCTAATAATAATTCAAAAGATTCCGGTGTGGGATCAAACCCAGAAAGTTCATCATTAATATTAAGCTTAAAATGATCCAAACCAATCTGAGGGTATCTGCCATTATTTCCTGGATAAGAATTTAACATTATCGGAGGACTGCTATCTTCAATTACGGCAATTGCATCAAGGTGCTTTACTGCACCCATTAAGACTCTTCGCTGTGAATTATTTTGCGTGTCAATAAATGTCCATCCTTCTTTTTTATCGTAATAATAAAGATGCTTTTTTGTATCATCTAATTTTTTGGCGTATCTAAACGCTACTTGGATTGGTTTTAGAGTAGGTCTTTGAAATGGCTGCAACTGATAAACACGAGTTAATAATTTCCCACCACGAATCTTTGGATATTTGTGAACAGGCTCTATCCAGCTTAGGGTATTATCTGAAAAGGATCCCTTTTTAGTTCGAATGGAGCATAATCCATCCTCGGATACAATGCTTGTGAACGAGTCAGGATAAACTACTGTAAAGGGAAACTTATACTGAATTTGTCTTTGAATAGATTCACCTAGAATTGCTTCGATTTGATTAATCGCTTCAAACTCTTTTGGTAGCAGTGGGGCACTTATAAATACTGATGGCTGTATTTGGTTTATTGGAATAGTTTTGTATTGAAGATCCCCCTTCATTCTTAAAGATATTTTTTCATTGATTACCCTTTCCGTTTGAATTTGTATATAAACGCCAGCATCTGACTGGGAAATATCAAGATCAACATCTAAAGTAAGATGGTCACCTGAAATATTTGAATTGAACCAGTGCGATGGTTTTGAAATTGTACCAATATCGTTTTGCCCAATGAATTGCAACGCCTTACGCTTCACTTTATCTTTTTTTAAAGATACCATTAACCCTGTTTCAACTCTTTCATGCGCTATTATATCTAACCCTTCATCAGCAAATCCAAAGGGAGTAAATGAGTAAACCACCGCAGATTTTATCGGAATCGCAATACTTTTAGGCTGCAGAAGAAATGAAATCACTGAGCTTGTTTCACCAAGCATTGTAACGACAACTTCAAAAGGGTTCATAAAAAAAAGCGTACCCCTTACTGTTCGAACATTTTTTTGTGCATCATAAATAAGTATTTTTATATCATGATATCCCTTATTAAGCTCAAAAGCACCATCAGTTTCTAGTGAATGTACTGGAACTTCTGGATCGCCATAATTTTTATATAATTTGACAAAATTTCCAAGATTCAGCCTGCTATTTCTGTAGTCGCTGATAAAATTTGAAGTTGTCTGAAAGTCATAGCTTAATTCTTCAAATTCTAAATAATGATAAAGCTTATTATTTAGATATACTTCGATTCTATGGGGTTGGTACTTATTGTTAGCACCCTCTCGTTTGTCATAGGTTTTAACTGACAATCCCACTTTACCATAAGTGTTTATAGTATCTGCTAGGTGATACTCACCTTTCTTATCACGAAAAACGGGAAAGTTCTGAGGCAGCTGACTTCCATTAACCCAGCTAGTATTATTTAGCGGCGTTAATCCCACTTCTTCAACAATTGGCGCCAACCTATCAGGTTGATTTATGCCGTTTGTTAGAGGGTTTAAAATATTTCCTTTTTCATCTCGTAATTCAAAATGAAGATGGGGGCCAAACGAAAAACCAGTATTACCTGAATAGGCGATGATATCATTTTTAAAGAATGGAAATTCTCCTTTATTAAGATAAAAATTTGTCAAATAAGATCCGGATTTTAACTGCTCCTCTTTAAGTCTTTTTTCAAGTTTTGGTGAGAACGAGCTTAAATGTGCATATACTGCAACTTTACCATCTGCGAGTTTATAGTACAGTGCTTTTCCAAATCCAGAGAAGTTGGTTACTACTCTAAAAATATAACCATCTTCAATAGCGTAGATAGGGTGACCTTCTGTTCCTTTGGTTTTAACATCAATGCCTAAGTGGTAACCGGTAGTTCTAAATTCGCCAAAATTTGAGGAAAGGTTTTTACCTGTACCAGTGGGCCAGCTATACTCTTGACAAAGCAAAGGTGTAATAAGACATAAAATTATATACTTTTTCATGATTATAGTAGTTAGCGCTTGAGCTAAATTTATTGCAAAGAGTTGGATTAATAACAGTCTATTGATAAAAATAAAATTGGATATCATCTAATATGTTTCATATAATCCTTTTTGAACCTGAAATTCCACCCAATGC
>CAJWZD010000025.1 GCA_913049685.1 uncultured Fidelibacterota bacterium
ACCGTTAATTGAGGGCCTGATGTATTTTTATTGCCAGCCTTGTCAGTTACGATAACGACATCTTTAAAGTTTCCAGCTCCAGTTGTAAAAGTTAAAGTATTGTCATTTGCAACACCTACAATATCATAACTTTGTCCTCCAACTGTAACTTGAGCGGTAGCATTGGCGGGCGTAGCAAATCCTGACCCAGTAACCGTTACAGTAACTCCGGATTTAACGTATTGATCATCGTAAGAACTAACTACAGGTCTTACTCTGTCAATGTAAAAAGCATTATTGCCGCCATAACCACTGCTTACAGTAGCGGCAACCTGTCCTTGGCTAACCATATCACCATTAAAACTTTGTACTTGGAAAAAAATACGATTTCCATCCGCAACTGCTACGTTTGTAGCTCCGTTTACCGTAGACTCGTCAACGGTAAATGAAAAAGCTGTGCCAGGATTAGAAACAAAACCAGTTACGTTGTTCCATGTTCCTCCACCATCATTGTTTGCTTTGACTCTATAAGACCCACCTGCGACAAATCCAGAAACCGTAAAAGTCCATCCATCTGCTTGGGATGCAGTAATGTTATAGTAACCATTTGGTACTTGTGCAGTTGAAGCACCACCAGCTCTTGCAGCGGTCTGTACAGAAGCAGATTGACCGATTAAGAAGGTGCTTAAAAAAGCAAATATAATTATGGAGTTTTTCAAAATACTAAATGAATGTTTTAAAGATTAAATCCCAGTGCTAGAACACCATCAAGCCAGGAAACAGTTCCTAAATCATATTTTTTAGTGTCTTTAGCACCTAAAGATGTTGTAGAGCGAATACCTACTCTGAGATCAACAGCATTACCAAGGGTCATTCCATAAGTATTTTCCGCAACAATCCCCATGCCGCCACCAACAAGTCCAGCTCCAAGCTTTACTTGTCCAGGTCCAGCTGGGAACGAAAGTATGCCTGTAGCATGAATGCCTTTGTATTCACCTCCACGAGGTAGATAGTTTTTAAAGCTAAATGTTCCTACTTCAGCGCCTAGCCGAAATCGAATGCCTGCAATTTGTAACAAAATAGGCATTTCAAATGAAACTCTTGCATCAACAGATGAATTATATGTTTGCAGCTGATGATTTACAAAACCAGGAGAAGATCCGCTAAGATTTAATGTATAGCCAAGTCTGTCTGCAGCCTCACCAATATCTTCTTCAGGTTCAGAAAAATCTTCAGAGAAGTCATCGGAACCATCATCGGAAAATTCATCGTCAGAAAAATCATCGTCCGAAAATTCATCGTCATCAAAGTCAAAACCTTCAAGGTCCCCCTCATCATCTTCTGAAAATTCATCATCTTCTGAGAATTCAAAATCATCATCTAGGTCAACCTCTTCGTCATCTCCCCAAAAAATCTCTTCAACAGAGTCATCTTGCGCAAAAACAATAGATGATGGAGATAGAAGGATTGCTGTGCCGATTAGCACATAAAGCAATGTAAATATATATAAAGATCCTTTTTTCATAAGCCTATCCAAATTATTGTTAATTTAGAGGGCGCACGAATTGGAGTGCACTTAATACCTCGAATTAGTACGTCGTCCTATTATAATTTAACCTTATATATAGGAATTAGGCAATATTTCGATGAAAATCTATTTTTTGCTTTATTTTATTAAAAAAATGCTAATCTGGAATCTCATCACCTTCAACCCATGGAGCGCCAGCTTGACGTAATTCATAGCTCAAATCAATAATCATTTGATTGTTGGCAGTGAGTTGTTTTTCAATCACAGTAATCCTTTTATTCGCTAAAGCTAGATTGTCAAGTGCGAGTTTTGTCGGTCCATATGTTGATCCAGAAGCAATGCGAGCAGCGGTGTATAGTCTCGTGTAGACTGTGGGATTATTTTTTTCTCCAGGTTCACCCTTAGATCGTTTGCCGTTAAGCTCCTCGTCCATTTCAAGAAGCGAGTCGCGAAGCTTGCTTAGCTCTTCATCCATAAAACCTACATCAGCATTTGATTGAGCGAGCGCAACATTCATACTTTTAACTTTTTTGAGTGTATTTGATACACTAATCTGAATTGCTGTGACCTTTTTAAAGGTTTTCTCAACTCCGCGTAAAAAGTTAAATGTTTCCGCATAATCTTTTGATGGAAGCGCACCCTTTCTGAGTGGCGTCACATCAAACTGTTGTGATTGGGATAATTTTTGTGTTTTACCATCAACCACAGAATACATGGTTACTGAATACTTTCCAGGCATCGCTAGATACCCAGAACCGGTAACCTTCTCGCGGTCAAGAGGCAATGCGTATGGATTAGGGTATCGAAGGTCCCATGCTATCCTATGAAACCCTTTGGATGCTGGTCCGTCGATTCTTCTCACAACATCTCCATCACTATCCCTAACCTCAAAAATAATTTTTGGTTTCATCTCACGATGCTCTGCTTCAACTGCATCCCAACCAGGAAATCCAACTGATTTTGAATTTTTCTTTTCCTTTTCTCTTCTTTTTTCAGCCTTTGTCATAAATCCTTCTGATAAATGATAGGTAAAGACTGCTCCAAAAGGAGGATTTGGGGCAATATAATATGCGTCACCCTGGGATGCTTTTCCCGATCCACCAAGAAACGAACGTGGTATATACCATAGTGCTTTTCTTACTGGAAAAAGCGTGGCTTTTGATTTCATTTGATTATCTGAGAGGGATCTAAAAACGCTCATGTCATCAAAGACATAAAATCCTCTTCCAAATGTTGCACCCACAAGGTCGTTTTCACGCTTGTGAATAGCGAGGTCTCTAAACGGTATTGTAGGAACGTTTCCGGACAGTTGTGTCCAAGTCTCACCTGCGTTAACGGAAAAATAAATGCCAAACTCAGTGCCAAGAAAAAGTAAATTTTTCTTAATATGATCCTGTACAATTCTCCAGCTATGAGATTTTTCTGGAAGATTGGATGATATTGATTTCCAGGTCTGACCTTTATTCGTGCTTTTATAGACATAGGCTTTATAATCGCCGTATTTATGATTATCTAGAACAGCATATACCGTGTTTGCATCAAAATTATCAGCCTTAAGGTCATTGACATAGGACATTTCAGGAGCGCCTGGCAACCTCTTAACTTCAAATTTTTTCCAACTTTTTCCATCATTGTCAGTAACGTTAATATAGCCATCATCTGTACCAGCATAAATTAGCCCTTCTTTAACAGGGGATTCGGATATTGCTGATATTGTATTATAGTTAGACATCGCGTAAACATCCCAAGGGTTGTCCCAGCTTTGCTTGGATCCCATTATAGGCAAATCAAATCGTTCTTGATTTCGAGTTAAATCTTTTGAAATAGGTGTCCATGAATCACCGCGATCATCGGATTTCCATACACGCTGAGAGGCAAAATAAATACGCGAGGTCTTGTGCGGACTAACGATTATAGGGGCATCCCAATTAAATCGCTCGTATGGCTCTCCTTCTCTTGGTTGTGGCTGAATAAATACAGTTTCACCGGTTGTCATATCAAGGCGATTTAAATAGCCTTGCTGACTTTGAGCGTACATGATATCAGGATTGCCGGGCTCCGTTGCAGGCTGATGGCCATCTCCACCTAGAATGACTCTCCAATCTGCGTTTTGAATACCTTGCCTGTTGTCAGTTCGGGAGGGTCCACCCTCTGAACTGTTATCTTGTGTACCTCCAAAAACGTTATAGAAAGGCTCGGCGTCATCTAATGCTAAATCATAAAACTGCGTTATGGGAAGATTGGAAATAAAACGCCACGTTTTGGTTAAATCAAAGGTCTCGTAAATACCGCCATCACTGCCAACCATAACATAATTCGGATCACTTTTTTTAAAAGCAATGGCGTGATTATCCACGTGTTTGTGCTTTTCATTCATACGTTCAAAGTTTTTACCGCCATCATCTGATACTAGCATGTAATTGTTCATTAAGAATAGTTTGTCAAAATGGTGTGGTGAAGTATAAAGTTCTTGGTAATAATGCGGCCCAGTTCCTCCAGCAACAGCATCCGACTGCTTGGTCCACGTTTCACCTCTATCGGTAGATTTATAGACCCCTCCTTTTCTTCTATCCAGTTCAATAGCAGCATAAACCACATCAGGCTTATGATAAGAAATATCAAAACCTATCTTTCCCATATTTGATGATGGAAGGCCTGAGGATAATTTCTTCCAATTCTCTCCTCCATCCTCAGATCTATAAATTCCAGTTCCGGGTCCACCGCCCATATATGCAGCTACAGTGCGGTGGCGCTGCCATAGTACAGCATAAAGACGATCGGGATTCCTGGGGTCCATTTTTAATTCAGTGGCTCCAGTCCATTTATTGCTTTTAAGAACCAATGACCAATTTTTTCCTCCATCCGTTGACTTATAAACCCCTCGTTGGCCGCCGCTACTCCACATTGGGCCTTGTGAGGCTACCCAAATAGTACTTGGGTCGTTTGGATGAATAAGTACTTCCGATACATGTTCGGATTTTTTAAGACCCATGTTTTTCCAAGATTTTCCACCATCATCAGACTTATAAACACCATCGCCATAGCCAAAATGACGTCCGCCTAAATTTTCGCCTGTTCCAATCCATACCGTATTTGGATTAGTTGGATCTAAAGTAACGCATCCAATTGAATAGGATGGCTGGTCATCAAAAATAGGAGTCCATGTAACACCAGCGTTAACAGTTTTCCATACATTTCCAGAGCCTACGGTAACATACCATACGCTCTCATTGTCAGGATGGATCGCTATATCAGATATTCTTCCAGACATAAAAGCTGGGCCAATACTTCTAAATTTTAGCCCAGAGAAGTTTTCTTTAGTCCAAACAGTTTTTTTGGCTGTTTGGCCACTTAGAGTAGCGAAATAAAATACAACTATTAACGATATTGACTTTAAGTAATACATGAACTAAGCCTCCTAAATAATAGTACACCCGGAAGGATTCGAACCCTCAACCTTTCGGTCCGTAGCCGAACGCTCTATCCAGTTGAGCTACGGGTGCATTTAATCATATTAATAAAAAACAATTATAAAGTGCGCCAAATCTACCCTTAACTAATCTTCTCCTCAAGGCTTAATCTAAATTAAAATTTAAATTCTGATGACTGCAGTATTTCTTTAGAGCTAAAGTCTTGTATCCATACAACAACCTTGAGATTGCTATTACTCCACCTAATTTCAGAATTATTTTTCCATGCTTCCGGCATAGACCAATTAAAATTATCCGTATAGTTGGAATTTGCTAAATACTGTATTTGTTTACCAGAATTCCCTAATAGCTGATCTATGACAACATTTTTATGTTCATAATTCCCATTGAATGATTCTGGATAGACCACTTTTTCCATTACGGTTGCGACAAAAAGGCGTATATCCCTTGAATCATCAATGTTCTTCATGTTGCTTGTTGTAACTTCAAAATTTACTGTATTATCCGATTTAGTACCTTGAAACGATATTTCATAGGTTGAAACAGTATTAAGATATTTTTTAGGATCATCTAGCCATGAGGTTAAACTGGAGCCTGAGTCGAAACCATTAGTAAACATATGTGGAGTAAAATTCCCGGCGTAGAATTCGCTTCTTGTCCTGTTCAATTCTGGATTTAATGCGTACATTGGATCATTTCCAGGAGACGGCCACCAAACATGATAATATATGCGAGACCAAATACTGTCTAACTCTGCACTTATAGAATTAACAGATGATTGATTAGTAAATGAATTCAAACTCCGCTCCGCGGAGGCACAAGGTCCTCACGTAGATGAGGTGAACATTTCACTTAAAACTCTTTTCTTGTTTATAGAAACGACAATATCAGAAGTTGCAGAAATTTGTGAGCTACTTGCGTTTATCTTAACAATCCCTTTTGATATAGCTTCAACTTTCCCCTCTTGATCAATTGACGCAATATTTCCATTTGAGGATGACCATGAAACGGATATCTTATCCAATCTGTTTCCATCCTTGTCATACCCCCGAGCATATAAATAGGTTGATTGTTTTGGCATCAAAATATCATTACTTGAGATAATTTGTATAGAATGAAGATTAGAAACGCTTATTTTATCCTCACAAGTCCAAAGTAAAAGACAGGTCACAATAATCAATTTAAAGTATAATTTTTTCATAATTAAAAGGCTGCGGTGATTCCAAATTTAAAACCATTTTCAAAAGATTGCACGTATCTACAAATACCGTTGCTGCAGAGAACCCCTCCTCTTTGTGAACCGTAAGTAAATGAGAGTTGCGTAGAATTGAATACATTTAAAACTATGTCTATATTTGACCAAGTTAGAGATTTATCAAACACTGGATTCAGCAGCGTTTCTATAAAATTATTATTTCTCTTCTTTTCAAGAATGAGAATGTCTTCAGTGTTTGTATTATCAATATTGAGACTAATTGACCATTTGGGAGATTTTGAAAAACCTATACTTACAAACTTATTTGTTTGAATGTTCTCTGAAAAACTTGAACCAAAATTTTCGCTTGCATTTTGGATAGCTGAATTTAGACTGTATATGCCTTTTTTCAGAATTTGGTATTCAAGTTGGGCATTGATGCTATTTATCGCATTTAATTCATAGGTTAGAAGTACTGGCAGGGTCCTTGCCTCTACCGCCTCATAGCTATACGCATGACTTGATTGTGCGTAAATACTTGAAAAAATGTCAGTTACATCGTAACTATCAGTATAGGATATTTGATAAAATAATTTTGAACGGTAATATCCATTTATTTCAAAATATAACTCTTTAAATGGATTGAATTGCCATTCTAATGAAGGAAGTTTTGTATATTTTTTTATACCCCATTCCAAAACTGCACTCTGATTAAGTCTATTCTCCCACTCAGTGTGACGACTAGATTGTGAGTAATTGAAAATAAATGACCCGTTATTTGCGTTTTGTTTTTCAATGGTAATGCTCAATCCTAGCTCGTCGTTGTAATCAGTCTGATGCGTTATTCTATTTAAATATAGCGAGCTATGGGTTTTATTTACTGTGGGCATTTGTTGAAAAAAAAGAACACCGTCAGGATTATTGATATGATCCCAGCGATCATACGGTGAAAGCTTGTTAAAAAAGTAGTCTTTAACTGATAAACTGAATGATAAATCATTTAAAAAAATATGCGAATTAAAATTGTGCCCTGAGCCATCTTTCTCAACGTTTGTTACATAATGATAATCGGAATCAATGTTTCTAAACGAGTAATTAATACTATGTCCATATAATAATGAATTAAGCTCATTTGAAATATTCTCATTTGGCATAATAATAGGCTTCAAATCTTTATTATTAACATCTAATAAATAAAAATCATATAAAATGTCCGATATATCAAATGAGGCTTTTGCGCCATTTAAAGTATAATTTGTTCTGTAATTGGGTATTCTCTCATCAAACTCTGGGGCATGAATCGTCGATCTCCAGCTTCGTTGTTTTCCATATAAATACTCGAGGTTAACAAAATCATTAGCATAAGAAATGAGTGCTCCTTTTACTCCGGTATCCAAATCAATACTTTGGTCGTCAAGCATGTTAAATATTAACCCGTTTCCCCAATATTCATAGATATTTCCAAGCTTGAATGCAAAACGATTGCTCTGGTATTCAAATCTCATTTTTCTCAAACCAATAATTTTCCTTCCCAATTCAGGGGGATTCGAATGCTCCATTTCAAACCAAGCAGTCCAATTATTCCAATCAGAGTTGATATTTATTCTATTTTCAAAAAAATTAAAACTATTTTTACTTTTACCAAAACTTGAGACAAGCGACCCTGAAAAATTTACTTGAGCAGTTAAAATGTTAACGACTACAAAAAATAATATAAAAATAAACTTAATCATTTTTTTAGAAGACGAGCTATTTCCTGCTCCATGACTACCTCATCTCCAGGCATATATCCATAGTGCATCCATACAACCTGTCCATTTTTATCAATAAGTAGGTTTGTGGGCATAATATTGCCATTAAGTCTTTTAAATATCTGCTGATTAGGGTCTATAAAAACTTCAAAATCATACTTTTTAGATCGAACGTATCTTTTAACCTCAGATAGACTTCGATGCGTATCAATGCTAATAGAGAGTATTGAAAAATCATTTTTTTTAAATTGTCTTGAAAAACGATCTAGGTGAATCATTTCTTTCTTACAAGGTCCGCACCACGTAGCCCAAAAGTTTATTAGAATAGGACCGCTGTCTAAATATTTCTTTAACTGAATTTTTTTTCCATCAATTCGGTTTAAACGCAAACTAGTTTGAACTTTTTGACTATATGATTCTGATGAAATGGCTATTAAAGCCAAAAAAAGATATTTATACATCGAGTGTTTTTTAAAGCAATGTGCTTAAATAGGCGTGCAGTTCATTTTCTGGAACGAATTTGAGCTTTACTCTGCTAATACTATTTGCTGTATTTACATCGATTTTAAATTCATAATTAGCAGGAATATCAACAGTTTCCAATGAAACCTGCATTGACCAGCCACCAACTGTGAAATCTATCAGCGGTGAGAACGATCGAAAAGATTTAAAGACTACGCGATCACTGTTAAGATTTTGGATAATTTTATCATGCGAATCAACTAATACAGCCAAGGGTACACCATTGGTATTTTGGAGCTGGATGACCGGTATAGATCGGTATTTACCTAGTTTAATTTTTTCTGAGATATCCGGTGGAAAATTATATTTATCTCTATTAAAGTAAAAAATTGTAAGATTCCCGTCTTGCTTAAGACCTGAATATGGTAATGACTTGAGCATGTCTTTTATGATACTACTTTTTAATTTGTAATTAACAGGTAGTTGAACTTGAAATTCTTTTTTGTTTTGAGGGTCATAATTGAATTTTGGCTTATCAAGACTAACTGTGTACGGATTATTCATTAGGTTTTCAAGTACTTCAACCATCATGACCGTATTCATTTCATTCTCAGGCTTCGCATTTTCATAGTCTTCTTTAGAAAAATCGAGAATCCATTCTCCTTCAATCTCTATGGATTCGTCTGGATTAACTTGTCCTTGAGCTCCAATGCTTACATCAAGCTTTTTCTCTAAATCAATAATAGCTTTATCAATAGCTGTACTGGCATCAATTGCGCTTTGCGCATATGTAGGTGGTTCCTGCATGCCCTTACCTTCCGTTAAAGTAGGGTATTTACTCTTAGAAGGTTTTGGCAGATAAGGCGAAAGCATTGTTTTTACCATTTCTACAAGAGAAGAATTCACATCATCTATTTTGTTATAATATCCGGTTATTCTTCTACTATCTACCTCATCCCATGTGGCTATATCAATTAATTGAATTGATATAATTAATTTATCAAGAGAGCGTTCATATTTACCTAAAACTAAGAAATTTTTTGTTCCTGGTTTCTGCTGCGTTAAAAGTGAGCGATTAGACATTACTTCTTCAAGGTTAAATTGGTTTTTAACATATACCCTATCTTGATCTGATAAGTTGGCTGAAATCATACTTGAAAATGCATCAGAGAGCCAGGTTAATGCCGGTTCGCTTTTAGAATTATCGAATGGAATTACATACACATTTAGTGCAGGTGGGACCGCAAAAACAAAAGAAATACCTGCAAAAAGGGTAAGAACGTATTTAGATATCAAATGCATAAGAGCTCAAATTATAGAAAATCGTACTATTCTCAATGTAATTTTTCATTTTATTTTTTTGACCAGGTATCACGCAGAGCAACTGTTCGATTAAAAACTAGAGACTTATCCGATGACTCTTTGTCTTTAATAAAGTAACCAATTCTTTCAAACTGAACAGGAATATCGCTTTCTAAAGATTTAAGATCGGGCTCAAGGAGACAATTATTCAGCACTTTAAGTGAATTCGAATTAATTGAATTAATAAAATTTTCTTCTCCATCGGGATTCATTGAACTAAACAGTCTGTCATATAATCTAATTTCTGCAGGTATGGAATGTTTTGCTGAGACCCAATGTAGAGTTCCTTTGACTTTTCTACCATCACTAGACCTGCCTCCAAGCGTGTCTTTATCATAAGTACAGTGCAATTCAATGATATCGCCATTCCCGTCCTTAATTACATCGTTACAAGTGATAAAATATGCAAACTTGAATCGCACTTCACCTCCAAGAGTAAGTCGAAAAAACTTTTTTGGTGGGTCTTCCATAAAGTCCTCTTTTTCAATATATAGAACTTTTGAAAAAGGTAATTTGCGAGTTCCCGCAGATTCATCTTCCGGGTTATTTTTTGCAACAATCAATTCTTCTTTTTCATCTGGATAATTTGTAATTACCACTTTGAGCGGGTTCAATACCGCCATTCTTCTAAGCGATCTTACATTAAGATCAGACCTTAAAGAAGATTCTAGTTTAGCAATATCCATTACGTTGTCGCGTTTAGCAACGCCAACATCTTCCATAAAGTTGCGAATGGCTCTTGGAGTATATCCTCTCCGCTTGAAGCCTGAAATCGTAGGCATACGTGGATCATCCCAACCAGTAACATGGTTATCTTCAACGAGTATTTTCAATTTTCGTTTTGACATAATAGTATAGCTTAGATTTAATCTTGCAAATTCAATTTGTTGTGGACGGTACACTCCTAACTTGTCAAGATACCAATCGTATAAAGGTCTATGATCCTCAAACTCTAATGAGCACAATGAGTGTGTAATGCCCTCTATAGAATCTTCAAGACCATGAGCCCAATCATACATCGGATAAATACACCATCTATCAGCTGTTCTATGGTGGTTGGCGTGTAAAATTCTATATATAACAGGATCTCGCATATTCATATTGGGGTGAGACATATCTATCTTAGCTCGCAACGTTTTTGAACCATTTTCAAATTCACCAGATTTCATTCGCTCAAAAAGATTTAGATTTTCATCTATTGACCTGTCTCTGTACGGGCTCTGAGTGCCAGGTTTTAGCAGTGTACCGCGATTTTCTTTTATATCTTCTGATGACAAATCACAAACATAAGCATTGCCATTATTAATTAATTGAATTGCATAATCGTACATTTGTTGAAAATAATCCGAAGCAAAATAGATTCTATCCTCCCAGTCAAAACCAAGCCATTTGACATCATCTTGGATTGAGCGTACATATTCTTCTTCTTCTGCTATTGGATTAGTATCGTCAAACCGCAGGTTGCATTTACCATCATACTCATCAGCAATATTGAAATTCAAACATATTGCTTTGGCGTGGCCTATATGTAGATAGCCATTTGGCTCTGGCGGAAAACGGGTATGGACTTTAGAATCAAACTTTCCGGTTTCGTTATGCTCATCAATTATTTTTTGTATAAAATTTTTATTCATATTGCTCATATTGATTATGTCGGCATTCTGGTGCTTGCATATTGTATACGATGAAGAGTTTCGGTCTTACCTAATATTGAGATTATATCAAATAAAGCCGGTCCATCCAGTGAGCCAAAAACCGCTAATCGCAATGGCATAATGACCTTTCCTAAACCATAAGATTTTTTTGATGCAAAGGATTTTATTTCGGATTCTAGGACTTCTGAACTCCAGGTATCAAGTGAGGTTAATATATCGCTACATTGACCAACAATTTCAGTAGCGTTTGAATCTGGCCATGCTTTTAACCGTTCTGCTTCATCATAGGTATCAGGGGCAATAAAAAAGTGTTTTGACTTTACAATGAACTCATGAAGAGATTTTGCTCTTGGCTTAAGCGAATTAATGATATTTATGAGAGTAGAAATATCAGAATTCTTTCCCCAATCGGAATCTAATAATCTTATTTGATCTAAAAGAAATTGTGAATTTTTATTTTGGACGTATTGCCCGCTTAACCAATGTAATTTTTTTTCATCCCACGCTGCTCCTTTTTTTTGCACCTGGTCAAAAGAAAATAAATTGATCAATTCATCAGCATCAAGAACTTCTTTCTCGTTTTTAGGGTTCCAGCCGAGCAACGCCAAATAATTAAGCAAGCTATCAGGAAAATAACCTTTATCTTTAAAACTTTGAACTCCAGGAGCTCCATGCCTTTTGCTTAATCTTTTTTTATCGGAACCTAATATCATAGGGAGGTGAGCAAAAATTGGAGCCTTAAGTTCTAAATTTTTATAAATAATCAGTTGCTTAGGAGTGTTGGAAAGATGGTCATCCCCCCTAATTACATGACTAATCTCCATTTCATAATCATCGACAACAACGGTAAAATTATACGTTGGTGAGCCGTCAGATCGTGCGATAATAAAATCATCTAGTTCCTTATTATTGATTTTGATAGCACCATAAACAAGGTCTTTAAATTCCGTATAACCTTCTTCAAGTTTAATGCGTATAGTGAAAGATTTTCCCTGATTAAGCTTTGTCTTGATCTCATCGCTAGATAGACTTCTACAGGTGCCTGGGTATAAAGCATAGCTATCTTCTTTAATATTTTCTAAATCACTCTTTGAGCAAAAACACCTATAAGCCTTTCTCTCATCCATGAGTTTTTTTATATAATACTTATATCTCTCTTGTCTACCAGATTGATAAATAAGTGGCTCATCCCAATCCAGTCCAAGCCATTTCAAAGAATCTAAGATTTGACTTGTAAAGACATCTTTAGATCTAGCTTTATCCGTATCTTCGATTCTAAGAAAAAAAGAACCTTGATGTTTTTTTGCATAAAGCCAATTAAAAAGAGCTGTGCGAGCGCCTCCTAAATGCAATTCACCCGTTGGACTTGGCGCAAATCGTACTTTTACAGATCCAAAATTAGACATAACAATTAATTCAACTCTTCATTCAGCATTTGAATGACTTTTTTTATTTGATCTACTCCAGCATTACATCTCAAAATGTAAATCCTTTGAATCTCTTCTTTTAGCTGGACCTCGGTGATATATGTATGCGTTTTAATTATTTTGGTATTTTCTTGACGAATTTTAGCCTTATTAGATAGAGCGCCTGTTACAAGAATTGGCAATTCTCTAAAGTATGTTTTATCAAGTAGTTCGCCATTGTAGTGGATTCTATAATAGTGGTGACTATATATCTTGCCAATTTCATTGGATAGTTCATCGTTACCAAAATAGGTCAGCCTACCGCTTGAAACTGATGCATCATAAGATGATTGGGTACCAAAAAAGGTGTTGTTGGATACTGATTTACTATTCAGTAACATAAAATTATCATAGCTAAAGGAAGAATCAGGGTCAAGCATAGCTAACATTTTAACTGTACTTTGATTAGCCGCATGTGTCTCACGTGCTATTCTTTGAAGGTAGGGTAAATCTTTCTCTAGGTCTTTTTTGATATTAATATAATCGCTTCTTAGGCGATTTTTAATCTGACTATCCTCTCTCCACTCTTCAACATTGAATGAAAGTGCGATTCCCAAAAAAACTGCTAAAAATTCAACGCCTCCCCTGGTCAATAATCTATTCATACCTAATTTAGCTTTTGAATGCTAGTTGGCTGGTGATAGGACCACGATTCGCCCGGGGTTTTCAAGCGCAACGAATATTCTTCCGTTTGGTCCCACTTCAACATCTCTAACGCGGCTTCCTGGCTCATATATGGTCTCTCTAGTAACAAATTTATTATCTTTAATTACCACTCTTTCCAAATATTCATACTTAAGCGCTGTAACCAAGATATTACCATTCCATTTAGTGAATAAATCACTTTCATAGATAGACATACCGCAAACAGCGATACTTGGTGTCCATTGCCAGACCGGCTGCTCCATACCTTCTTTTTCGGTAATATCAGTTATTTTTGTACCAATGTAATTAATTCCATATGTAATTACCGGCCAACCGTAATTAACACCTTTTTTTATAATATTTAGCTCATCTCCTCCGCGGGGTCCATGCTCTGTCTCCCATATTACCCCATCTTTTGACACTGCAAGACCTTGCGGGTTTCTATTTCCATACGTCCATATTGAACTTACAGATCCATCCTCGTTTTTAAATGGGTTATCATTTGGGATTTCACCGGTATAGGTGAGTCGATGGATTTTACCATTTGGAGTAAATATATCTTGAGACTCTTCTCTTTCAAAGCTGTCTCCAACCGAAAAGTAAACATAGCCATCTTTAAAGACAATTCTACTTCCAAAGTGTATCGCTCTGGGTGTGTAGTGTTTTTTATCCACACTAAAGATTACCTTCAAGTTTATTAGCTTGCTTCCTGACAGTTTTGCCATTGCAATTCGAGTAAAAGATTTTCTTCCCAATGCATGGCTATAGGATATATAGATAATGCTGTTTTTTGAGAATTCTGGGTGAACAGCTACATCCAAAAGGCCACCTTGGCTTTTATATAACACCTTGGGAACACCATCAATTTCTGTGCGCTTTTTACCATCATAAGATACACGATAAAGTTTCCCCGACCGGTCGGAAACAAGCAATTCGTTGTTAGGTAAAAAAGCCATACCCCAAGGTATTTCATACCCCTCACTGAATGTAGATGCAATGAATGAATGCTCATTTGTTTTCACAACACCTGAGTCGAAATCTTGAGCAAAAACAGATAATGAGAGCACATAAAAATATAAGGCCCATCTAGTAATACTGTTTTTAGCTAAGAAATTGTAATTCATTGAACGACTAAAAATGAACTTCTATTTTTTGCTTCCCATGTAAAATAATACTGAAAATACAACATTAAGTAGCAAGTTTACTGTCGCAGTTGGTCCAGAAACTTGTCCATTTAATAGATGGAAGCTAATTAGAACAACAAAAAAGAGGCTAATTATTGAAAAAACTTGACCAAACGCAGGTAAATTGTCACCTGCAATATCAGTGACTCTAAACGCAATGAACGCAGTTCCTAAAAGGGATACCCCAAATGCCTGACTAAGCGTAATTATACTTGGCGATAAAGTAAAATTTGCCTGTTCAAGCCAAACTTCAGAAATAAAAGTTGCTCCAACAAAATTTAAAAAAAGAATTGCCGAAAAAATTCTAAAAACTAGTGGTAAGCTCATATTTAACTCCTATGTGTTAGTTGTGTGTGTTTTTTAATTATGATTTAACTATCTCTACTTTCTCAATCGATTGGACAGTAAACTTAATATCTTTACCTTCTATCTCCATGGTAAAATGTTCACCAACTTCTTTACCAATCATTTCTTGAGCAAATGGAGAGTGATAAGTAACGATATTAGGATATGAATCTAACTCAAATTCAATAGGCCCTAATAGATTATATATTTCTGGTTCATTCTTCCCCTCTTCCAGCACTGTAACCTTGTTTCCAAAGCCAACTTCATCGATATCTATATCACCATCCTCAATAAAACGAAAAGGTGCATGTGATTGCATTAGCTGTTTTTTGTAAACAATGAGGCTCTGCTCCTCCCTGGCTGCATGGTATTCAGCATTTTCTTTTAAATCTCCATGATCAGCTGCCTCTTTTATTCTTTTTGAAGTCTCACGCTTTAAGCGATCTATCGTTTTCATTTCTTCTTCAAGAGCGCGATAGGTTTCACGCAGAATTAAGGTTGCCATAGCTCTCCTCCTGATATTAACAAAGATATTGTACCACAAATTAATTTTATTTTATGGTACAATAAAAAAGTTTTTCTAAAAAATCAGCTTATTAAAGAACCTAGTTTACAGCTCCACTAACTGTTGAAAACTCCTCGTAAGTAAGATTAAAATATAAAATGTCTTCAGAGGTAAGATTTTTCCAAGAAGTTATAATAGCAAATAGCCCCTGCTCATCTTCAATATTTATCAACTGATTTGAATAGCCTTCGGAACCAACTTTATTGCCTGATGGCAAATCATAATACTTCCATTCATCGGTAATTAAATTGAAGGATAGTATTTTATTGTTTCGTGTTGTAAGAAGATAATTTTTCCAAGAAACATACCTTACCTGCTTAAAATCTAGTCCATCTGAATGAAGAGGTTTAGGGTGTTGTACTCCGGATTCAGAGGTAGGGCTTGGGTTTCTGTCTAGCTCATACAAAAATTCATTTGTTTCAAAGAAATATCTTTGCGAACCCTCGAATTCATATTGAAAGAGCTGAAAATTATTTCGTGCATTATTAATAGGCGTGAGATCCTTATAGGACCTAGCCGATCCGGTTAATGTAATTATTCCTGGAGTCCATCCGTTTCTGTCTTCGTAGCTAACTGCATACGGTACAGAATTAATGGTCATTATATCTGCAGTAAATAGGGGATTTATTCCGCTAGGATTATCGCTTACAAATAAATTGAGATTTGGAAATGTGACTAACCAATCATCACGATCTATTCTATAGCGGCCAAATAAGTTTTTCCAATATAGTTCCCCATTGTAATCAACTCTATCAGGAGAATAGGTCACAGCAAAAATTGAATTGGAGCTATTATTATAAATAATATTTGATGATGACTCTGAAGTTCCGTTTGTAACGGGATATGGAAAAGGAGCATCTGCCAAACGAGACCATGATTTAGATACCAAATTGTATTTATAAAAAAACTTAGTAGGATTCATGTTGTCTGTTTCATCGTGGCCTCCTAAAAAATACACATCATCTTTTACTTGAATCACCATCGACTTGGATAAATTTTCGTTGGGATGATCTTCATTAAAAAGCTTAGCGATAGGCTTGCTTTGATTCTCTACTGTAATTTTAACCTCAGAGGAAACACCTTCATTTCCTGAACCATCCACAGCTTTAGCCGATAATGAGTATTCACCATCAGAAACGGTACTGGATTTCCATGTAAATTTATAGGGCTTGACGGTCAAAGATTGCACCACGTCACTATTTAAGAATACAAAAACTGTGTCAACAGAATTATTGTCTTCTGCCTTTACTTCTATATCATAATCACCTTTTATAATATCTCCTGACTGGGGTTTTATAATTGATACAGTTGGCTGCGAAGTGTCATTAGATTTTTCATCCTCGCATGACAATAAAAATAAGGAAAAGATAGCTAAAAAAAAGTGGTTTTTCATTTACGGATATCCTCACTTAAATTGTATTTAAATTTTGCGGAGGGGGAGGGATTCGAACCCCCGAACGCTTTAACACGTTGCTGGTTTTCAAGACCAGTGCAATCAGCCAGGCTCTGCCACCCCTCCGTTAAATTATTTTCATAAATACTAACAAAATTTAAATAGAATTTTTAAAAAACTATCTATTAAAAAATTTTAAAATCATTTTAATAGTATCATCTTCTTAGTCTTAATGTGACTTTTAGTTTGCAATTGATAAAAATAGACACCGGCAGAAACTGGGTCGCCTAACGTATTTGTAGCATTCCAATTAATTGTATGGTATCCTGCACTAAGATTTTGAAAATCAAATGATTTTACTTTTTGACCTATTAAGTTAAAGATAACTATTTTGGATGGTGTATTTTCTGATAAGCCAAAAGTTATTGAGGTTGATGGGTTAAATGGATTGGGATAATTATCTCGCAACGTATGCTCATTGGGAACGAGATTAAAGATCTGGCCCGCAATGCTTAATGGAACTGTACTAGAGGTATCTTCAACTACTGTGCCCTTAGCTCCAACATATCTTTTTAAGTCATTATTTTTAAATTGACTGCTGTTCAAGTCAAATAAGCCCGGCACCTGGTTTATGTCACCTTTAAATGCTGCTCTAAATAGAATGTGAGCAGTATAATCAACTGAACTATTTTTGCCTTTAGAAGTTGTATCCTTTTGGAAGGCATGATAATGATAAGAATAATCTCCATGACTATGTCCACCGTATTCATCTAAATTATTTGAATACCCTTCATGATTACTATACCCTGATTCATGCTTTCCATATAACGCAACTCCATCAAAAATAAAACCAATCAAGGGTGGATGCGAAGTTCCATTATAATCATCCAAATTATACAGATTTATTCCATTGCCTGTTAAACTATGTCCATCTGCATGATAGTGAAAACCCATTCCTCTTCCAACATGAGAACCTGTTGTTGTGACCTCTCCTGCAGTAATAGAATAAACTAGAGTATTATTTGTAACTGGATAAATCACTACACCATCTGAAGCAATTCCCAAAGAAGCTAGACTGGTATGGTTGTCAACGTTCCATTCTGCCTCAGGGACATTGGCATCAATAGCCAGACTTCCATACGGGCTCAAATCGTTATCAGCAACCTTGCTTATTAAGCCATAGTCTTTAAGAGGAATTTT
>CAJWZD010000026.1 GCA_913049685.1 uncultured Fidelibacterota bacterium
CGGAAGTAAGATTTAACGTTTTTTGATTTTTATATTTATATCCATAGTTCATAAAGGTCCAGCCACTATCATGTGCTCGGTTACCAAGTCTTTGGTACCACCAGCGCCATATTGCTTTTTGAAAAGCGGGAGAGATGCGTACAAAAAATATAAATATTCTAGCTATCATTATTTTGAAAATTAAAACGGATTAATTAATGCTAGCCTATAATAACTAAGCGGTTTTTTATTATTTCTCCATTCATTATTTGTTTGCGCATCCCCGACAGATATAGAAATAGGTCCTAGTGAAATTCTTAATTCATAGCCAAATGTTACCACTTCTTTTATTTGTTTATTCTTGTTCCAGACATTGGCATAATCCGATATAAGATTGATAGATGCAGTTCTGGGAATAAAAGGTAGGCGATATTCAAGAGTACCAAACACCAATTGATCACCAATCACATATCCTGACCAACCTCTAGGGTTGTGGTTTTCCGGAATAATTCCCCTTGGATCTCCCAAGCCATTAATATATAAAGGTTGATCATTGGTTAGTCCAATATAGTTTTGAGCTGGCGGGTTTCCTGTATGTTTAATGGATTTTAATCTAATGTAAAATGCACTTTTTGCAGGACCTTGCCCTAGCTTGAAAGGAATATTTACGAAAGAATCAAACTTGAATCTGCCGTACGCAAAATCTCCAAAAAATGAGCTGTCAGCATAATCAAATTGCAAATTCAATCCAAATCCCTGAAGCGGACTATTCAAATTCCAAGCGTGTGGCCGTAAATTTTTCCAATAATAATATAAGGATACAAGGCCCTCTTTTCCGGTTTCAGGATAAGGTAGATTAACAAATTCGTCCCTAACTATAAACTCTACATCACCCTTAGATGATATTTTATTTCCCACTATATGATCAAATAATCCCATGCCAAAACCAATGGTATGGTTAGAAGAAAGTGATTCAGAAAAATTCATTGGGAGCTCTAAGGCAATCTCTAAACCATTTTGGTATTGAAAAATATTTCTTTCATCATATATTCTAAACGATGCGCCTCCTAATAAATAACTATTTTTAGAAGCGGTTAATATTATGAGCGGTCCATAATTCGCTGTTAAATATTGTAGCATGAATCCACTGTTATCAATCTTCTGATCATTAATAAGCCCTACGACACCTATCATGTTTTTATTCATTGCATCCGCCCAAAGTACTTGCGTAAAGCTAGGTGGAAGTGACAACAACTGTGTTCGTCGCATCGTTTTCCAAAATTTATAATTTGTAGGCTGTGATATGCTGATCGTATCACTAGGAATCTCATTTACAAATGAGACATCCGGTCCAGCACTTAACCATGAACTGTAGTATGGATTTACTGAAAACGATAATGTCGTTGACTTTCTAAAGGGATTCATCTTAATCAATCGTACACTATCCGTCGTATTGATCGCTGACTGTGTTAAAAGAAGATCATCATTCGGCATCCATTGTTTTGAAATAATTCCATCCCCAGAATCGGTATTATTATTTATTAATCCATTTGAAAGATTTACTGTATAGATATTGGGAACACCATTTCGGTGAGATGTAAATGAAATTGCGGCACCATCGGTATGCCAAACCGGCCGTAAATCGGCTGAAGGGTGAGTTGTAATTCTTTTTAATTTTTTTGATTCAATCTCAAAGGTATATATATCCATATTGCCAGATTTAGGCGACATTGCAAAAGCAAGATTGCGATAATCTGGTGATATAGATAGATACATGATTTGGGTATTTTCTCTAAAGTTGGTTAGGGTCTTTATTTCACCAGTTAAGTCAGAGATATATATATTTGATGTATCATTATTAATTGACACGAAAGCAATACTAGATGAATCTACCCACGTTGGGTATCTTGCTCGTTTAGATGATGTTATCCATCTATCCTCCTTTTTTTGCTTATCATATATTTTTATATCGTACACAAGAGATTGATTATTGTTACTATAATGGTATTTACTATAGGCTATCTTGCTTCCGTTTGGTGACCACGATAAACCTTCATGGAATCTTCCATAGTCAATTTCTGATTTCTTCCAAATCACCTTTTCTTTATAAAATTGACTAATTTTTAAAGAGTCTTTTTTGCTTTTCTTTTTCTTCTTTTTTAGTCTTTCTTTTTCTTTTTTCCAATTTTCATATCTCCTTGATTCTTTAAGTGTGTCTCTTTCAGCAATCATCAGCGATACATCCAAATGGTATTTATCATAAAGACCTAGAAGCGCCATTTGCGTACTATCTTTATAGAATGCAAATGATTGCATTTTTTTTATGGGCAGAGTAAATACTTCACCTATCTCTTTGTATGATTCTTTTTGAGATCGGTACCCGTAGTAATAGGTGTTCATATGTACACGCCAATCTTCAACAAACTGTTTTACTGTAATCCCATTAATTTTTTTAAATGCATCTTCAAAATTAAATAACCCAACATCGCTTCTATGCTCTAATACTTTAATAATCGTCGAGTCACCAAACCTTTCTGACCAATACAGCATTTTTGAAAATCCATCTGCATGGGGATCCCAAATATCCCTTTTTTCTGGGTTGATAATAATATGCTTTTTATGCTCAAGATCAGCACGGTATGGGCGCCAACTTTCTGTCATATACTCCGCGACACCCTCCGCGACCCATGCAGGTAAACCCATTGTTAACCTGTCCATAGGAAACGGAAGCCAGCTTTTAAGTCTTTCAACAAAAACCACGTGTTGCAATTCATGTGCGATAACACTTTCCAGCCATTTATTTTTTTCAAGGTATGCACCAACATCATTTTGTTCAACCCAGATGAATACCTGATAAGCAGCAATAACTGCGAAAGCATTTGTGAACTCATCCTCGCGTGTTAGGGTAATATCAACCTTAGGAATCGTATCGAGATTCATTTGCTGCATCAATGTTGGCATGACGTGTTCAGCTATTTTTGCACTTTTTATCGCAGTTTCTTTTAATCCATCATGATAATGGATATTAAATCTTTGCGTGGTAATGGTTTTCCAATCTAACTCTGGATGATTTCTATTACCAATAGTCCACGTTCCCATCTGCGCAAATATTGGCAGAATAAGCAAGTAAGATATGGCTAGTCTTATAATATGTTTTTTCATTTTACCTTGAGTTTATAATTAAATCAGTGACTTCGCTACTCTATCAACACGATCAGGATCAATGGGTTTTGAAAGACCCATGTGAAAAGCTAGAAACCACATAACAAAAATACCATATATCAAAAAGATAAGTTGCCAAATCCATAATGATGGCAGGCCAAATGGTACCCATAAGCTAGGTGAGTTAGGATCTGAAAATAAGGTATTTCCAATTGTTGCAAACGGGCCAAACCCAACCAAAAACCAAATGAGAGTAAGCACCCACGCTAATCCAATTTTCTTCTTCTGATAAAAGTTAGAGCCAGCAACAGTTGAAAACAATTCATGTACTCTATTTTTTTTATCTTTTTCAATCTCTGTTTCTTTTGAAATGCTTGATACAAAAAAAGTTGTTATAAGGTTAAAAAATATTCCCCAGCCTGCACTGTGAATAGTAAAAGGATAAGCCCCCCATGGCACTCCAAACCAAACCGAAGTTCTGTCAGTTAATGTGACTGCAATTAATCCAACAATTAGACCTGCAACAACCCCTTTATTATTAAATCCTTTATAGTAGCATAGCCCAATTAAAGATGGATACATTTGAAAGCCGTATGCTACTGCTAACCCGCCTAGCATAACGATTGCCTGGTTGGAATTTGCTGCTACTACAAGCGCTGCAGCGGTAACAAAAACTACAAAAAATCTTCCAATGTTTTTTTGTTCGTTGTCAGACGCTTTCTTTGAGATATATCTTGTATAAACATCTTTGGTAAACATTGCGCTAAAAGTAGACATGTATGCTGCACCCGTACTTTGCATAGCTGCAAGTGCGCAAACTGCTAAAAGACCAACTAGCCATGGAGCGCTTTCAGAGAGTAAATTGATCAGCTGTGGAATTAAATTCTTATCCGTTGCGCTTTCAATTACTCCTTGTTCAATTAAAACATGACCTCCTAAACCTTGAATTATGGTAAAAGTAAATAGTATTATTCCAACCACAATTGAAGAAGCAACAACTTGTTGCCATCTAAATGCTCTGGAAGTTTTATTTGAAAATGCCCACATTGAAAATGCAGGCGAAGATTGAATTCCCATAAGAGCAAACATATAGGTCATGCACATTATCCCCGTCCATGAACCCCCTATAGATTGCGAACCAGATGCAACATATTGTATGCTACCCGGTAGTGCCACTTTTTTTGAAAAACCATCAGCAGTAAGATTTTTACCAGAGGAAATATCATTCCGGACTATTTCAGCAAATGATGCGGTAAACCCTGACCATCCACCTGCATAGTAGATCACAACTCCCCCCAAAATCATAATACCAAGCGCTAATAAAATTGCTTGAGCACAATCAACAAATGCGACTGATCTCAAACCTCCTGATGCTACATAGATCATAACAACAGTAGACAGGGCTATCATCCCTGTATTAGGATTTATCAAGCCATCAGTTAAAACATAAAATAAATCTCCTGATGCGCGTAATTGCACTCCAAGGTATGGTACACTAAAAAGAAACGCGACCAAAACTGTTAACATTCTAATTGCATTCCCGCCGTAATAATCACTATACATTTCTCCGGGAGTAATATAGCGGTACGCTTTACCTAAGACCCATTGACGCCTGAGAAATAGTACTCCAGTAAAAGGGATAGTTAAAGCGTAAAATGATGCAAATGCATAAGGCAATCCATCTGTAAAAATCTTGCCGGGATGACCTACAAACGTCCAACCGCTAAAACTTGTTGCTGTAGCTGCAAGAACAAATACCCACACACCGAGAGATCTGCTAGCAAGAAAATAATCGGATGATGTTTTAGCTGATTTTGCACCTTTAAAACCCCAGTAAAGACAATAGGCCCAGTATAGTCCTACAAATCCAGCTAGCCATATTAGTTTTGAATCCATAATCATTCCCTCATTCTGCGGTTAGATAAATCCGTGTAGAATCTAAATGTCCGCTATTATCTACAGGGTCAATCTTAAGTAAATAGCACATCAATTCATATAAGTGTATACTACTAAATCCCGGACCTTGATAGCCCATTTTAAATCCCGGACCACGAGCCAAAAATATACCACGCATCGATTCATATGATGAATAATATCCATGATTACCACCGGTATATCTATCTGGATTAGAGTTAAAAGATTTTTTATCAGTTATTGACCAATGCTCATGGGCTATAGCAATAATTGGCTGAATTCTTCTGTGATTATTGTAATGAAGGTCTTTTGGCAAATTGCCTTTCATATATACATCTAGCTTAGGGTGTGCATCAAGGAGTTTAGAGTAAATATCTTTTATATCAACTTTGGGTAGTATAGCGGAGGCGGGTCCCCAGTCTACTATTTCCACGTCTTCCATTTCAATATAATCATCCAGAAAAATTACCGAATCTTTAGATGTAGACGCCATACCATGATCCGTAGTAATAATAACATTAATATTATTATATATTCCCCTTGACCTTAAACCGGATATCAGCTGACCGATTGTTTCGTCAATTTCTTCAATAGAACTATTAACTTCATTTGAATTGGGGCCATAGTAATGCCCCTTTGTGTCGATATCACTAAAATATAGTGAGAAAAAATTTCCCCTTTTTTCCTCTGGGTAATCCAGCCATTTTAGAATTTGATTTACTCGTTCAGAATTTGATATTGATTCATTATAAACAAAATACTCTGAAGGACGTACTCCCATTATTCTAGCTTCAGAAGCCGGCCAAAACATAGTCATAGCTTTCTTATTTTGTTTTTCTGCTGTAACCCAAATTGGCTCAGCTTCATACCATTTTTCTTCTAGAACAGGCTTACTATTTTGACCAATGTAATAGTATTCGTTAAAAAAAGAATCATACATCCTATTTGATACAATTCCATGTTCCTGAGGATATTTACCTGTTACAAGTGTGATATGACTAGGGAAAGTTTTGCTTGGGAATGGAGGAATTATGCCTTTCGAGTGTACCCCTTCTTTTAAAAATTCATCTAAATTTGGAGTATTAGCAAATCTTAAATAATCCCATCTAAAACCATCTATTGAAATAAGAATTAGGGTATTTTCAAATTCTCCCAATCCCTCTTCAATAGGTTTCAGTTTTTTTGAGCAAACAGAGAATGTTAAAATACATCCTATATATATAAGGTATCGTTTAACCCTTTTTTTAGTAAAAATCATCTAAAAACAATTTAAATAATTAGATAAAAAATCCCTTATACAAATTTCCCACTTAGATTAAATTATAAACCTACAAACCAAAGGTAAAATATGAAGCTTAAGCAACTTTCTATACTATTTATCATCGGAACGCTGTTCGCTCAAATGAGAACTCTCCCCGCAGATACAGCTGTTGTAACATATCACAGAACTAATATTGGCGGGAAAAGAGTTGAGTATAGTGTTACTACAGGTACCCAACCACTATGGAGCGATACATCAAATAAGCCTATTGCTGGACTGCATTACACCTACTATGAGCGTACTGATGTAGCAAACAAGTCAAATAGACCAATTATGATATCGTTTAATGGCGGTCCAGGATCAGGATCTGTATGGATGCATATGGCTTATACTGGTCCAATGGTTTTGAATGTTGATAAGGAAGGATATCCGCTTCAACCTTATGGTGTAAAGCCAAATCGCTATTCGGTTTTAGATGTAACAGACATTGTATATGTAAACCCTGTAAATACTGGTTATTCTAGAGCGGTAGATAATAAGGTTAAAAGAGAAAATTTTTTTGGTATCCAAGCTGATATTAATTACTTAGCAGAATGGATAAACACATTTATCCAAAGAAACAACCGTTGGGAATCTCCTAAATATTTAATTGGTGAAAGTTATGGAACAATACGTGTTTCGGGCCTTGCCTTAGCCTTGCAGAACAAACAGTGGATGTACTTAAATGGTGTTATTCTAGTATCGCCAACCGAACTTGGTATACATTCTTCTCGGCCTCAGGCAGATGGTAGAAGAGGACCTTTGGGTGCAGCCCTACGATTACCATATTTTACAGCTACTGCTTGGTATCACAAAAAACTACCAGATGATTTACAAAAAAAATATTTACCTCAAGTATTGGCTTTATCGGAAGATTATTCAATTAACCAACTAATGCCATTGATGGCAAAGGGGAATTCAGCTACTAATGAGGAAAAACAAGAAGCTGCGAAAACTATGGCGCGTTTCTCTGGAATTTCAGAGAAAGCAATCTTGTCCTATAACTTAGATGTCCCAACAACCTTTTTTTGGAAAGAACTATTAAGAGATGAAGGTTATACTATCGGAAGACTGGATTCAAGATATAAAGGTATAGATAAAATAGCTGGTGGAGATAGACCAGACTATTGGGCTGAATTGACCTCATGGAATCATTCATTTGCACCTGCGATTAATTATTATTTTAAAAATATTCTAAAATTTGAAACGGATGTAAAATACAATCTATTTGGTTCTGTACGTCCCTGGGATTGGAAAAATAATAATTCAGGAGAAAGCCTTAGAAAAGCAATGGCAGCTAACCCTTACTTGCACACTATGATCCAATCTGGATATTATGATGGTGCAACAAGATATTTTGATGCGAAATACACTATGTGGCAACTAGACCCAAGCGGCAAGATGAAAGATAGATTGTCTTTTGAAGGGTACCGAAGTGGACACATGATGTATTTAAGAGAAGTTGACTTAATCAAATCAAACTCAGACATAAGAAAGTTTATTAAGAAAACAACTCCAAGCCCAAATGAGCCTGCTAAATATTAGATATAGAACTAAAAGTCAGATCTATATCTAACCCCAAGCCATACACCGGAATCTGGTAACCAACCACCTTGAACAGTGCCACCATCTGATCCACTGTAAGTTGTAATAGAAAATGAGACATTATCATTTATATTAGCTGCAACTGAGGTAATAGTATTTAGTTTGGTAATATGCTGAAGAGAAACTTCAAACAATGGAACTTTGTTTATATTTATAAAGTCTAAAAATTCAACATCCTGCAAAAAGGAAGGGATTTTACCAACATCGGTCATTAAATCAATTCGACCGTATAATCCAAATTCTTTAGTTGACGACTTTTCACCATCTCCATATCTAAGATATGAATTATTATCCTCATCATACTCATAAAATGTTCTGTTAAATAGTTTATCGTCCTTGTCTTTTGTTCTATGAGCTACTTTCATGTAATGTAGACCGGGCGTAAAAGTTACTCTTGAGATTGCAGGTATTTTTACTGGTGCCTCGAACGTTGCAGCAAACAAAGCGTACATATCAATTATATTTACATATTCATCTTCAGGTGCAATATCATTTTTAGAAAAGAATGTTATGTCAGATGCAATGGTGCTGCTCCTTGGGAAAAAACTAAATCCCATTTGAGCATGAAAAGATGCACCTGTTGAAAACATGTTATCTATAGTGACCTTCGAATAGAGTCCAAGATATTCCCTTAGAAGCTTATTATCCTTAAGATCACCAAGCGATAACAAATTTATTTTAGCAGGAAATCTAATACCTATTTCTGAATTGCGAGTTCCAACACCCATAGTTGTTGAACCGAATAGCGTACCTGGAAGCCCTACTAAAGTATTCCCGAATGCAAAATTAGCTGAATATTGTAATAGATTAGATCTTAGATAAAGCTCTTCGGTGCTCAGAACAAAGTTGTGCTGTTTCCAAAGCGAAAATCGTGAGCTATAGCTTGCTAAAAGTCTTTGGTTTTCACTTTCAAAGAACACAACATCAGAAGGGCTGTTAAGATATTGATCTTTTTCAATAAGCGCTTCTTGTATATCTTGACTCAAGACCCAGTCAACAATTTCTCTAGGTATAATATTGAAATTGAGCCCATTACCATACCAGATCTCGTGAATCTCATTTTTGGTTGATTTTTTTTGTTGAACAATTATCAATAAATCTTCAGCGAGCATTTCTTTCAGAATAGGAGCTTTGGTTTTCTTCTTTTTAACTCTTGGATTTTCAAGGGTATTTAAAGTGTTGTAATCAATAATTGCATCTTCTACTAGAATGTGATATGGCATGTGATCTACTGTCCACGCAATGTATTTTCTTTTGTCTAAGCTCTTAACTTCTTGTGAAAATCCTTCAGTTAAAAGAACCAAGATACTGATGGTAAAACCAATTGCTTTTAAATATTTAAATTGCATTTCTGTCCCTTATTAAAAATAAAATGATATATATGGTTGAACAATCTGGCCGCCTTCTTTGCCCGCAGGATACCATAGCCATGTGTCACTATTGTTGGAATTGCTTTCAAGAAACTCAAGACCGCTATCTTTTGGTATATTAACAATCTGGAAACCAAACTTCACAACTTTAATACTATATTCTGCACCAAAACTAAAATTACTAAAACCATTGAATGACTGATTAGCCTGAGTATAAGCCTTAACTTTTTTATTATCTGTAACGAGCTCTGAGCGAACAAAGAAACCCAGAGCCTCATCAACCTTGTTTAAACGATCAATAATTTCCAGACCTCTACCTTCCTTAGTATCGGATGTTTCGGCTTTAAGTTTTGCGTGGATGAATTCAGTAAACGTTAATCCAACCTTTAAGCGAAGTGACCCAAAGGCCTCATCGGTTCTTTGAGCGCCTGATACGTTTTTGGTTAGTCTCTGAAGAAACTTCACTTTTGATAGATCAATGAAATTATTGATTGCGAAAGTATTGCTCCAATAAATCAATCCACTCGCAGATGGTAATACAACATGATTTTCATCGCCAACTCTTCCTGTTTTAAATTTATTACCCGCGTCCATGTAATTAACCTGACCACCAATGGAATGGGTATCAAATTTAAACCCAATTCCAAAGGTTCCATCAAGAGGCAGTTTAATAGCATCATATGTATCCTCTTCTACTTTTCTAGGAACAATTAAATATGTACTTGAGATGTCGTTAGATATCCCTAAAATTGTGTTTCCAAAAAAGTAGCGGTATAAACCTAAATCGGAAAGTCCTGTTTCAAGTCTGAAAGCTTGATTGGTAGACTTTGACCTTATATAAACACTTTCATTGGTCGATACTTCTACCTGAGAAGTTGTCCACCAGAATCCATCACGCGCACGCTTGAAACTTCTTTCGTTTAGAATATTATCAATATTACTATACGTTTCAAGCGCCGAAAGATCTCTTCTATTTATTTCAGCCCATTTGTATTTACGATCCATAAGTGTGTTCATAATGTCTGGACCAAGCTTCTTAACTTGATCCATCATAAATCTTCTATATTCTCCAGAATCATAGTTTTTAGCTCTGAGACGTTTAAGGGTAAGCTTGTCGTCTTGTTGTTGCATCTGAACTATAATCACATCAGAAGCTTGTATTGAGTTTTGCTCAAACTTGTCGTTCTCGATAAGTTTATTTAAATACAATTCAATAAACTTTCTATTTAATTGCGGATCAGCAACTTCCCAGCTAATCAGATTTTGCTGGGCACTGATAGCGCTTCCAAATAAAATCGCCAATATAAGAATTGTATTTTTCATTTCTTTAATCAAAATATTCAAATTCATTTTCATACTCATTTAATAAACCATATTTGTCTTTTATTTTAAGTTTCACGCTTTGAATTCCACCGTAAGCGGGTCTAGAGATTGAAAGTCTATACCTTGTTAGTTTTCTATTTCCATATTTTTCACTACCAATTTCAATTATTTTTCCACTAATTCCACCAATGGGGAACAGTTTATCAACTGCATTAGACTTTCCATAGGTCATTACCTCAAGCGTAAGCTCGTTAGTATCAGGTTTGCGTTTGAAATCAACACTTGGATCTGGAAGCTCTTTGACCTTAACAGAATGCGTAAGGTCTTTTAGCGGTGATCCATCTACAAGCGTTTCAAAGGTTAGTGTTCCGGTTTTTTTATATGGACCAACGGACATTGAAGATTTTTCAACAATTTTTTTATTGTCGCCAAACGAACTACTAAACCTTATACTCACTCTATCACGCGATATAGATTTTACGCGCATATCAAAGTTGTACTTTTCGCTTGTATATATTTCATCAATATCTTGCTCTTCAGCCCATTGGGGCTCAATAACAACTATTCTTGCTTTTGTGGTAACCACCTTACTATCACTTTTTCTTATACCGGTTACTTCGATCGTACCGCCTTGGTTTGATGACATACCCATTAAGGTAGATCTTGGAGTTCCTTGGTCAAGACCACTAACCATATCTGCTCCCCTAGAAACCGACACCTCAAAGTCGTTGTTTGAGTAAACTCCGCCTACTGTTACAGGCACCTCCCATTTCAAACCTTTCAACACTGTATATCTCTTTTTATCAAATAAGACAAAGAAATCAGTCCTTTGCCCTTCCAGTGGCACAGGTGTGATAAATGCATCTAATTTTCTGGACACATTAAATGAGCCTTCGCGTCTTACCTTGTCAGAGATATTCTTTTCGATCTTTGTTGCTATTTCCTCACTTCCGAAAATCTCTGACCACTCACTCATTGTTTGTGCTGAAATTTCAGGTTTAAAGCCTATCATTAATTCTACATTGAAACGTTTGTCCTGGTACATATCAAAATCAGAAAGAGGTATCTCAGCAACGTACGACCCTTCTTTTTCAACCGTTTTTGATGTCAATGTATACTGTGCATTAGACACACTGGTATCATTCAATGTGAAGGTCGCTTCTACCGAAGCTGAGTTTTCTTCATATTCCCCATCAAGATTAAAAGTAAATTTATACAATGAGTCTGAGTTGAGAGAATTAATATTATCCACTCTAACCATTGATTCTAATTTATCTTTTGCAACTTCAAGAAGGATGTCATTTTGGCGACGCATATATTCGCCTAATTCGCCTTCAATAGCAAAAATACTAAGAATAGCGCCCAAATTGATAAGGAAGTATACTTCTACTTTTTTCATAGCTTTATCTAACTATCTAAAGCTTTGTTCAAAATTTTGCTAATCTCTTTGTGGATTTCTTTTTGAACACTACCTTTTACTAATTTATTTACACCATCACTGAGAGTTTCAATTTTCTTATTATGATCCCGAAGCTCATCTTTAAGACCTGCTACAGCGCTCGTTAATGCAGAAGCAGAATCTTTATCCATATTGCTAACAGCTCCAGCAGCTTCAGAAGCGCTGACCTTTGATCCACTATCTCCATCTGGACCAAGATTATATATACTCTGCGCATAAAAGATCAACAGCACAAACTCTAAAATTAAAGCGGCAATAGATAAATATGTCATTATGCCAATGTGTTCTGGATCAAGTGTTGCAAAAATTGATCTAAAGCCAACAATCACAAGTAGAAACGCTGCACCGCCATATACTAGAGCGGTACGTGCATTAATATCATTTCTTAGTTTAAAATTCATTTTTACCTCTATGGTTTTTAATATTTAATCAATAATTAATTTTTAAGGTGCGCACATAAATTAAATAGCTGCACGATTATGAAAAGAAAATAGGGTTATTCTGATATCAGATTTGCTACTGCAAAAACACGCAGATCATTAATTATTTAAATCAGTACTATAAAGCTTCCCTTTATATTCAAAGTAAGCTTGACCATTTCGGCGTGCTTTAACAAACTCTTCTTTAAATCCAGAGGTTCCAATCTGAGAAGTGACACCGCTTTCTAGCTGCAGAACTATGCTTTTCTTTGAGCTTGATAACGTAACGCTATCATTTGTTATATCTTTGATGGTGTAAATATCTAAAACGGAACCTTCTTTATATGTTTTACCATTGATGACTACTGAAGGGTTTGCTGATAGCTTAACCCCGGTTAAATAATATGCCCGGTTATTTGGCCTGGGTTTCAATATCTTTTTTGCTTTAAAGAAAATATCCTTATTCCACATTAAACCCTTTTCAAGTTTTATTGTAGGCACTATAGGAGTGTTCCTAATAACCTTATCAAAATTCACAGATAGTATGTCAGCCTCTATCAGAGGTTTAGAGATATAATTATATAATGTAAAATAGCCTGTGACTCGCGAATCAGAAATACGGTTAATTTTCAAAGAATTCAACAAATATCCAGAATTAAACAAATCGTCAATAAGTTTACCTAAGTTCAAATATGAACCACTTACTCTGAGATTAATTTGATAACGCTCTACCGTTCGGTCATAATTCTCGAACACACCTTGAGGTGCGGATAAATTATCTTTTAACTCAGAAGTGAGCTCAGCGACAGTGACTTTATATTTTTTACATTTCAGTTTAATATTGTTTAAAGACTCTAAATAGTCAACATCGTTCTCAAAATTTGAAGTTATGCTTTCAGCGTAGTTAATGTTTTTCTTATTGGTAGCTAGCAAATCAGGAATTTTATTAGACTGAAATTTTGCTAATGCAATCTTGCTCTCAATATAAGATAGCCTATCAGTAATGGAATTAATACTTATTAGTGAACTATAATTATATACACCAAATGCAGCAATAACTAAAATTTGAAGCAGCCTTCTGCCTTTGTTGTTACTGTTCATGATTTTATATCTATCGCAAAAATTAAATTGGATTTTGGAAGCGCTTTTTGATCTCGAACAATAACTCTATTTATTGACTTTTGTTTTCTTAATTCACTCACGTATTGATTAAATATTTTGGTTGCGACGCTCTGAGCACCTGAAACCTCACCTTTAAGTGAAAGAATGGAAGAATTATCTTGATTGATTGAATATATCATTTCGTCTATTATGATTGACTTTGGAGTAATCGATGTTAGTAATTTTGATAAAAATATCACGTTTTCTGCATTGTGACTATCAACAGTCTTACTACTCTTGATTTGTTCACCAACAATTTTTCCAGAAACTAAATGTAATTTTCTTTCCTTAATTGGAAGTTCGCTATTCAAATTTCTCAGACTAATATAGTTTTGCGAAGTAAAATATATTATCGCAATAGTAATTGATGTATAAATAACAATACCTACAAACACCTTTAAAGGTGAAGAGCGAATACTCGAGTCACCAGATTGTTTTGTGCTGTCTAAAATGTCTTCATCTTGCTCACCGCTATCCCACAAGTCCTCTTCATCAGAGCCAACCTCTTCTTCTAACTCTTCTTGAATGAAGTCAGATCCTTCAATGTTTCTGTTTAGCTCGTTAATACCTTTTACAACATCAGGTTGAGCATCTTCTAGGGCTTTTCTATGTTGTTCAATGTCTATTTTTAAATCAATATCAACTATACTTTTATCATACTCATCATACTTATTTACTTGATCATTAAGCCATTCATGATAACCTTCATCTTTTTGTCCTGTTATTTGAGCTTCATCAATTGTTACTTGCATTTTTTTAAGAGATTTTTTTGCAGCAGTTAGATCCTTTTTTAGCAATGTATATTTTGCGTTATCAACGTTTTTTTCAAAATTTGTTATTGTAGCCTGAACGCGATCCTTGCTTGCCTTCACAGATCGTTGAATACGTTTTTTTTGTAGACGGTTGTGGAAAATATTTATTTTATTATGATGAGAGTTCCAAAGTGATCTTTTTTCAGAGCTTTCATCTGACTCTGTTTTCAAACTAAAAACAACATCAGTATATTTTTTGATCTCTCTTTCGATAGCAATAAAGTCATTTGAGGTAGCGTTTTCATCAACATTTGCTAGCATTGTCGATACATTTGTTTCTGCGTTTGCTAGTTTAAGTTTAAATAACTGTGTTTTCTGCTCTTCAAGATTGGTTTCAACATCATTTAAAAACTTAGCGTAAGTTTTATCTTTATTGGCTAGATCTTTACCATCTTCGATAATTTTTTCTAGTTTTTCTATAGATTCTGTAACGCTTTGAAAATCTTGAACATTGCTTCTATCATCCATTTTGATATTCTTATCATCCACATTATAATTATCGATTAGCCCTTCATGAATGGAAGTAGTATCAATTGTTTTTTTCTGTGATTTTTTTTTCATTTAGATTTTTTGGTATTCGAAATATACCTGTTAATTGCTAAAGCAACGCTGTCATAATTTTTTGCAACTAGATGACCTGGGTTAAATTCATGAATAGACTTTCTGTTGCTATGAGATTTAGAAATAACCGTTGAATAGCCAATAGTTGTTTTAAAAACACCAGCTTTAAATTCTGATGCAGCTATTTTTTTCATTTCAATTGATTGTGATGATCCATTTACAAACTTTGTCATAAGTGCGGGTAACGGTCTAATCTTTGGATTTAATTTTCTTACATCCTGCATTATCTTTTCGCTAACTATCCTAGCATCAAGGGACCACTGATCTTCTGCGCTTAATACGTACCAATACCAATTGCTAGTTAAAAGAGCATTGAGTGTTAAAACAGAAGATTTTTGAGGTGGTGTATCGATAATTATGAAATCAAACTCAGACCTCAATTTTTTATTAAAAAAATGATCAAAAAGCTTAAATACATTTAAATCCAAAAGAGATTTAATTTCTCCTTCTGTACTGTCCAACATTAGCGTTGAAGCTAGGAGCTTTATATTCGGATTTCTAGTGTCAACTATATAATCAGTTGCGCTATCTCCTATTGATTTAAGTAGGCTTGTAACGTGTCTTCCATCTTCTACGACATCGACTTGATAGTTTTTAGCAAGACTTGATGATGTATTCGCTTGGGCATCCAGGTCACAGACCAATACATTGCATTTTGAGCTAGCTAAGCTCCATGCAATGTTAATAGCTGTGGTGGATCTCCCAACACCGCCTTTATTGCAAACCAGTGTAATGATTTGAGTCTTTTTCGTGGCCATTAAAGAATTTACTTAAAAATTGAGGAATTTTCTGAGGAAGTTATTTTTCCGTTTTCTTCAACAATAATTCGCGTATCTAGTCTTAAATCGCTCCCAACTTCGTATCTAAGATCATCATTCCCACCATCCCATTTTTTCTTGTTCATAAAAAAATCACTTTCAAGACATACACTTATTTCATAAGAATTGGATGAATTGTCAGCCTTATAAACAAACGCACAATCGATGGGATAATTTGACCCAGTGGTTGTGACTACGAGCGAATCAATTTTCGAATAGACAAGATCATTATCATATAAATTGGCAATGCTATCAGCTGATGAAGAATCATCGTTGTAACTAAGATTAAAATAGTTTAAAATGCCGAGCTTTAACCGCTCATAAGTAATTTTTAAAGTATCCTGATTAATAGAGCTCATAATTTTAGCATATGAATAATTAATTTCATTAATGAGCTCGTCAATTTTTACAGTTGAACTAATTTGCAAGGGATCGCGCATTACATCAAACAATATTTGTTCATCATAAAGCATTGTGGCAACATCTTGATCTGAGCCAGACTCAGGAAAGGCACCATACGTCATCTTATAATATTGTATAGATTTGGAAAGTGTAGCTACGTTTTCGATTCGAGCATAGTCTCTAGTAATTTTACTGAGCTCAGAAGAAACGTATAGCATGGATATAAAGATTAAAATAAAAAGAAATGATCGAATTAAAAATTTAATCAAAATCAATTAACAATTAACTGTTGATTAAAGCCAGCAACAATAGTAGTAAAATCAAAATACAAAAATGCCAGAATGGATATAGTAATCAACAATAAAAAAGCAAAAGATTGATTAAAAAGAGATTTAATGAAATTATCAATTTCAGGATTCACATTAATTTCTGGCTTGGTATTTTTTTCTTCTAATGTAGAATTTGCTTTATCAACAATAAAAGATTTATTAAAAGGAGCAGGTTCAGGATATGTGTTAGGGGTGTTAGACGGTGAATCAATTTCACCATAAATATATAGATTGCAAATATCGCAGGTAGAGTCATCAAGCGAAAGACGTTCATTACACTTAGAGCATACATAAGTATCTGAAAATGGATAAGCTGGATCACGTGGATCTGATAATCTATGAACGTAATTAATCACGAAATAAATTACATATAAGAAAATATAGGAATCATATAATATTTTTATAAAAAATAATAGATATCATAACATATATTGGGTAGAATTAAAAAAATAATAAATAATATATATTATATAGTTTTATAGAGAATTATATAAACTATATAAAATACATTTTATATAATAATAATTAT
>CAJWZD010000027.1 GCA_913049685.1 uncultured Fidelibacterota bacterium
GCATCAATGTGGGACTCCGCATCCCCCTTACCTCGGATTATCGCCTGAACCTAGGGTTCACCCACATAGAAAAACTTCCAAAATGGAAAGAGCGCTATTGGAAAGGGCACTCTGCTATAACTTTAGGTTTTGAAATCACAGCTCCTAGGCGTTCTGTCTCAAACGTTCCTGGAAGTGGTCCCTCTCCTGCCCCAATGTTGCAACCAGGAAAGCTAGATATGGCTGCAATTGATACGACTTTAAAATTGGCAGACTATACTGTTCACACTTTGCGCGATTCTATGGGTTTAATGACTAATGAAATGCGTAATCTTATGACCAGATTATCAGCTATGGAGCAACATTCAAAGTTTCTTGAAGATTCCTTGAAGGCAGTTAGGTTAAATAGCAATGTAAGTGAACAGAAGATGAACGATGCGATGCGCCATTTATCTAGATCACTACGATATTTTTATTCAGGAAACTATAGAGCATCTTTGCAAGAAGTAGAAACTGCTTTAGAGTTAAATCCTAACCTTGCTTTGGCCTACGCCAGAAGAGGTTCTATATATTATAAACTGGGAGACATACAGCGAGCTACAATTAATTGGAATTTAGCACTACGCATGGATCCTGAGTACGATGACGTGAGAAATGTGCTCAAAGCATTACATGAGAATAGGCTTAAATCAACAACATTGATAGAGGATTAGTCATGGATATCGCAACTTTAGTAGGAATTTTATTAGGTATGGGGGCAATTGTAGGAAGTATCCTTCTTATGACGCCCGACATGGGAATGTTTGTCTCTGTATCAAGTTTTGGAATTGTTTTCGGAGGTATGCTAGCATCGGTTGCTGTTGCGTTTCCCCTGAAAGACGTCCTTCAGCTTGGAGCAGCAATGGGTGCTGTCTTTAAGGGCGGCAGAGACACCTTAGGTGGCTTAGTAGATGAAGCGGTTGAAGCTGCAGAGGCAGGCAGAAAAGGGACTGCAGATCTAGAAAAGCACATAGAAAGCATTGGGAGTTTTTTCTTTAAGGATGGTGTTCAGATGGTTATAGACGGTTATTCTTTAGAGGAAATCACAGAAATCTTGAACACCAGAGTTGATTATAGAGAACTTCGTGAGAATACACAAGCTGGTCTTTTTAAATCAATGGGTGTAATGGCTCCAGCTTGGGGAATGGTAGGAACATTGATTGGTCTGGTTGTTATGTTATCAGGTTTTGGTGGAGAAGGTGGCGGAACCGATACGCTTGGAGCAGGTATGTCAGCAGCTTTAATTACTACGATGTATGGAGCTATATTTGCTAACTTGTTTTTCTTACCGATGGCAGATAAAATTAAAACACGTATTACTGCTTCAAGCACTGAACAAAACCTACAACTTGAAGCTGCGCGCTTAATACATCAAAAGAAACATCCCATTATTGTCCGTGAAAAATTGAATTCATTTATTCCTCCAAAGGAATGGAAGACTGAGGGTGGTGATTAAATAATGGCGGCAACACCACAAGAAAAGAAAAAGTTTATGGCCAAGGGTATGGAGCAAGTTGAGGAAGGGCTTCCGGGATGGTTTGGAACTTTTGCTGATATGATGACTCTACTTTTTGCATTCTTTGTGTTACTTGCTGCGATCTCTACGATTGATCCCGTGAAGCTTCAAAATATGGCTGATAGTGTTGGTAAATCTGTTGGAACTAAAGAGGAAATGGATAACCAGGCAATGTCACTAGGCGATGTTCACAAAGCAGCGGTAAAGATGATTGAAGAAATGGCTGAAAATTCTGAAAGTGGCGAAACACCAGTTGAGGTTACAACTAGCCCAAAAGGCGTGACAATTGGTATTTCTTCTGACATTAGCTTTGAGTCAGGATCTGCAACAACTAAAGCAGGTTTTCTTGAAATATTAAAAAAGATTGTGCCTACAATCGAAGAATCTTACTTTATGATTGCAGTAGAAGGGCATACCGATAGTGACCCCCTACCAAAAAATCTTAGAGAAAAATATCCTAGCAACTGGGAGCTTTCAGGTGCGCGAGCTTCTGCGGTAGTAAGACTGTTGATTGGTCTTGAGGTAGATCCAGTCCGTCTACAATCTGTGGGTTATGGGGAATTTGTTCCGCGGGACAAAAATACTGCAGAGATTATTACAGCGGACCTAATTCAAAAGTACAACTCTACTCCTCAACAAAAATCTAGAAATAGACGAGTTGAAATAACTTTTTTAGCACCAAATGAACTATAATCGAGGTTAACAAATTCATATGAACAAGGGAGCAAATATGAAAAAGCGGAATAAAATGGGTACAAAATTTGTATTGATAGCAACTCTATTATTTTCAATAATAATGGGACAGTCTAACGGATACCTAGCCCAAAAACTCATGATTGAGAATAATCTAAGAAATCGCATATCAGATGCGATGGAAAAAGTAATCGACAACCGAAAGTACGTGATTGATGTCAGCGTTGATCTTGAGGTCAGCAGCGCCATCGAAAGCGAAACAACATTCTCTCCAAATGATGGAACGGTTAAATCTTTACAGTCAGCGCGCGACATGGTAAGCGCTAGCGATGCTCCAGCTAGCGGTTCCGTTGGTCTGCCAATTCCAGGGTTTGACTTTACAGCAGAATCTCCAGATCCAACACCTAGCCCATCCTCGGATGTGCCTATGGATACACCGGTTAATGACAATGTTGTATCTCGAACCGAAAAAGAAATGAAACCCTCCATGGCTAGCGTTAGAAATATGGAGATAAGTATAATTATACAAGAGGGTGCTGCTCCGGAATTAATTGAAAATATCCGTCAGGTTGTAATGGTTGCATCGCGCTTTAACAGGCCGCGTGGAGACGTCTTAAGCATAATGACGGCAAGCTTTAAAGAGCGACGCGATGAAAAATCTGCTGAACAGGTTTTACTAAAAAATATAGCTGAGAAGCTCGAGACCCTTGAAAGCCAACGAGAAAGGCTTGGAGAGGTTGACTGGAAAAAAGAATTAGATAACTATAAAGATTCTGAGTCTGAAAGACGCCAAGAGGATCGTTTGTATTTTCAATCAAAGCTTGCTGAGCTTGAAGCATCCGCTCGCGACAAGTCCTATGATCAAGAACGCCAATCTATGCTTGAGCAAGACTCAATACGCTTGCAAGCTCTGAATGAAGAAATTCAAAACTTAAAGTCGTTTTTAGGTGCAGCAAATATTTCCGATTCTGCTGCTAGTGCTGCGCAGTCAAATGTCCAGGAAAAACTTCAAGAGCGCAATAGCCTTGATTCTCAAATAGCAGAGAAACTTGCAATGCTAGATCAAGCTCAATCAGAACTGGATAGGCAGTCAAATAGGAGTGGTAATGGAACAGGTATGGTTATCCTGGTTTCAGTATTGTCAGCTCTAGTTATTGGTTTAATTGTTGCTTTAGTATTTATGCTTGTAAGTAAGCCTAAACAGCAAATGCCACCGCCATGGATGATGTATCCTCCAAGACGTCCTAAAAAAAAAGATAATTCAGAGGCTACAGTGAATAGTGTTCCTACTACCAATCAGCCGCCGCCACAGCCGCCAACCCAAAACGAGGATATAGCTGTTTTACAAAGCGAAGTGAATGATATGAAGCAAGCCGTCGTTTCAATGAGCGTTGGACAACCTCAAGCAGCAAGTAAAATTGTTAAAGATTGGATAGTTGAAGAGGCTCCACCTGAGCCTGAGCCTGAGCCAAGCGTGGAAGAAACTGATGAAACTGATAACAAGAAAAAGAAAAAGAAAAAATAAGAGGCCATCATGATCTCAGATTACAATAGATTATCAGGACTGCAAAAAGTTGCTATTTTATTTTCCGTCTTAGGAGAAAGTCTTGCATTAAATTTGGTGAACGATCTGGACAAGACAGAGATTCGGAAGATTCGGGCTGCAATGAGAGGTGTTAACAACGTTGCTTTTTCTGTTAAAAAACAGGTTATGGAAGAGTTTTATTTTTCCTTTGTAAGTGAAAAGTTTGTTCAAGAAGAGGATGACGAACCGAAGAAGCCGTTTGAATTTTTAAAAGAGTTAACCAATGAGCAATTAATAGCTCTTGTTGCATCTGAGGATTCTCGAGTTGTTGCAATAACCCTCGCTCAGCTTGAGGGAGATAAGCGCTCTGCGGTATTGGCTCGTCTCGATGAAGCACAAAAAAGGGAAGTGCTTGTAAGCATAGGAAATCTTGATGATGTCCCTTTAGAAGCAGTTGTTCAAATAGCCAACAAGCTAAATAAAAAGTCTAAACAACTACCGAAAACGGTTAATTTTTCAAGAGGTGGTGGAAAAGATTTAGCGGATCTTCTAGGTGAAATGCCTCCAGAAGATGAAGCAATTTTTATGGAAAATCTAGAACAAGAGGATCCAGAGCTTGCTGAGCAGGTTAAAAAATATAGAATAACTTTCGAGTCAATTTTTGAAATATTTCCGGACAACTTACTTCGCGATCTTATGAATGCAGTAGATCTAGATGCAGTTTCTTTAGCTCTTAAAGGAATGGATCAGTCTATTACTGATAAGGTCCTAGGTGTATTACCAAAGAAAAAACAAGCAATGTTTGAACCCGTTGAAGGTGCGGTACCAAAACGTGATGTTGATGATGCCAGAAAAAAGGTTGTAACTGCAGCAAAACAAATGGAAAAGGATGGTGCATTCAAGCTTGAGGATCTCTTGGGTGGAGATACTGTAGAATAGAATACATTCTCTACTTATTTATTTAAAAAAACCCTGACATTTGTTAGGGTTTTTTTTTACTCAAAAATATTTGGTTAATTCCAAATAAATCTCCGTAAGATATTATGATAATTATGTCTTTTCAAGCGCTTCAAGAAGAACTAAAGCACTACCTAAGCAAAAACCCTAGTGAGAAAGTCAATGTTGATAAAATGTTAAAATTCTTGCAAGAGGGAGAAAATTGTTTTAGTAGATCTAATGTAGACTGTCATTTTACAGGATCAGCGTGGATTGTTGATGATACGCATCAATGGATTTTAATGACCCATCATAAAAAATTGAATAAATGGCTTCAGTTAGGTGGACATGCTGATGAAAATGAAAACCTTCTTGAAGTGGCTTACAATGAAGCAGTAGAAGAATCAGGTTTAGATGGTTTTTCTGTTGTCTCAGATAAAATATTTGACCTAGATATTCATCGCATCCCACAATATAAAGACATCCCTCCCCACTACCATTATGATATACGATATATTTTTACTTCGAAAATGAATCCGGATATTGTTGTCGTAAGCGAAGAGTCAAAAGATGTGGCTTGGATATCAAAAGATGACGTGCTTAACAAAAATGATGAACAATCCATTAAGCGCATGCTAATTAAATGTGAAAAGTATAGATGAATATTGCCGAAAGAGTAAAATCTAAAATACTTTCACCCAATCATCTTTCTGAAAGAAAAATTGGAGTGGAGATTGAGAGTTTTTATTATCAAGGAAATGATTTTTCGCGGATACCGGTCAATTACGGCAAAAAGTACTCAGCTTTGGACCTCTTAACTGATATTTCAGATGAGGCTAGAAAAAATAATGAGCTTTACTCATACTCTTTGGAGCCTGGAGGACAGCTCGAATGGGCTTCTTCACCACAAATTAGTTTATGGAGTATAGAAGAAGAGTACAGTAGACATATTGAAAATCAAAAAAAATTATGTAAAAAAAATGATATTGGAGTAGGTCATTTTTCCGTTGAACCTATATCGCGCCCTCACGATATAGATTTAATTGAGTCAAAGAAGTATAATCTAATGGATGACATGTTCAAATACACGGGCGCTTTAGGTCCATGGATGATGCGAAATACAACGAGCCTTCAATTAAATGTAGACTATCTAAATGAGGAGGATGCTAATCAAATGGCATTTATTGCAGACGCTATTCAACCGCTTGCAAGCATTCTTTTTTCCAATGCTCCATTTATAGAAGGACAATTAGCGGGACATGAAAATCTTAGGTGGAAGATTTGGAATGAGACTGATAAATCTAGATGTCGCACACTATTTGATCATAATATTAAAGCTCCTCATAGTTTAATCGATATGTATGTTGACTGGTTGCTTTCAAGAAAAGCAATTTTTATTGAAAACCCAAAGGGCGTGTTTGATGAGTTTGGAGATTCGCTAGAAAATATGATTCAATCTGGTAGTAGTGACCATCTAATTGATTCCGCTTTTAGGCAAATTTTCACGCACGTACGATTCAAAACGGTGCTTGAAATTAGAGCATGCGATCGTCAACAGAAAGGTGATGAGGTTGTTCCTGCGGCTTTTTTAACAGGCCTACTTACCTCAGAAGGACCTAGAGATATTCTTCTAGAGGAAATTATGTCATGGACTGATGAAGATAGAACCCGTCTTTCTAGAAGCGCTCAAAGTGTTAGCTTTGCAAATGACGGACCAAAAGACAAATCGGTAGGATATTGGCTTGAGTATCTTTGTCAACTTTCCTTAGATGGATTAGATGAGAGGTCGAAGAAATTTAATATTGAAAGCGAAAAACCACTGATCGATTTCAAGCTTGAAAAGCTAATTTCAAAAGGTACTATGACACAACAAATTCAAGATGAATACAAAAAATCAGAACAAAGTTTGAAAAGCTTTATTAGAGAAAATTATTTAGATTTGTATAATGATTAATACTAAAAACCCAAAGAGCCTTCACAACTATACAATGATGCCCTTTTTTATTATTGGAATTTCTGCTTTTGTTGCGGGCTTTGGTTGGTTGTTGGCACCAGAACCTTGGCTGTTGGATGAATCGGCAAACATTGTACTCTTAGGGACTTCCTATGAAAATCTTTTTGCTGAAGGTATAAATGAAAATCTGCCAAGTTATTTAAAATTATTGTATCGGTTCTTTGGGTGGTGGGTTAGTTTAATTGGTATGCTTACGTTTGGCTATACCTATGTTACTCGGTTAGGAAGTCAAATTTCACGATTAGTGATTCAAACAACTTACTTTATTGGGCTTTTAGGTATAACCGTAATTCTATTTATTTTCATTCCTTCATCACCTTTTGTTTTCTTAAATATATTTCTGTGGGTTATGTGGCTGATTAGTGTTTTTGCAGGAATTAAGCTTAACAAATATGATTACTGATTTACACCTATTAGTAATTCATTTTCCCATTGCTCTGCTTTCAATTGCAGTGTTATTTGATTTTTTATTTTACTTTACACGTCGCGATGATCTAATTGGTGCTTCTTGGTGGACCATGCTATTTGGTGTCATTTCTTGCATTGCAGCTGTTATTACGGGCTTTGTAAGTGATACGCTTTATGAGCATTTATTTAGTACTTGGCCAATATGGGAAAACCACGGGGCTGTCCAAATATTTTCTTTTGTCCTCTTTATTATATTATTCTATCTCAAGACATATTATATTCATTTCATAAACCAATTTCAGGCTTTGTATTTATTTATTTCTGGAATATTTGTATTGATTTTGTTTTATGGTGCACACTTAGGCGCAATTCTTTCTGGGCGCGTTTAATTGCAGAGGGTTATGGTTGTAACGTCTGGAACTTATTCCTTAAATTTGAATACTATATAAGAGAACAATAAATGTCTTCGATTAAACCATTTCTATCATCTACTATTGGGAAAAAAGTCCTTGTTGCCGTAACAGGTATTTTATTCTGTCTCTTTCTTTTATTCCATTTGACAAATAACTTAATTATTTATACTGGTGAGGAAAATTTTAACTTTCTTGTAAATAGCTTAGAAAAGATTAAGCCATTGATTAGGGTATTAGAGTTTGCACTAGCTTCGATCCTTATAGTACATATTTCAAACTCAGTTTATTTGACAATCCAATCAAAAAGATCAGGTAGCGTAACTAGTTTGTCAGATACAAAAAAACCCAACGCACCTCTATCATCCAGAACAATGTTTTTGACTGGTAGCATATTGTTTATTTTTCTTGTGGTGCACCTATCAACTTTCTGGTTCAACTTTCAAACGACAGATGATCATTCTGCATATTATAACATGGTCACAAATAGTGCTATTGGATTTGGTAATATCTTTATAACCATCCTCTATCTAACAGCCATGGTTATTTTGGGGTTTCATCTAAAGCACGGGTTCAGCTCTGCTCTTCAAACTCTAGGACTTAAAGATACTTCATTGGGTAGAGTTATTAATGCAGTTGCAATTGTATTCTGGCTGTTTGTCCCAGCTGGTTTTTTTAGTATCGCATTTTGGTTCGGTATTTTGAATGGGGGAAAATAACAATATGAATAGCAAAATATTAGACAGCAAAATTCCATCAGGTAGTTTAGAAAGAAAATGGACAGACTATAGATCGAGCCTTCCGCTTGTAAGCCCTGCGAACAAGCAAAAACAGAATGTGATTATGATTGGAACAGGGCTGGCTGGAGCGTCTGCAGCTGCATCTCTCGCTGAAATGGGATATAATGTTAAAGCATTTTGCTTTCAAGATAGCCCCCGCAGAGCGCATTCTATAGCTGCACAAGGGGGAATTAACGCGGCTAAAAATTATCAAAATGACGGTGACAGCATTTACAGGCTATTCTACGATACAATTAAGGGTGGTGACTATAGGTCGAGAGAGGCAAACGTATATCGCTTAGCAGAAGTCAGTGGTAATATTATCGATCAGTGTGTAGCACAAGGCGTTCCTTTTGCACGTGAATACGGTGGAACTTTAGATAACCGTTCTTTTGGAGGTGTTCAAGTATCGAGAACGTTTTACGCGCGTGGACAAACTGGTCAGCAATTGTTATTGGGAGCATATAGTGCACTCAGCAGACAAATTAACACAGGTAAAGTTGAGATGTTTACCAAGCACGAAATGGTCGATATTGTACTAGTTGATGGACACGCGAAAGGCATTATTGCAAGAAATCTTGTTACAGGTGAACTAGAAAAACATGCAGCAAGTGCAGTTGTGCTAGCTACTGGTGGATATAGCAATGTGTATTATCTCTCAACCAATGCCATGGGGAGCAATGTTACTGCAGCCTGGAAAGCCTATAAACGGGGTGCTATGTTTAGTAATCCATGCTTTACACAAATTCATCCAACCTGTATTCCTGTTTCTGGTGAGTATCAGTCTAAACTTACTTTAATGTCTGAATCACTTCGCAACGATGGAAGAATTTGGGTATCAAAAAATAAGGGTGATAGTCGATCTCCTGACCAAATACCAGAAGAGGAAAGAGACTACTATCTTGAGCGACGTTATCCTGCATTTGGGAACTTAGTTCCTAGAGATATTGCATCCAGAGCTGCAAAAGAGCGATGCGATGCAGGCTATGGAGCTGGCGAAACCGGCCAGTCAGTTTATTTAGATTTTAAAGACGCTATAGATACAATGGGTCAAGATACCGTAAGCGCACGTTATGGTAACTTGTTTGAGATGTATGGCAAAATCACAGGTGAAAACCCCTACAAATCTCCCATGCGAATTTACCCAGCTGTTCATTATACGATGGGCGGTCTTTGGGTAGACTATAATTTAATGACTACAGTTCCTGGACTATTTTCAATTGGAGAAAGTAACTTTTCAGATCACGGTGCAAATCGCTTGGGAGCTTCAGCATTAATGCAGGGTTTAGCTGACGGATATTTTGTTCTTCCCTATACTATAGGTACGTATCTTTCTAAAGAAATTAATAGCGATATGGTTAGCACTGAAGATTCAGCTTTTGATAGCACCCTTAAAGAATCTGAAGAGACTATAGAAAAGCTACTGTCTAATCAAGGAAACAGAACGGTTGAAAGCCTTCATAAAGAACTTGGGCTTATTATGTGGAACAACTGCGGTATGTCACGTAATCAAGAAGATCTTGACAAAGCCTTAAAAGAGGTGGATGAATTAAAGAAGACATTTTGGTCTGATGTCAAAGTTCCTGGTAGATCAGATTCAATAAATAAAGAGCTTGAGAAAGCATGGCGGGTATCAGATTTTATCGAACTTGGTGAAGTGATGATGCATGACGCAAGCGATAGAAAAGAATCGTGTGGAGCTCACTTTCGTGAGGAATATCAAACGGAAGATGGTGAAGCGCTACGAAATGATGAAGAATATAATTATGTTTCATCTTGGGAATATGCCGGAGAAAACGTACCTCCTAATCTGCATAAAGAAATTTTAAATTTTGAAACAGTGACACCAACACAGAGAAGTTACAAATGAGTGAAAAATTAAACTTAACCCTAAAGGTTTGGAGACAAGAGGATACGAACCAAAGCGGAAATTTCGTTACGTATCCGGTAGCGGATGTCAACCCTCACATGTCCTTTCTTGAGCTGTTAGATGTTTTAAACGAAAAGCTTATCAAGGAAGGTGATGACCCTATTGCTTTTGAACACGACTGCAGGGAGGGTATATGCGGAAGCTGCGCTATGAGTATTAATGGAGAAGCGCATGGGCCTGTTAAATCAACCACAGCATGTCAATTACATATGTTCAATTTTAAGGATGGAGATACAATAACTGTTGAACCATGGCGTGCAAATTCTTTTCCAATTCTAAAAGATTTGGTTACAGACCGCTCTGCTTTTGATAGAATAATGCAAGCAGGGGGTTATGTATCTGTTAACACGGGAAGCGCACCAGATGGTAATGCAATACCCATAGAAAAAGATAAGGCGATTGAAGCATTCAACGCAGCTGCTTGTATTGGCTGCGGCGCATGTGTATCATCATGTAAAAATTCCTCTGCAAGTCTTTTTGTATCTGCAAAGCTTGCTCAATATTCTGCCCTACCGCAAGGTAAGCCTGAACAAAAACAAAGGGTTTTAGGAATGGTTAATAAAATGGATGAAGAAGGATTTGGTCATTGTACCAATACTGGTGCCTGTGAGGCAACTTGCCCGAAAGATATTTCCGTGAAAAACATCGGAATTATGAATAGGGAATATCTAAAAGCTCTTGTTGATTAAGTTTAGATTTAGTAATTAACTTTATTCTTACAATATATATACATAATCAACAATAAAATTTATTACTATAAATCCAAGGGGTAGTATAATGTTTAAAAAAATCTTAATTTTAAGTGCCTTAGTGTTCAGTGCATGTTCAAGCGTTGAGGATGTCCCTCTCCCAGTCACAAGTTCTAGCGAAAAGGCATTAGAGCTATACAATGAAGCACTTGAATATGGTGATAAATGGGAAGGCAGAGAGGCACAGCAAAAAATGGCTGCCGCTTTACGAATTGATCCAAATTTCATTTTAGCAAACCTTTCTGCTGGCTCAGAGGATCCTGCGCTTGTAAGACAGTATAGAGCTAGAGCCATCGAAAACAAATCTAAGGGTACTGAGGCTGAAGAAATTCAAGTTGATATTTGGATAGCAAACAGAGAAGGAAGAAGAAAAGACGCAATGGATTTAGCAAAAAAGCTAATCGAAAAATATCCTAATAGTTCTGAGCCATACATTATGCTAGGTGATATGCAATCCCAAGCGCAAGATTTTGAAGCCGCTATTGAAACATATTTAAAGGCTACAGAAATAAATCCAAAAAGCCTAAATGCCTGGTTTGGGCTTTTTACCCATCAGATTCCAATTAATTTTTATTATAAACTTGCTCCAGAAAACTTGAGGTCGCGCGATAAGGCAATATATTATGCAGATAAAATGATAGAAGTTGCACCTGACAACCCGAGGAGTTATAATTTAAGAGCTAACATTGATCGTAAGTTTAGTGACTTTGACAATGCTAAAAAGTTTTACCAAAAAGCATTAGATATATGTAATGAGACAGGGTCTTCTGCAAAACCCACCACTCTACTAGTTGGAGGTCATAACCACATGTTTTCCGGGGATAACGAAACTGCAATGAGGTTTTACCAGGAAGCTCAAGATGTATCTGAAACCGGAAGCTCTAAAAGACAAATGGGTTTTTATAAAGGCATACTGCATTTGTATAATAATGATTTTTATTCTGCCCTTGATGAATTTACTAAATTAGAAAATCAATTAGATGATTGGGGTTTTAATAAAGCAAGTTTAATTAGTTCTAAATCCCAAGTTCAATTTCATAAGTTTTTTACCTTAGCTCATCTACAGGAAAAAGATAAAGCCTGGAAAGAGCTCAAAAAGTCGCAAAAAAACGCAAATGAAAGAATTAAACTTAATGAGGATGCAAGCGAACAAGACTACGCTAATTTAAAACAAGATCAAATCGCAGATGAGGCATGGTACCATATTCTTTTTGCTGAATATGAAAAAGCCGAGAAGAAACTCGCTGAGGTTTACAAAGTACAATCAAAAAAGGAGTTTGTTGGGGCTCTTGACCAATACAATGCACTTTATGGTATGCTTTATTTAATGAAAGGAGATCCAAAATCTTCTCTCAAATATTTTAATGATAGAATATCTGTTCAAAACTATACCTATTACTCCTACTTCAAAGGACTTGCATTGCAAGCGACTGGAAGCAATGATGATGCAAAGGTGATTTTTTCTGAAATTGCTAATTACAACTTCTCTGGATGGGGTGCAGGTCTTGTTAGAACATTAGCTGAGAAGCAGGTTGCATCTTAAGCTTTTCACGAAAAGAGTTTGCTTATTTTTAAATCTTACATTATTACCCTTATCCGCTTCTGATTTAAAAAAACTCAATATTGATGGTTTATCATCAAATAACATCAATACGATCTATTCTGATGCAAATGGGTTATTGTGGATAGGAACGGATCAAGGATTAAATAGGTACGATGGATTAGAAAACAAAGTCTTCAGGTCAAACCCATTCAACATAAAATCACTTAATGGCAATAGAATTTGGCATGTTGATAATTATAATGAAGATACCTTGATTGTTATATCCGATGATGCCATTCATCTTTTCACTCCAAAAAATTATACTTTTAAGAGATATGAGATTCAATCTAGACCAACTTCAGTATATCGCGAAGGGTATAATTTTTGGATTACCACTTTAGATCAAGGTGTTTACAAATTCGCTCATAATAAGGAACTTTATCATTACAAATTCGACCCATTAAATCCATTTTCTATTTCAACATCTGAATTCAAATCTCGCATCGGAGTTAAATTCGCTTCTGACGAATCAGGAAAAATGTGGCTTGCTACGAGTAAGGGTCTCTGTTCGATTGATAAAAATACTAATTTTGTGAGCAGATACTTTAAAAGTAATACGAATGGTAAGCTGTTGAATGATAAAGTCAATTCGATATTTTATTATGATGAAAAACTATACATCGGTACGGATGACGGCTTAAATTATTTAAACTTAGATAATATGGAGTTTTCTATTGAGAAAAAACTAAATGAAATCTCAATTCAAAACTTTGCTGTTATAGATAATCATCTGATGGTCTTTACGAAAGAAAAAGTACTTAAAAAAGACGGAGAATCATTTACATCTTTTTATAATAATTCAATTCAAAATATAAGTGTAAGCAATAATTCTAACCTATATTGGTCTCAGGGTGAAAATAAAGTGTACCTTAATGAAGATTTAGTAAGATTAGGAAGTAAGGTGCAAGACGTTCATTTAATAAACAAGAATGACTATCTGATTTCTACAGAAAACGGCATTTATAATATTTCATCAGTTGAATCTGCTGTTACCTCAACCAATAAAACCTTAAAGATGTCCAGTAATATAAAATTTAAAAAACTATTTGATGCAAATATCTTCGCTTTATTTAATAGCAAAGTAAAAATAAATCAAATTAAAGATTACGAGATTATTGAAAATGATATATGGTATGTTTACGGAGGGGTTGTCTTTCTTTTTAGGAATGGTGTTATTAAAGAATTTGAACATAACCAGAGAAACCCTAACTCTTTCCCAAAAGAAGCCTCATCTATAAAACTTTTTGAGGGGTATCTATGGGTTGGTAGCATTGAAAGCGGGCTATTTAAGTACAATATTGATGACTTAACCTTAATCAAGCATTATCAGTTTGATATTAATAACCCTAACAGTCTACAAACTTCTATTGTAACAAGCTTGTTAGTAGACTCAAATAACTACTTTTGGATAGGTAGCGCTGGAGATGGTTTATTTAAATATCAGGAAGACATTGACGGATTTACAATGTATAATGAAAGCTCGGGTTTGAAGTCAGAAATAATTAACAATTTATATAGCTTTGATAGTAAGATCTTAATTTCAACAAAAAAAGGTGTCAATTTTTTAAGTGAAGGTGAAGAAATATTTAAATCTTTAGACTCTGAAGATGGACTAAACCTTTCAGAGAGCGCACAGACAAAATTTTATGATATTAATAACCAAATGTTCATTGAGAATGACTCTAAAGTATTTAAGGTTAATTTTGATATTGTTGAAAAATCAATTTCTTTTTCTGAGCCTATGGTTAATTCTATTGTTGGGTTCGACTCAAAAAATACGGAATACCTTATCGAATTTTCAAAAAATATTGTCACCGTTCCACATTATATAACCACAATTATAGTTAATGTCGCGCTCCCTTCACTGTATAAAGCAAATCAAAATTTATATAGCTATAGATATGGATCTAGTAATGATTCGCAATTCATTATCAAAAAATCTGGTGAACCAATTACTATTTCAAAAAGAGGCTATGGTACTAAAGTTTTAGAATTGGCAGGTGGTAAAAAAGAGAATATATCTCAGACTCTATCTTTTGACCATATACCGCCGTGGTATTTTTCATGGGTAGCAATTTTAGGTTATATCGTATTTGCTGTTGGTGGTGTTTATTTGTTTACGACAATTAGAGCAAAAAAATTACAACAGCAAATGGAGGAATCAAGGAGATCGGAAGAACTTGAAGAAGCGAGAAATCTTCAGCTGCAGCTTTTAGCAAAGAAAGTGCCGGATATGGAAGATGTTGAGGTTGAAACATATATAAGAACGGCAACAGAAGTTGGGGGTGATTACTATGATTTTTTTGAATTAGATGATGGAACTTTAATAGCTGCTTGTGGGGATGCGACAGGACACGGCGCAACGTCTGGTATGATGGTTTCAATTACTAAGGCTGGTTTAAAAGGAATTCAAAAAAGATCTCCAAATGAAATGTTAACAGATTTAAACAATATTGTTAAAAGTGTAGAGATAGGACGAATAAGAATGAGCTTAAATTTGCTTGAATTTAAAAATGGGCACGTAAACATTAGCTCAGCTGCTATGCCTCCGGTTTATCACTTTTCTAAGAAGAAAAACTCAGTCAATGAAATAGAACTTGTAGGAACACCTCTTGGTAGTTTTTACAATGAAGAATTTGATAAATATCAAGTGGACTTTGAAGATGGTGATGCCCTTGTATTAATGTCAGATGGACTACCTGAAGCTCCAAATCATACAGGTGAGATGCTAGATTATCCAGCAGTAAAAAATTGTATTAAGGAAAATGGGTTGAAGTCTGCATCTGAAATAAAAGATTCATTAATTGAATTATCAGACAATTGGCTAGATGGAATTCAAAATCCAGACGATATAACACTTGTAATTTTTAAAAAGAACAAAGACAGGGGTATTGCAAAGGCATGAGATATATTACTTTATGTACAATGTTTTTCGTTTCATCATTAATAGCCCAAAACACAACTTATAAGTTTGA
>CAJWZD010000028.1 GCA_913049685.1 uncultured Fidelibacterota bacterium
TGGCTTCATTAATTGAAATACTCTCTCCTTGCCAATTGATTACTTGAAGCCACAATTATTTTAAGCAGTTGTGCGACATCTTTTTCAACTCAATTTGAAAACAGTCATCTCAAACTAATTTTGCAACCACGAACCGAAAAAGACGGGGGTAGGGTAATATATAAGAACCGCTCACACATTGTTGAGCAATTTTTGAGCAAAGAGTGAGGTGGTAAGTAGAATTGGTAGTAATAATTTCATAAAGTGATTCCTAATTAGATAAATAATTTTTAGATATCATGCTACTAATAATTCCTACAAGCACAGCAAAAAGAACTATAAAAAATAAAATCAATTTGTTGGGACCATTATGCTTTGGGTCATTCATACTACTTTTGATTTCCAATCATTGATTTAAAATAGTTTATTTTTTCACCTAAAGTTTTATCCTTTAAGCTTACAAATTCAGTTTGGCTTCCAAATAAACTACCTCCGACACTGTTTCCTATCAATAAACCAATCGCCAGACCAACCCAAGCCACCGCAGTATCCGAATCTGATGTAGTTACATCAGGAGACCCCATTGAAACCCCGCCATTTGAGAATAAAGCAATCATAGTACCTCCTAAAGCGCCAAAACCTGTACAAAAAACTCTACCCAAATAGCTAGACCCTATTTCTCTGATTCTAATACTTTTTACGGAAGATATAGGAATTACATATTTTTTTGTTCTGCTTTTATTGGTAGCAATAAGGTCATAACTATTCACTTGATGCAATACAATATTGTGATAATATCTAGTATTGGTATAAATGGAATATGAATTTTGATTGCTTGTATTTTGTGCAATCAAAGAGCTGATAAGTAGGATCGGAAATAAGTATTTCATGATTGAGGTCATATCATATATTTTAACATAGTTTTATGGATTGAGAAATTAAAATTATGATTAAATTTTCAAAAAGCGGCAAAGTGGCAGTTGTATTAGCTAATGGAATTCTAGCTTCCGTAGGTTGGTATGGGGTTTATTCAAATGGAGATATTTTATCTTGGGTAGTTGCACTACCATTCACGCTATTTGTGATGCTTGAGCTAAGAAGCTTGATGAAATAATTCTAGACGTATTTATTTAATTTTTTATATTTCCTGGTGAGTGATATCACCTCACTCTTTTATATCAAAAGAGACATTGTGTCTTTTGCAATACCAAACCAAAAAGGGTGTTTCAAAAACTGCGTACGTTATAACAGTAAACCAAAACCAGTTGGTGTCAAATAATATAAGATTAAAATCAACCGCAGTCCCCCAGTATTTATATCCAGATAATATCAATGCAAAGGTATAGCAACCGACATCATAAAGCGCGATTTTTTCAATATTATTTCCAGCTATTTTGGGAAAAATTGATAGATAACTTCCAGCAATAATAACCAGAACGGGCGCTAGTATCGATAATTCATTCATCTATAAAAATTAACACTTAAAACTAATCTTCCATAGCTCCAAACAACCTGAAAATTGTTGGTTTGACACCTATTTGTTTGACCCAAGCTCCGTATCAAGGCTTATCACAACTCTTGTTATATATGGATTAATATAATCTTTTGTAAGTTAGAGTATGAAACACCTCTGCCTCATATTATCAATACTGCCTCTTTTTTCACAAGATATTAATAAACATAATATATCCCTTGGAATGTTTGATGATAAAACAGGATTTAGTTTTATTGGCTATACCTATGATATTAGACAGACGAAAATAGATGAGTATTTTATTGGTGGCGGGACTATGATAGTGGGATTTACAGGATCTGCAGGGTGGAAACATTATTATAAAAAATCGAAGCTTTCTTTTTATTCTGTATTGTCAGGACAAGCGGTTATTCATATGGGATTTTCTGGTTTAATGCCAAATGCCTCGCTTGGATTAGAATATAATTTATCAAAGAGGACCCAAGTAAAAATTGGTGGCATGGGAGCGATACTACTGGATGGCACTTCGGTTGACGCTGGCGTTTTGCCCTTTGTTGGTTTGAATTTTCAGCGCTAAATCAAAATGGAACATCTCAGGCTTAAATAAAGGATTAAAAATGAAAAAAATACTTGAGCTGAACCCAAATACATTTAGACCTATAGTTCTTTTGTATTTTACAAACCCTTCAAAGATATTTTGGGGGGTTTGTAGGATTTATTCACTCATACTCTTTTTCATCTCGAATCGTTGATTTAAAATTATGATGAATTTTATCAAAGGCGTTTTTACAATTAGAAATTTTATAATTTCTGTTTTAGGCGGGTCAGCAATGCTTCTTCTAATGTTTATAATACAACTTATTATAAGGGGTTCTTGGGATTTATTAAGTTGGGATGATGATTTAATATTTCCATTTATTCTTGGTGCTGTCTTAGCACTCTCAACTTTTGAAAAACGATTTCAGAAAAAATAAAATAAAATTCGCCTGGATCAAAAGAATGTTAATGGGTGGATTTGTAGTTATTCTCATCTACATGTTATTTATGTTTCTAGTGCCAGGTCTATCAATATGGTTATATATTTTGATATCAGGTTTACTGACTGGATTAATACAATCATTTCTTATCAAAAACGAGTATATTTAATTACATGAAACATTTCTGATTTATATGGAAATAACAATCGGTAAAATAATTGTATATACCTGGTGCACGTTTATGCTTGGTACTATTTGTTTGGTTCCCGTTATATCCACATATCATTGGCTCAAAGGTTTAATGAAACAAGACGGTACAGATGGAACGGGAGTTTCAAATCTTGGAAGTTCTATATCAAGTATTATGCTTGCTGTTCTGGTTATCGGATTTAATGTAGTATGGGTGTATACAATAATTTTTGGAGTAGCTATTCATCTATGGATTCCAATTTTTCCGTCGTTAGTAAAATATATGCTAGACATACAAATGTAGCTCACTTGTTATTTACCTTTGTAAATTGTTTAAATGGAATTTTTAAAAAAATATATGTTCGCTATATCTGCTCCCATAGCGCTTTATTTTTGGTTTTTATTTTCTCAAGGGTTTTTAAATCTGTATCCATGTATTGTATTAACCGCAGTAGCTACACTGTCATACCTTAGACTAAATAGGAAAAACCTATAAATGAATCACCTTTTTTGCCGTAGCTCATTATAGCTCCTTTATATTATGAGCTATGTTATCGTTTAATATATACATTAATTTTTGCGTATATATGCAGTAAATAATTTATTTTAAATTTTTTATAATTTTTTAAATGAATAAAACATTTTGTATAAAGAAGATATTATACATCTTCCCTTTATTGGTTTCGACACTCCTTAGTGAAAATTATTACGTTTCAAAATCCTATGGTAATAATAATAATGATGGCAAGTCTATAGCATCTCCCTTCAAGACAATAGCTAAAGCTGCAAGCGTAATGACGGCTGGAGACGTATGTTATATAAGGGAAGGATCGTACCACGAAACCATTACCATGAATAACCAAAGCGGGAGTCAGGGTGCCCCAATAGTATTTACTAGATATAATAATGAGAGGGTAATACTTGATGGTACCTTGCCAGTTGATACTTCCTGGACAGTTCACTCTGGAAACATTCACAAAATAAAATTACCATTCACTCCATGGCAATTATTCGTTGGTGGGCAGGAGCAAGTCATGGCCCGCTGGCCAAATGCAAAATTTAGCGATGAATCAATATGGGACAATGATAACCATTGGGCTAAAGGAACTATTGACGATGATGAAAATGCATATTCAAACGGCACTATGATTGATGCCCCCTATACAAATGACCAAGGAGAAAGTATAAACTTGAGTGCTCAAGGTTTTGACCTTGATCAAAATAATAAGGAAGCGATTGCAATTTTAAACACAGGTTCTTTTAGAACCTGGTCGCGCAAAGTAACCTCGCATTCAGGAGGTACTTTCAACTATGCCAATACACCTGGATGGAAAACAAAGCATCATTATTATTATTTAGAAGGAAGGTTGGAGTTCTTGGATTCAGCAGGAGAATGGTTTTTTGATACTGCTGATAGCACGCTTTATTTGTGGCCTGAAAATAATGCAAATCCAAAAAACTTGGATATTCGCGGTAAAGTACAATCCTACGCATTTAATATCACTGCATCAGAATATATCCATATAAAAAATTTAGAATTCTTTGCAACTACAGTCTATTTTTACAATGGCGACAATTCACTGATCTATGGATCAAATTTTATGTATCCTAGCTGTTCCAAAAGAATGCTGCGAGTTGTAGATACGCAACCTGAACTGACTCTATTTACATCGGGAAGTAAAGACAATATAATTCGTAAATCTGCTTTCAGAAATACTGATGGATCGGTTATTGAGATGTGGGGAGGCGATAATATGATCGATAGCTGTTATTTTAACAATATTGACTATTCTGTCGCTGATAACAGTAGCATTATGCTCACCATTAGAATGAATGGAAGTGATAATGTCTTCAGTCACAATACCATTCACAAAACCGGAGCGTCAGCAACCGTTAAAGTTGGTAACTCTGGAATAGTAGAATATAACAACCTTTATGATACCGGTCATTTGCAGAGCGACGGCTCGATGATTCAATTTACAGAAGCGGAACAGGATGGAGCTATTTGTAGGTATAACTGGTTACATGATTCTGAAAAATATGGCGCGAGGTTCGATCATAGTGGCAGCGCAGATGGCGTCAATGGTCTGATGCATCATAATGTCGCATGGAATTGTCTTAGTGGCGGTATTATGGTAAAAGGTAATAACCATAAGATTTACAATAATACTGTTATCAATTCAGGTCAAAAGAATGATATCATTGTTCTCAAAATAGGTAGCAATGATCACTCTGGGACCATAGTAAAAAATAATGTTGCTATGAAAATTGCAAATCACAGAGCAAATGATGTGGAGATAGATTTTGGAAGTTATAGTAATAATTGGAATGGATATAAAGAGACCGCTTCTGTAACAGCGATATTATCTGATACAAGTGCAAAAGATTTTTCTCCAAAATCTGGTTCATCAATAATTGATGCGGGTACAGTGATATCAGGCATCACTGATGGCTATCAAGGTAGCAGTCCTGATATGGGAGCATACGAAAGTGGAGCGATATCATGGACAGCTGGTCACGGATGGGATGTTAATTCAACATTTGGCAGTCAATGGAGTGCTCTAGATGAATCTGTTCCCACGATTACCAACTCCACAGTCAATGCATCAAACAATCAAATAACTGTCACATTATCTGAATCAGTTTTCAATGATAGAGCTAATCCATCAAATTTAGAAGTTGCTGATTTTTCACTTTCCTTGGCGGGTGGTGTAGCAACTTTAGTATCGTCAACTCCTTCCAGTATTAGCTCTACTGGAAATAATTATATACTAGATTTTGCGTTAAATGGAACTCCAAATGGCGCTGAAGTCGTAACAGTATCGCCCGTAAATAATAGTATTTTTGATCTAACTGGAAATGCTGCTGATGTATCACAAAATAATAATAGGGTCACTCTCAATGACAAATTAACACCCAGCGTGTTAGAAGTATCCTCCTTAGCAAATAACGGTGCATATAATGCAGGCGACCAAATTTCTGTTCTGGTTAAATTTACAGAAATTGTCAATGTTGCTGGAACTCCAAAGCTAACACTTGAAACAGGTTCGAACGATAAAGAGATCTTGTTTTCATCGGGATCCGGTACAAACTCACTTATCTTTAACTATACGGTGAGCTCTGGAGAAAACAGCAATGATTTAGATTATACTTCTCAAAATGCTTTATCACTTAATAGTGGCTCCATAAAAGATGTCGCAGGAAATAATGCAAACTTAACCTTACCTATCCCTGGAGAATCAGGCTCTTTATCATCAACCAAAAATTTTATTATTGATACCGTTTCTCCAACCATAACCATTGCAGCGAAAAATAGCGCAGGAAATGTGATCGCTGATGGCGCTACTACAAATAACGATTCATTACTGATCACATTTACGTTAAATGAAGCAGCATCCAACTTTGCTCTAAGTGATATTTCTGTATCAGGAGGCCAATTATCAAGTTTTACTTCAAACAGTTCAACCGTTTATTCTGCTGTATTTAAGCCATCCTCAGCAGGGGAGACCACTATTGATGTAGCTGCGAATAAATTCACAGATAGTGCAGGAAATAACAATTCTGCATCAAGTCAGTTCAATTGGTCGTTTGATAATATTGCCCCAAGCATTTCTACTGTTGCACTTTTATCAGATAATAGCGCGGTTGAGGTACAGTTAAGCGAATCAGCTTTTAGTCAAAATAATGGATCAGGAGAATTGGCGACATCTGATTTTCAATTCTCAATGGTTGGCGGTACCGCATCGCTATCTTCAACCGCACCCACAGCATTAACTAAAAACGGTAATATATATACTTTGGCCATTAATCTCTCTGGTACTCCAGATGGCAGCGAACAGTTTTCAATTTCGCTACTTGCCAACAGTGCATACGATGCAATTGGAAATGTTTTATCCACAAATGATTCTGAAACAATTAATCTCAATGATCAGACTAAGCCTGTAATCGGAGGAATCAACTTTGCCTCGGATAACAGCTATGCTGATATAACCTTCAGCGTTCCGGTATATGCCAATAATAATGGCACAGGTGCCTTAGAATTATCTGATTTTGTTATTGAGTTTAATCAATCAAGCGGTACTGCAACAGCTGCCTCAATGACAGGTATAAAGAAAAATGACAGCACAAACGAAAGTAATGCGACAAATTTAGTTGGAGGCGAATCTGTTGTAAGAATCTTTATCAATATCAGTGGAACTCCAAATGGAATGGAAGAGCTATCAATTAAACCTAAAGATGCTAATTCAATTTTCGATAGTGCAGGTAATAACGCAGATATTAATGCAAATAATATAAGTTCAAAATTTCAGGATCGGCTATCCCCAACTATATCTATTACCCCAAGCAATAATTCCAGCCAAATAAGCTTAGACAGCATTATCGTTGTTACATTTAGTGAACCTGTAAGGCAGTTGAATGACGCTGAAATAACCAACAATAATGTAAGTATATTAATAGAGTTAAATAGATCTGAAGCAAACGGAGCTTCTATAGGTTTCGTTGCGAATATAAGTTCTGACAAAAAAAATATAACTATTGATCCAGTTCAAAATTTTGGTTTTAATGAAAAAATTTACGTCTCTTTTAACGATGTAGAGGACTTTTATAATAACTCCATTGGAACAAAAACGACCATAAACTTTACAAGTGTTAACAATATTAAACCTAAAGCTGAAAGTCAAAATGTCACGTTAATTGAGGATTCAACTGCTAGTATTTTGTTAACCGGAAGTGACACTGAGGGTTATGATATCACTTTTAGTTATTCGAGCACAAAAAATGGTTCGCTTTCAGGTTTCTTACCTAGCCTAACCTATACCCCTGACTCAAATTTTTTCGGCTCCGATTCATTTAAATTTGTATCCAATGATGGGTTCATCAATAGTGATTCAGCTACAGTTTTTATTACAGTTAAATCTGTGAACGATAAACCAATATTGATTCTTGCAGATTTAGATACAGTTCGCTTGACCCAAAAAAAATCTGATGCAAATATTTTTCCTGCAAACATGACAGCTGGAGGAGTTACGGTCGCAACAACAATCAAAGATATTGATGATGACTATATATCAAAATCACTAGTTCGAATTACACCCTATTTTTCAAATGAGGATACCCTTTTATATTCCGATAGCAATATCTCAAAAATTAATTTTAGCCAAACTGACTCAACTGCGACTTACGAATTTATATCACCCATATTATTACAAGACTATCCATTATTTTTATCAAAAATCAAATATTCTAACAATGCTGGCTACAAGCTAACTAAAGGCAAAAGAACCATTGCTATTCAAATTGCGGATGATGAAGATTTGAGTGAGGTTACACATAAAATCATTGAATTAGATATCTTTAATTCACCTCCTAGTGCAATAAGCTTTAGCGATACGCTGCTCGAAGATAACAAAATAAATTTTTCGCTAAAGGGTGATGATATTGATCCAGATCCGCTTTCTTTTTCTATTACTAAAAAATTTACAAAAGGACTGATAACCGGTGCGCTACCAAATTTAACCTATACACCAGATGAGAATTATTTTGGTTATGATGAGCTGCAATTCATATCCAGCGATGGGAAGCTTACTAGCGATACAGCAACAATCAACTTTGTTATTTTGCCGGTAAATGACCCTCCAACCAATTTTTCATTAAAAAACCCTGCAGACAGCAATAAGGTTGTCATTACTACATCAAATGTTGATTTTGAGGTAATTAATTTTGATTGGCACCAATCACAGGATGTTGACAATAAAGAATTATCTTACCTTTTTTCTGGAGAGTTCAAAATGACCGATATTCAAGGAAAAGATATAATTCACACAATTGATACTTTGACCAATGCGACATCCTTTTCTATAACAAATAGAAATATATTGGGTATTTTAGATTCATATTTAAGTCCAAGAGGTTCAATTCAATGGAAAGTTGATGTTACAGATGGTCAGGATACCATACAAAATAATGAGATAAGAACGCTGATAATTGAAGGTCAATATGTGGCCCTATCCTTAGATGATGGGAGTACAGCCCCAAAGAATTTTATGCTTCACGAGAACTACCCTAACCCTTTCAACCCAACGACTCAGATTCGTTTTGATATTCCTAGGATCAGCAATGTTACATTAACGATTTATAATATGCTGGGTCAAAAGGTGCGCACCTTTACTATGCATAGCCTTCCCGCAGGATACCATGCTTTGACCTGGAATGCTACGAATGATTTTGGTGTTCCTGTTTCGGCTGGTTTATATCTATATCAACTTCAAACAGAAGGATTTATTCAAACCAAAAAGATGATATTGCTCAAATAAAAGCTTTAGCAGAAAACCAATAAAGCGGCACAGTAATTGATTATATACCAACACCGATACTTATATTGAATAGATCTGTCTTAGATTTTTCAGGAAAGTAAGAGGTCGTTACCGGACCATCTGTTGGGTTGCTAAATACAATAGAGCCTTCTTTGCCTGCGTTTAGATATTCCGCTTCACCACCCGTAGACCATTTGCATTCAATATTAATTACAGGTTTTTTTCCTTTCCCGTTCATAAATGGAATAGGAAAACGCATTCCAACGCCAAAGCCGTAATTGAATGCTCCGTCCTTAAATACATCCGATTTTGCTATATATGGTTTGTCGGTATCATCCCCTCTATTACCTTCAACCTGATCATCATTTTTTAATGTCGTGCTGGTATTTAAAAATTGATACCCACCAAAACCTTTTAAATACAAACTCACATTTCTTGTAAGATACAATGAGGCTTTAAGGTAGGGATCAAGTATTATTATTTTAGATTCAGTGGTCTCGGTTAACTTTACCATATCAGAGAAATAGCTAAACGGTATTTTTCGCTCTAGTTTCCCATAAGTTGTAAAAGCTAGGTTTAATCCAATTGCAAACGGGGAACTACCAAATCGATACCCGCCATCAATATCTAGACCGTAGCCATTATTTGTGACATGATTCGAAAAGTCACCTTGCGGTTTTGCAATTAATAAAGAAAAGGAGCCATATATATTATCATCGAAAGGTCTGGAGGTTTGTGAAAAGGACAGACAGCACAGAGAGCTAAAAATTGTGAATTTATAAATGAAATTTTTAATCATATAATTATCCATAGGTAGTAGTTAATCAATGCTTTATAATACGTAATAATAGAAAATTATTTACTACTATTTCAATCTGATATCCTTTTTAATCAAAATCAAAAAAGAGATGTGTCTATTTATTTATGATACGCATCACAACTCTTCTATAAACGAATTCATACAATCTTTTGTAAGTTTAAATATGAATCACTGTTGGCTTATATTGCTCTTATTTATTGGTTGTTCAGATAAATCTAAGCCGAAAGATAGTGCATGTTTATTGGTGCCTGACCCAGGACTGTGTATGGCAGCATTTCCACGATTCTACTATGATAATGATACGGAGAAATGTACAGAATTTATATGGGGTGGATGCGGAGGGGTGGTTCCGTTTGAAACAATTGAGGAATGCAAAAACGCTTGCGGCACCTAAACTTAAGGGCCAATCATGCGTAGCATGATTCAATACTACGCATGACAACAATTAGTGTAAACCTAATACCAATAAGAGATTACTAGAATTGGATTTACTTCGAAGCTAATTTGAAACCTTTTTTGAAAGATTTGTCAGAAAATAAGAGCTCAAATTTTTCAGCATCTTTCATTTTGGAAGCTTTTTTCATGCAACCTCCACAACATAGCTCAACATCTTTTGCGCTAATACTTACAATTTTGGGTTTCTTCGGATTCTTCTTTAATTTTCTGCCGGTTACTGGGCAGTTTTCTTGAACATATTGTCCCGTTGAAGCGAGTTGAAAGTTCCCCTTAGAAGCGTACTTTTTAACATTTTTGGTGAAATCTAATTTGCAAGATTCTGTACAGAAATACACACTTCCTTTTTTAAATTCTGTCTTAGTAGTAGCGTTTTTGATCACTTCACCACTTATAGGGCAGACAGCGTCTTTCTCATCTGAAGCAAAAGCACTAACACTAAACAGAAAAAAGACTGATATACTATTGATTAATATTTTTGACATAATTTTACCTTTTTTATAATTAAATGAGCGTTTTGAGCGTTTAATATAAAAACAAAATTATATTAAAACAAAATATAAAATGAAATACCTCTAGGCAATGTCGTACTATCCTGAAAGAATTATTTGTTTAACGGAAGAAACCACAGAACTATTATATCTGCTTGGTCAAGAGCATCGAATAATTGGAATCTCAGGTTTTACAAAAAGACCGAAGCGCGCGAGAAAAGAGAAGCCGATAGTATCTACGTTTGTTGAGGCAAATATTCAAAAGATTATTGATTTAAAACCCGATCTCGTGGTGGGGTTTTCAGACATTCAATCAGATATAGCAAAAGAATTAATTCAAAAAGGGATAAACGTTTGGATCAATAATCAACGGACCATTGCAGAAATTAAATCGTTTATAGTTCAAATGGGGAGCCTCGTGGGGGCTTATGATGAGTCTTTAGCTTTAGTTGAAAAATTTGATTCGAAAGTTTCCCGCATAAAAAAAATAACAGATCAATGGAACACAAAGCCGCGGATATACTTTGAGGAATGGGATGACCCAATTATTACGGGCATTGCGTGGGTTAGCGAACTAATTGAGCTTGCGGGAGGAGAAGACATATATAAAGATCAATCTCACCACTCACTTGCAAAGGACCGTATCATTTCTAACCCAAAAGACATAATAGGTCTGCAGCCTGACATCATACTTGTCTCATGGTGCGGTAAGAAATTCAAAAAAGATACCATTACATCTCGGGATGGGTGGAATAAGATCAACGCTGTGAAAAATGACAACCTCTTTGAAATTAAATCTGAAATTATTCTACAGCCGGGGCCAGCATCCCTTTTTGATGGTCTTGATATTTTACATAAAACATTCTTAAAATATATATCATGAAACAGCTGTACTTTATTTTTTTTATTATAATTGGTTGTGCAAATTCAACTGGATCAGATGGCGACATTGATGAATCCGATACAGTTCTAGATGCATTGCGTGAACGCTCCGGGGTATTTTTTGATAATAACACGCGGAATTATTATACATCTATAAATGATCCCAGTCTTTTTGAAACAATTTTTCCAGGAACTGAAAAAAGTTGTGGATATATTTTAAGATTTTATTTTTATACAAACATTCATTTATCTTCAAATAGTAATCAATTATTTTCTATGGATGGATCAACATTTCCTCTACCCAATACTAATAGTGATGTCGTGAACCTGACGCGTGAAGTGATAAAGATTATTGGTGGAATGTCGATGGGCGCTAGTGAGCTCACAAATTTTCTTGAAGATTGCCCAAACGCAGTATTGTAACAATCTATCTGTAAGCTTAAACTTGCAACAGTTCAGAATAGTATTATGCTAGCCTAATGTGAATAAAAGCTATTTATTTCTTCATGGAACAAAACTTAACTTTACACTTTAATACAGATTACACACTATTGGAATACTTATGAATTATGAAAGTTTATTAAGCAAACTAAAAAAATATTATTTTAATCTAGACTCTATATTGCTTACTGTAATTTATACCATTGGTCATATGGTGATTGCTATCGTATGTGTAATGGTTATTACGAACGCATCACTAGAACTTGCAATGACGGATGCGTTTATTGAGCCCCTTATAAATGGTGTTTGGTTTTTTATTTTACATTCAGCTTGGAAAAAATTCTCGTTCGCAAAATAGGTCGCTGGGGTTTTTTTACTTTAAAATAAAGAAGTAGCAAGAAGATCAGGTTAGCGCAAAAATATAATCGATCAAAATATTTATCAATCATCGACTTTCTAGCAATAAGGATTTAGTCTCATTGCTAGAAAGCTCGAATATTTACTAATTTATTTTGGAAGGTTGGAAGCGCCAGTTTCTTGCCTCCATATTTTTCCATCTTTAAATTTCAAGAACGCTAGAACGCCCTGAACATTGCCGTCAGATTTAAATGTGACCACCGCGTGGTTTACACCAATTTCATCGTTCTCATATAATATTCTATTGTTGCTTGTCACGATGTCATCACTCGCTACCCAATCAATGACATCCTGCTTGCTAAGAACCTTTCCTGCTGAGTGCAGCATGAATTCATAGTCATCGTGGAGCAGTTCATCCATTGCTTCCAGGTCTCGATCATCAATAGCTTTTGACCATTTTTCTAGTATGCTCATTTTTCCCCTTTTTTCTATTATTATTTAGAAGTTAACTATTCAAAAATTAATTACAAAACTACACGAATAAAACATATATAGTTATCATTTCGAATACTGATTAAATATCATTAAGAATTTCGTTCACATTTGCTGTTTATTTTGTGCAAATAATTCTTTAAAGTCTATAGAGTAGGATAATACAAATTTCTTGATGTACAGTTCATTTGGGGGACATTATTTTTCATGCTAACCAAAGTTTTTCATAAAGTAATAATATGCTTTTTATTAGTAGCTACTGCTTCTTTTGCTCAAAACGAGCCGCCCTCTGTAGCTGTTCTAGATTTTGAAGCAAATGGAATTCCTGATTACGAAGCAGAAACGCTTACAGAGCGCTTGCGATCTGAAATTCAAAATACCAAAGCATTTCGCATTACAGACCGAAAATTACTCGATAAGATTTTAAGCGAACAAGCCCTTCAGCAATCCGGCTGTACGACAGATGAGTGCTCCGCTGAAATTGGTCAGCTGTTAGGTGCACAATACATGATCAGTGGATCCATCGGAAAATTAGGTAGCACTTACACCGTTGAATCAAAATTGGTTTCGGTATCAACCGGAGCTGCAGAAAGAACCGAATCAATTTCCTTTAAAGGTCCAATTGAAGAGCTGCTTATAGAGATGGAAATTCTTGCTTGGGAAATAGGTGGACTATCTCCGCCGCAAAGTCTACTCGCAAAACGATCAAAAGGTGGATCGACCACCACAAAAAGCATAACGGTAGCAGTCCTCGATTTTGAAGGAAGAGGTATTAGCAATCTCGAAGCGCAAACATTAACCGACCGTTTTTCAACCGAAATTTCCAAAACGGGTGGCGCTATTCTCGTTGCCCGAAATGTAGTCAATGAGGTCATGCAAGAGCAGGGTTACACTGCAGCCGAGTGTTCTTCGGAAGAATGCGCTGCGGAGGTGGGTGCAATGTTAGGCGTTGAATTTATGATCAGCGGTGCTATTGGAAAGCTTGGGCAAACCTATACTATCGATGCAAAAATGTTTGAAGTGGCTACAGGTGCTGCTGAAAAAACAATAAATGCAACCTACTCTGGTCCTGTTGATGGATTAATTACTGAGATCGAAATTCTTGCGTGGGAAATTCTCAGTATGAGACCCCCTGGGAAACTTCTCTCTAAGAGAAAAGGAGAGAATGCTACTCAGCTATCTTCATCTAAAAGCAAAAACCGATTTGGAGCAATTACGCGCTCAATAGTTTTGCCAGG
>CAJWZD010000029.1 GCA_913049685.1 uncultured Fidelibacterota bacterium
GTCCCCCCATGATGACCATCCCCGCCACCAACGGTTCCAGCGCGGTCGCTGATGGTGCGACCACCAATGATCCAACACTGACCGTTACCTTTACCGCGAGCGCAGCAACATCCAATTTTGCCGCTAGTGACATCACCGTATCAGGGGGTGCGATCAGTAATTTTGCTGCTACCAGTTCTACCGTTTATACCGCAACCTTTACGCCAAGCGCTCAGGGCGCAACCACGATCGATGTTGCCGCTAGTACATTCACGGATGCAGCCGGAAATAATAATACCGCTGCAACACAATTTAACTGGACCTATGATGGTACTTCTCCCACAGTTTTATCGGTGTCTTCTAATTCGCCTGATAGTACTTATGGCGTGGGAGATACTATTGCTATCACAATTATTTTTAATGAAAACGTGATAGTAGCTGGCATACCTCAACTTGAGCTTAACCTTGGCAGTTTGGTCAATAATACTACTAGTTTACACCGAATTAATTATGAATTAGGCACAGGAGGTACAACTCTCATTTTTAATTACACTGTTGCAGCAGGAGAGTTTAGTAATGATCTTTCCTATTCGAATACAACTGCGTTATCACTGAACGGGGGAACGATAAAGGATGCTGTAGGAAATAATGCTGACTTAACCCTTGCTAGCCCTGGATCTGTTGGTTCTTTAAGCGCTAATAAGGCTATAGTCATAGATGGAAATACAAAGCCAATATTATCGGATATAGCAGATCTATCAATGAGCGAAGACTCAAAACAAACTCTAATTTTAAGTGCGACTGATGAGCAAGGAGACGATATAGTTTATACTGCAACCTCTGATACGAATGCTGTGATTGTAAATATAGAAAAAGATACATTATCATTTATGCCAATTACCGATTGGTTTGGCAAAGCAGTAATAACAGTTGTTGCATCAGATGGAAAACTAAGTGATAGCAAATATTTTGACTTAAGTGTAATCAACACTCAAGATTCACCTGCATCCTTTAACTGGACTAGTAGCGCCGTTGATACGATCAATATTACCAAGGCCAATTTTCAAGACAGTTACAACTTACAGTGGTCAGAAAGTATTGATGTGGATAATGACTCGATAAACTATTTAGTATCAGCCAAGATCGGATCATATGCTACAGAGGAGATATACGATACGACCGTCACCACGCTACCTATATCATATCAGGAATTTTTACAGAATGCCTTTGAACGATCTCCTGGTCCTAAAGTCACTGTTCGCTTTAGCGTCAAAGCCACCGATGGAATAGATACGGTAAATGTTACTGGAGAAGATAGAGTGGTATATGTTAATCGTTATGATTATCTATCCACCCATGATATTGTGGCCCCTACTGATTTTGCTTTGCATGATAACCACCCTAATCCTTTTAACCCAACTACTCAAATACGCTTTGATATACCGATTATGGCAGATGTGCGTTTGACCATCTACAACATGATAGGGCAGAAAGTGAAAGAGTATCACATGAATGGATTATCCGCAGGCTATCACACTGTTACTTGGAATGCAACCAATAACTCAGGTGCGCCGGTAGCAGCTGGGGTATATCTATATCAACTGCAAACCAAAGGTTTTGTAAAAACTAAAAAGATGGCATTGATTAAGTAGACAGTTTTGTAAGTAGGTAAGGCAAAATAAGCTAATGATTATTGATATTTTTTTACCGCTCTCACTTGTATTTATCATGTTCACCTTAGGCCTTGGCCTTACTTCAAGCGATTTTATAAATCTTATAAAAAAGCCAAAATCATTTTTTGTTGGTATAACCAATCAAATGGTGATGCTTCCTTTAGTCGCTTTTATTATTATTTCACTCGCGGGTATCACAAAAGAAATTGCTGTAGGGATGATGATATTGGCATCGTGTCCAGGCGGTGTCACATCAAATATTATTACTAAGCTGGCAAAAGGTGATACCGCATTATCCATATCCTACACTGCAGTGATAAGCATCTTAGCTATTTTTACTCTTCCCTTAATTACTGGGCTTTCCATGAATCATTTTATGGGAGCTGAAGCGCCGCCATTAAATATTCTATCATTAGGACTAACCATGTTTTGTATTACTGCGGTGCCAGTTGGAATAGGAATGGTGGTTCGATCTAAAAACAAATCATTTGCAGATATATTTGAGGTAACGGCAACCAAAATTTCCACACTATTATTTGTCATTATCATATTGGGTGCACTAGCAAGTGAATGGGATACGTTCACCAATAATTTTTTGCAGTTAGGTCCCGCAATCGTACTTTTGATAATTGCAATGCTTACGATCGCTTACACCAGCTCAACTTGGTTCAAGATGAGCAACAATCAGTCGATAACCGTAGCAATAGAATCTGGAATTCAAAATGGCACCGTAGGGATAACAGTAGGCAATTTAATTATTAATCCAGAATGAGGACTGTCAATATTGAGTATTCCATCAGGCGTGTATAGCATACTGATGTATTTTATTTGTCTGCCATTTGTTTTTTGGTATATAAGAAAAAAATCTTAAAAATATTATAATTAACATATTAAGGAGATTGCTGTGCAAAAAATAAATAACATTATTTTTATACTATTTATAAGCTCTGGTTTTTTATTTGGAGGGGAAAAAAGTGAAGTTTCTGATGCAATAAAACTCCACTGGAAATATCAAAATAAAAAAGATTGGAAGAAATTTGTAACAACCATGCATTCGCATGGAGTTATGAATGGTGATTCAAATGGTTCTTTTTGGTATAAACGTGAACCCACAATCGAAGCTATTACGCGAAGGTATGGAGCACCAAAAAATAAATTTGATTTTACACCTAAATATATTGAAGTAGACATTCTTGAAGAAGGAAAGGTGGCTGTAGCTTACTATTATCTAGTAGGTTCGTTGATAATGAATGGTGTTAGTAAAAATGACTACAGAACAAGAGTTAGTCAAATTTTTGTAAAAGAAGGTAGTAGTTGGAAGGTAAAATCTGGACACTTTTCTCCATTACATAGTGGTAGTGGTGTTCCAAATTAATATGAATTAAGATAAAAACTCTAAAAAGGAAACTTTAACAGTTAAATAAGAACAACATGAAACCTTTTTATGGTGGATGCATCGAGTTCATATCTCACCTCTTTCTTAATAAATAGCCCCGTAAAACGATTAGGATCTTTTCTTTTGCATTTGTTCAAATAAAATAAGATAATTGAAACTTAAGCTTTTCAAACAAGTTGTAATGACAACACGAATTATTTAATTATATTGTTAATAAAAATTATTACATGAAAAAATTTAGCTTATTTTTATTTTCCTTCCTTAGTTTGCTATACGCACAGTCTGATAATTCTAGCTTAGTTGTAGCTAATGTAGACTCTGACACGTTGCGATTTCAACTTAAACCCATTGAAGTAGTAGGTTTTTTGAACAGCACTAATCCAGTTTTGACACCCTTTTCCATAACCAGCCTAACTGCGAAGCAATTGTCATTTGGCCAAAGAGGTATGACGTTAGGAGAGTCATTACGTTCTGTTCCTGGATTATTTGCAATGAATGATGAAAATTTTGCTCAGGACATAAGAATTTCAATCAGGGGATTTGGATCTCGCTCTGCTTTTGGAATAAGAGGAATAAAACTCTTTGTGGACGGTTTTCCGCAAACAACAGCAGATGGGCAATCGCAAGTTGACAATATTAATTTATCATATATCCAATCCGCTGAAGTAATTCGAGGTAGCGCTTCATCAATTTATGGCAACGCATCTGGGGGAGTAATACAGCTTTTCACTGAGCCATATCCAAATAAAACACAGATTAAATCCAGTATCTCGGCAGGGAGTTTTGGTTATAGCAACATTCAAAGTTCTATTGGAAATGGAGCTAGCAATCAAAAATACCTTCTAAAAGTTTCCTCTAAAAAATATGATGGATTTAGAGACAATTCAGAAATGAGTTCTTTCAATCTTAATATGAAGTCATTGTTTGAATTAAATCAGAATTCACAACTAAGCATTCATTATAATTTTGTTAATAGCCCAATATCAAATGATCCTGGTTCTTTAAATAAAGAACAGGCGGATGATAACAGACAATCAGCAAGAATTCAAAATATTGATTATCAATCAGGTGAAAAAGTGTTGCAACACAGACTAGGTACTTCGTACCAGTTGAAAGTTTCCACTAGCTCGAAGCTCGAAATTATATCCTTTTATACTGATAGAGAATTTTCCAATAAATTGCCTTTCGAAAATGGAGGTCAAGTTAATTTAAAAAGATCTTATTGGGGCATAGGTGCAAAATATGTTACTGATAATTATTTGTTTACACATCCAATATCAACCACAATTGGTGCTGACATTAGTGATCAAAGCGACAGGAGAAAGCGGTACAATAATATTAGAGGAGATCGAGGATCTAAAGTTTTCGATCAACTAGAGTCTTTTAGAAATAATGCATTTTATTTTCAGCAATCTTATTTGTTGAATAATAAAATCAATGTCATTTGGGGCTCCAGGTGGGATAACGATAAAATTGAGTCTCTTGATTACTATATTTCCGATGGTCTGGGATCTGGATTTACAAGTTTGAATAATACCAGTCCATTTGCTGGTTTAACTTATCTACTTAATAAAAGCATGAGTATCTACACAAATTATTCCAACCATTATGAAACCCCTACATTAAATGAACTTAGCAATGATCCTGATAGTCTGTCTGTTGGAGGGTTCAATCCTAAACTAAATCCACAAATATCAAACAGCTTAGAAATCGGTTCTAAGGGTTATGTAAATAATTATTTCTATTATGATGTTGCTTTGTTTAGATCAAAAATCGATAATGAGATCACTTCTTTTGAACTAGAAGAAAGTCCAGGAAAAACTTTTTATAGAAATATAGGTGAATCTCAAAAAGAAGGCATCGAGATAAGCTTATCTTCCAGTATAGGAAATAACATTACGCTTAATTTAGGCTATACATACTCGAAGTTTGAATACGCTAATTATGTGAAGAATAATAAAAACTTAAACGGAAACAGGCTCCCAGGAATACCGCAAAATACATTTAATTCAGATATATACTACATTAATCCAAATGGTTATTTCATCATAGCTGGATTGACCCGATATGGAATTATATACCTAAATGATTTGAATGATCATGAAATTGATCCATATAGTATTCTGAATTTAAGAATAGGGAATGAGTATAAATTGTTTGGTTCAAAATTAAAAGTGCATATTGGAGCAAATAACTTATTAAATGCGAATTACTTTTCTAATCTTAGGGTTAATGCGTGGGGTGGAAGGTTCTATGAGCCTGCACCGCAAGCAAATATCTACATGGGGACAGAAGTTATCTTTTGATTATTTAAAAAATTAGCCCCTCTCATTTTTGAATACCTGTGTTGAAATATGGGAATTTTTTTGTAATCTTACCAATAGAATAAAATCCTCTGAATTGATGGCTTTATATATAAATAAAAAATAACATTATAGGTGTGCTATGTCATATATGTATTTAATTGGAGCAATAATTTCTGAAGTAGTAGGCACAATGCTTTTACCTCTCTCAGAAAATTTCACAAAACCCATCGTCAGTGGAGCACTGATAGTGGCATATTTACTCTCTTTCTATCTATTAACATTTGCATTAAAAGATATTCCAATAGCTGTTGCATACTCAACGTGGGCAGGAGTCGGCATATTTTTAATCACTTTATTGGGATACCTCTTTTATGGGCAGAACCTGCAGTGGCAGTCAATTGTAGGGCTATTATTCATCGCTATTGGTGTGGCAATAGTTAATACATTCAAAAACGAAAGCGTTATTTCTTAAAATGTTAGACTTTCCATGTTCCTTTTGCAAGTGCCGTTCCAAAATATATAGCAATAATCACTGCAAGTGTGGGTGCACCGATCCCCAATCCAATTGCTAAACCTGCTGCTATCCCAATACAAAACTTAATCAACCAGTGTATTCTTTTATTTTTCATTTTTCAACCAATAGTTTTTTAATAAAATGATTTAGACAACATTGTGAAAATTATACAATCTTTCATAAATTATATTATGAAATTATCTAATTCTTCACAAATTACGTTAGACAAAGCAGCGGTTTACCTTTCAGCGTTGTGCGCGATTCAATGTTTAGCTTTACCTTTGTCTATGATTTTTCTTCCATCCGTTACACTTCTTCCTTTTTCTGAAGAGTTATTTCACACACTTTTACTATTTTTAGTCATACCTATAAGCGCATTTGCTATGCTTACAGGATGCAAAAAACATAAAAATTATAATATTATTTATTACGGTGCTCTTGGTCTAGCTATTTTACTTGTAAGCGCAATTTATGGACATGACCTATTCGGTGAGTCTGGAGAAATAGCGTCCACATTAGTGGGAACATCTGTGCTTTCATTTGGCCATATTAAAAATCAAAAGCTTTGCAAAGAGTGCTGTCATCAACCATTAAATGGATAATAAAATGGAAAAAAGCAATAGACTAAATATTAATTTAGCATTTCAAATAGTTAAAGATGATTGCGATTGTTCCTGTTGTAGCGGCGATAATTGCTGCTAAATTTTCGATTCAATATTATTTAATTTTATAAAATAGGAATAAAATTATGGATATGATCAAAAATCCCAAACTGTGGCTTATAGTACTTGCGTTGACACATACCTTTTTGGGTGTAATTGGTAGTTACATTCAAATGGGAGCCGATACTGAGTATTTATCAGTGATATTATTTTTTTTATTAATTACAGTATATCTATTATACGCTGCGTTTATGACAGAAGGACAAGAACAGGCAAGACTCGCAACGGTTTTATGCGCACCGGGGGTAGTATGGTTTGTTGTATGCGGTTTTATGGGACTTGAAATGATGGGTGCACCAGTTGCTGAATTTCCAAGTGCACTGTTACCCTTAACCCTTTGGTCCTTACCTGCTGTTACCGGAATAATGAATTGGAATTCAAATTAATTTTGAATTCTGATAGCTAATTAAGTAAACGATAATATTAAATTAAAACTCTACGCTTTAGTTTCATTATTTCTGCTTTCACCTTCTAGCTCACAAGAAAGCTTGACCGTCGGTTTTTGGAATGCAGAGAATCTGTTTGATCTAGTTGATGATCCCAATAAGAATGATGAGGAGTTTTCAATTGGTGGACGTAAGAACGTCACCAGCGATATCTATGATCTAAAAATTAAGCATTCGACTGAGGTTTTATCTGATTTAAATGTAGATTTACTGGGTTTGTGTGAAGTTGAAAACTTAACGGTATTAAAAGATTTAAACCGCTCTTACTCAAGTAGAAACTATGAAATCATTCATTATGATTCTCCAGATGAGCGAGGTATTGACAATGCACTTCTTTATGACAGAAGCCGTTTTGCTGTATTAAACAGTAGAGCCATACCAAACACTTTGGATAATAACGATAAAACCAGAGATATACTGTATGTAATGGGTGAATTTCAAAGCGACACATTGCACCTATTTGTTAATCACTGGCCATCGAATTATGGTGGAATGGAAAAAGCAATACCTAAAAGAGCAGCTACAGCTCGTCTATTAAAAAATGAAATTGAAAAAATTCAACAAAAAGATCGATTTGCTGAAATTCTCTTAATGGGTGACTTCAATGAAGACCCTGATGACAAGAATATTAAATCTTTAGATGTTATTGGTTTAAAAAGTATGATGAGCCCATTAATGGGAAAACCCAAAGTAGGTACTTACGTTTACAGAGGTGTCGATTATTTTTATGACCAATTCATAACAAACAGTGGATTGCGTGATAACAATAATCTATCTGTTGTTAAAAACTCGATCTACATCCTTGACTTGCCCAAATATCGTCAACAAGAAGGTAATTATAAACATTATCCGTTTCGGTTTTGGGCTGGAAATAGATTATTAGGGGGCTATTCCGACCATCTTGCAATAAAAGTATCAATAAAAAGTGCTAATTTTAAAAATTAAATTTAACTTTTTGATTATTTATGCATCTAATAAGTAAGAGACACTCAAAATAAACGATAAGGAATACGCTATGAATAAATACATCTTACCTCTTGCTTCTCTTTTGTTATTTACCACAGGATGTGAAAATGCAATGCGCAGTGAATCTTCTGAGCTTGACAATGCAGAGTTGCAACAGTTATCATCAGAAATAAGCTACGACTTAGGTTTAACTAAATCATCCACTGATGCTTTGAATGGTTCTCTTAATCGTCATGGCAAACGTGGAAAACATCGTGAGCCTGGGTTCCTTTGGAAAGTTGCTGGTGAAATGTCAGATCAGTTGAACGATGAAGAAAAAGCAATTTTATTTGAAAAAATTGATCAAAAAGAAATTCCACTATTTGGCAATGGAAAAGGAAATAAGGGAAAATCTGGAAAAAAAGGCAGAAAAAACGGCTCCGAAATATTCAGAATGCTAACCGATGATCAAAAAGCCATGCATAGATCAATAACAGATTCTTATAAAGAACAATTTAAATCGCTTAAATCTCAAGTAGAAGACGGATCTTTATCTAAAGATGACGCTAAGGTTCAAATGGATACTTTAAAAGATGCAATGCGTGCAGAGCTTGATGCTTTATTAACTGATGAACAAAGAGCGCAGATAGAGCAGAATAAGGCTGAGCGAGAAGCACTACGTGATGCCTATAAAGATTCTTCAAAAACAGTGATGATTGATGTGCTCTCATTGTCTGATGAGCAGGTAGTTGCTTTTGACGAACTAATGCAGGTGGCTAATACAGCAGCTATGGCATTATTTGAACAGTCGAAAAATGGTGAAATTGATAGAGAGACTATGAGAATAAGCTTACAGTCATTATTTTCAGATAGGGATGAAAAGCTAGAATCTCTATTTGATGCGAAGCAGTTAGATATTGTAAAAGTATTTACTGCCCTTGAAATGCGCATGAAAAGACACAAATCGTCTAAAGGAAGAAAAGGCGGTCGCTCAAAGGGGTAAAAAGTACTTAAAAGGCTGATTTAAGCACATTAATCAGCCTTTTTACTTATTAAAACTTTCCCTAGATTCTTTCTTATCGTAATATTATAATTTACGAGTTGAAACTTTTTATGGTGAGATTTGTTTAAAAGTTAAAAGAAGGAGTTAATATGTTTAGTTCATTTCTTGAAGTTCTTTTCAGTGTATCGCTTTTTCTCTTTGGAGGAAACATTTTAGATACCAAGCTCTCATTACATCACTTTGAAGACAGTGATTACAAGGACATCTTCTTTCTAAAGAATAAACAATCAACCGTAAAAAAGTGTACAAAACACTCAATCTTTGAAAATATAGAAAAAATACACAGATACAATTCGCAGGGAAGTAAGGATACTGTATACAAAATAACCAATCCAGAGGAAAACTAATGAAAAAATTATCTCTCTTAACAATTATAGGTTTCATGTTTATTATTGGTTGCGACAATATCAATAACGACAGCGATGTAAATCTAGATGATCCAGAACTACAGGCTCTGGCTGAAGGTTTAAATGCTGACATTGGTTTAAGTAAATCATCTGATGATGCATTTAAGGATGCACTCAACCGGCATGGAAAAGATGGAAAACATCGTAGAGACCCTGGGTTTCTTTGGAACGTTGCTGCTGAAATGCAGGAAAGTTTAACGCAGGAAGAAAAAGACAAAATGTTCGAATGGATGGATGCCAATTCTGTAGCATTTCTTCATGCTCCTGAAAGAAAAGATCATCGCGGTCCTAAAGGTGATAAAGGTGGTATAGATATTCGTTTGATGATGACGGTTATGGATACCGATCAACAAGAAGCGTTTAAAAATATCATGGATTCTTATAGGTCTCAAATGGATGAGGTTATGCGTGCTATGAAAGATGGTTCGAAGGATGAGGCAACCGCTAAAGCCGAAATTGAAGCGCTTGAATTAGCAATGAAAAACGAAATTGATTCTTTGTTGACTGATGAGCAAAAAGATCGCATAAATAGATTACAAGCTGATATGAAGCAAAATAGAGACGACGCTTTTCAGGCAGAGCGCGATGCTATGGTAACTGCATTAGAAATGACAACGGAGCAGGAAGCTAGCTTAGCAGAAATCAATCAAAAGCATGAAGATGCTGTCAAAGCCTTGTTTGAGGAAATGAAAAATGCTGGTGACTCTTCAGATAGAAAAGAATTTGAAGATAGAATTAAAGACCTTAATGTTACCAGAAACAATGAACTTGAGCTTTTATTTAGCGATAAACAGTTAGAAGTGGTTAAAGTCCATGCCTCATTGGTAATGATGTTCTCTAAACACTGCGATGGAAAAAAAGATGGAAGATGGGGAGATTCTGATGGCAAAGATGACTCTCGAAAAGACTAGATTTTTCTTTTAATCAAAGGATAAAATATGAAAAAAATTCTATTAATGCTCAGTTTGGCAATCATGTTTTCTTGTGAAGACGAAAATGAAGATAGCGGAAGCGGTTCAAACGCTCCCCTTGTAGGCAAATGGAATATGACAAGTATGGGTGATTATGAAAATGCGAACTGCTCGGGTAACGTAGATAATTCAGGTTGGGCATTTATGCAGTCCTTTTTTTCTCAATCCCTGGAATTTAAATCAGATGGGACCGTAGCTATGTCAATTTCAGCTTTTGGTATAAACAGCACTCTACCCGGTACATGGACGGAAGATAAAGATCAATTTTGTTTAATGGGTGACTGTATTGACTTTACTATAAACGGAGATAAATTAAGCTATAATGAACAATCCGAAGCTTACTGCGAAGACAGTAGTGGAAATGAGACTGGTGAAACAACACAATCAAGCTGTGAAAGTGCAGGTAATGATTGGTATCCAGCATCGTGCGCTTTAAATGAATTTACGAAAGAATAGCGCTCACAAAGTTATTTAATAAAAGCTGAGTATTTTTACTCAGCTTTTTTTTTAACTTTTTCGCAATGTAACAGTCTAAATAAGAAATGCATGCGCACAGACAACGAATTAATAAAAGATTTTCAAGAAGGCAGCGAAGAGGCTTTTAATGATCTGGTCAACCGATACCTTTCAAGTACTTATGGGTTTTTTAGAAAATTTACTGATTCTAGCGAAGAGGCAGAAGATCTTGCTCAAAACATATTTATAAAAATGTATAAAGCTTTAAAGAAATTTCGTTTTGAATCAGAATTTAAAACGTACTTATACCGTGCTAATGTAAATATGTCCAATACGTATTTACGACGTACAAAATGGAAAAATATGCTTCATCTTGATCAAGCTCCTGAGCCAAGCTTTATTGATCACAGTGTTGAGGATGCCTGGATGAAAAAAGAACTGTGGGATGCAATCGCATCACTCCCTAAAAGACAGCGAAAGGTTATAACGATGCGCTTAACAGAAAAAACCCCATATAAAGAAATTGCCAATATATTAGGCGTATCTGAAAACTCAGCAAAAGTTAGCTACCATCACGCTGTCACATCTTTGAAAGAAAAATTGAAGAATTAATATGAATATTGAAGAACAGATTAAAAAAATTCAAAATGAAAATATTGACGAGATTGATTCTAAAAAATTTATAAAGAATCTTCATCATCAGCGAATAAGTAATGATGCACGCATTGCGCGACTTATCAATGGAGCAGCATCATTCTGCATTTTGGCTATATTTAGTATACTAACGGTCAACCAGTTAGCTTATGAACCTGAATTTTATACAGTATCCGATTTGAAACCTTATGAGGAAATGGATGCTGAAACCGAGTCCTATGTTTTTGATCTTGCAGATTATTTAATATCCTCGAGTGATGATATTTGGGAGACCTTACATTTTTTTGATGAAATCAATTTTAATAATTTAATCGCCTCAAACTATGGAGATGTAAATGAATAAAATCGCTATACTGTTAATGAGTTTTTCACTAGCACTTTGCCAGCCAGGTAAACCGGGAGGACCTGGCGGTCAATATGGAAATAAAATGGAAATGATGATGGTCTGGAAGATGACAGAATATCTAGACCTATCAGAGCAGCAGGCTGAAAAGCTTTTTCCAAGAATGAGAAGGCAGCGCGTCAAAATGGATGATTTTTTTGTAACAGAAAAAGAATTATTTGATTCGCACTTATCTAAAATCAAGAAAGGAGAAAAGATTACCCAATCTGACGTAGATGCAGTTTATAAAAAGATGCAAGATCTTACGGACAAAAAAAATGATGTTCGTATGAAATTTTTTCAATCAACTAGGGATATACTTGATCCAGCACAGCAAATAATGTTCTTAAGCTTCGAACCGTATATGAAGCAAGAAGCACAAAAAGGCATGAAAGAGCGTTATCGAAGAAAGCCAGACCCAAGGATGGGGAAAGGTAAAAGGCGAAGGTAATATATTTTCTCTAATTAAAACCCTCCTAATGGGGGGTTTTTTTGTATCATAATAATTGTTCAGTGCAGTAATTTTTAACGATGAAATCAATATATAATTTTAGCGCAGGCCCTGCAATCCTTCACCCTTCAGTGGTAAAGGCAACCTCAGATGCCACAATTGAATTCCAAGATACGGGTATGGGCCTTATGGAGATGAGCCATCGGTCACAGCCAGTAGTTGATATGGTAAGCGAAACAGATAACTTGGTGCGAAAACTTCTCAAGCTTCCCGATAGTTATAAAGTTTTGTTTCTCCAGGGCGGAGCATCTTTGCAATTTTGTATGGTGCCGATGAATCTGCTCGGCAAGGGTCAGGTTGCAGACTATACCAATACAGGTACGTGGTCACAAAAAGCTATAAATGAAGCTATGATTTATGGAAAAGTAAATGTGATATCCTCTTCAAAAGACTCCAATTATAATTATATTCCAAAAGAATTGAACCAATCTGATAATTCGCAGTATTTACATCTAACATCGAATAATACTATTTTTGGAACACAATGGAATAGTTTTCCAACTCCTGCAAGCAAAGAATCCTATTTAGTCGCAGATATGTCCTCTGATATTTTTAGTAGAGAATTTGACATTAGAGATTTTGGCTTAATATATGCTGGAGCACAAAAAAATATTGGACCGGCAGGTGTCACGCTTGTAATTATTAGAGAAAGCATACTTCAAAGCGTTACCAGAGACATACCTACAATGATGCAATATCAAACGCACATCAATAAAGAGTCAATGTTCAACACTCCTCCCGTTATGAGTATATATGCTGTTAATCAAAGTCTTCATTGGCTTGATTCAATTGGTGGTGTATCAAATATGGAGGTAAATAATAAAAGAAAAGCAAAAAAATTATACGATGAAATAGAGCGAAACTCTTTATTCAATTGCCCGGTACACGAAGATGATCGCTCAATAATGAACGTACCCTTTGTTTTCAATGATGAATTGGATGAGGCAAACTTTTTAGACTATTGCGCTGACAGAGGCTTGTACACATTGAAAGGCCATAGATCTGTTGGGGGATTTAGAGCTTCAATATATAATGCAATGCCAGAGGAAGGGGTAGATGCGCTGATTGATGCTATGCAGGACTATGAAAAGAAATTTTAGTTATCCCACAGCCCTTTTTTACCAAGTTTTTTTATTTTTGGTGCAATAACAAATGCACAATAAGGAGCGTTGGGATTATTTTCGTAGTAATCCTGATGATATCCTTCCGCTAAATAAAAATTATCCAATTCTTTTACTTCTGTTGTAATGGGTTTATCAAACATTTTTGAAGCTTTTTCTAAAGCAATCTCCGATGATTTTTTTTGCGAATCGTTAATATAATAAATAGCAGATCGATATTGTGTTCCAATATCGGCTCCTTGACGGTTTAAGGTTGTTGGATCATGGGCTTGCCAGAAGATATCAAGCAATTCATCGTATGTGACTATTTTAGGATCAAAAACAACTTTACAAACTTCCGCGTGTCCCGTCTTGCCAGATGTAACATCTTTATACGTAGGGTTCTTGGTTTGCCCGCCTGCGTAGCCAGATACAACCTCGCTAACGCCATCAATCCTCTCAAAAACAGCTTCTACGCACCAAAAACAACCTCCGCCTAAAATTGCATATTCACTATTATTTTTAGTCATTTTTAAACCTTTCTTGTTTTGACCTAAA
>CAJWZD010000030.1 GCA_913049685.1 uncultured Fidelibacterota bacterium
GATCAGATGGAATACCTAGCTCCATCCCTACTTTTCGAACCTCATCTTTGAAAAGATCGCGCAACGGTTCTATTAACTTAAAGTTCATATTTTTAGGAAGACCACCAACGTTATGATGGCTTTTAATTGTATGAGATTTACCGCCAACACCAAACCCACTTTCAATTACATCTGGATATAAAGTGCCTTGCGCCAAAAATCTTATATCTCCAAATTTTTTAGAAATTTTCTCAAATGACTTAATAAACTGATTGCCGATAATTTTTCTTTTTTCTTCAGGATCTTTTTTATTTTTAAGTTTTGATAAAAAGATGCTAGACTCATCATATCTATGAATATTTACACCCAACCCTTTTTTTAAAGCCGCAACACATATTTTTGACTCATCCTTCCTCATTAACCCATGATCAATTAAAACAGCAATGGACTGATCGCCAATAGCCTTGTGGATTAAGGCTGCAGCAACCGTGGAATCAACTCCACCACTAACTCCAATTATAAGCCTGCTTTCGCCAACTTCTTCTCTTATCTTATTAATTTGATCAGTAACATAATTAGATGCATTCCAATCTGTAGGACATTTAGCAATTTTGATTAAAAAGTTTCTTAAAATTTCTTTACCGTATTGTGTGTGAATTACTTCTGGATGAAATTGCAATCCTATTCTAGAAGAGTCTTCGTTTGAAACAGCAGCAATAATGTCATTTGATGATTTAGCGATTATATTCCAATTTGGTGGAACCTTGGTGACTTGATCCATATGACTCATCCATGTGTTGATTTCATTTGGGATATTTGAAAAGATATTATGAGTATTATTAATACTAAGTTTGGATAGGCCATATTCTCCACTATTTTTTTCTTCAACTCTTCCATTGTAAGTATGTGTTAATAACTGAAGCCCGTAACATATTCCAAGAATAGGAATATTTTGTTTTAGTATTTCGGGGTCTATTTTTAAAGCGTTATCTGAAAAAACGCTGGAAGGTCCTCCAGAAAGAATTAATGCAGCTGGCTTTATTTTCTTTATCTCATCTAATTTGACGCTATGAGGATAAATTTTAGAATAAATATTTTCCTCTCTTACTCTTCTAGCAATTAATTTGGTATACTGAGAACCAAAATCAAGAATCATAACCCCATTTGATTTCATAGCGCTATTTCAAACTCCATCTAGATAATTCTTGAATAAAAGAAAAATTAGTTTGCTCTGAATGAAGTGGAGTTACACTTACATAACCATCTTTAACTGCTATGCTATCATTGTCTTTTGAATGATCAGGGTCATTATGCTCAGCTGTTAACCAATAACCCTCAAGACCTCTGTTGTTTTCGATCTTCTTGAAGCAATCTGAAAAATACATTGAGCCTTGTTTTGTTATTTTGAATCCCCTGATTTCTTCTTTTGGTAAATTAGGAATAGTTACATTGAGAAGCGTATCATTTGGCAATCCATTTTTAAGTACAGATTTAACAATAACCTGTGAAATAGTTTTTGATGGTGAATAATCAATGTTACTATCCCCATCAAGACTAATTGCAATAGAGCTAAGTCCCCTGAAAGTTCCTTCTCTTGCAGCAGAAACGGTTCCAGAGTAGAGTATACTTTGCCCAACATTGGAACCAGGATTTATTCCTGAAACTAAAATATCTGGCTTCTTGTCCATTAAAAGATTAACAGCAAATTTTACAGAGTCAGCAGGTGTTCCATTAACCGCATAACCCGATAAGCCACATTTTAAATTGATTTTTTCAGCGTGCAATGGTCGTGAGATTGTAATTGCATGACCTGCGCCACTATGCTCAGACTTAGGAGCAACAATAGTTGTTTTACCTATTTCAGACATAGCTTCCCATAGGGCTTTAATCCCACTTGAAAAAATACTATCGTCATTGACTATTAGAATTGAAGGTGTAAGCATTATGATAAAAAATCAATTAAACTTGAAATCTTGAATTTCATTTTATCTCGAGAAACAATATGATCTACAAAGCCTTTTTCAAGTAAAAATTCTGAAGTTTGAAATCCTTCTGGTAAATCTTCGCCAATAGTTTGTTTTATAACTCTAGGGCCAGCAAATCCTATAAGAGCACCAGGTTCAGCTAGGATAACATCACCAAGCATACCAAAGCTGGCCGTAACTCCCCCAGTTGTAGGGTCAGTCAATATGGGAATATATAGACCTCCATCATTATGAAACTTTGCTAATTTAGAACTAGTCTTAGCTAGCTGCATTAAGGATAATGCTGACTCTTGCATGCGCGCACCTCCAGAAGAGCATATTAAAATAAATGGTATTTTTTTATTACCAGCTCTATCAATACATCTTGATATTACTTCGCCAACTGCTGAGCCCATACTTCCACCTATGAAAGAAAAATTCATAACACCTAAAATAATTTTCTTACCATCAATTTTTCCTTCAGCGCAGCTTATCGCATCGCTCTTGCCAGTTTTCTCTTTAGCAATTTTAAGCTGATCTGAATATTTTTTTTCAGCAACAAAATTAAGACTATCGATGGAACCAACTTCAGTAAATAAATCTTTTGTTGATTTAGGATCAATCAGAAGTTCAAAATAGATTTCTGGAGCCATCCTAAAGTGATACTTGCAATGTCGACAGACGTTAAAACTTTTTTCTAGTTCAGGTTTATATTGAATCTCAGAACAGGATGGACATTTTATCCACAATCCTCCGGGAATATCTTTTTTTACAACATCCGGAGAAATATTTTTATCTTTTCTACTAAACCAAGCCATGTTTTTTATTATTCTTTAGCATAAAAATAGCATTTGAACCATCAGAGTAATATCTGTCTTTTTTATGAATCTCCTCAAACCCTAAATCAGTATAAAGTTTAATTGCTGGGAAATTAGCCTCTTTTACCTCTAAAAAAACATTAGTATCCTCACTATCTTTTTCTAGGGTGTTTTTGAGTAAAAATTTTCCATAACCTTTGTGTTGGTAAGGTAAATCAATGGCCATATTAATAATGTGACTCTGGCCAGGCATAACTCTTTGAAATATATATCCTATAATTTTACTGTCAACTTCAAGTAAAGATATTTGAGAGAATTTAGATTCAGTGAATTCTAGCCTTATTGATTTAAATGACCAGTAGTTTTTAAAAACTCTTTTTTCAATTTTAAAAATTTCAATAGCATCATCAATAGTTGCATTTCTTATCTTCATTTTTAACCAATTTCAAAAGGGGAAATATAATTCGAGGCAAGAGTATAGGGCTTATCAATTTTCCATAGATTAAAATTGCGCAACGCTAATTTCCCAACAACCTCAGCTGAGGGATGTATCTCACTATACAAACTAGAGCCCAAAAGATTATTGCAGCCATATTGAACAATCTTATTATTGAGGTCAATTTCATCAAATTTACAAGCCTCTGGGTTGCCTTGAGATTTTTTATTTAAGAATTTTTGAGAAAAGACAATATTTCTATGTGAATATAACAAAACTAAAAAATTATTAAATAAAACTTCAGGATGATTACCCATAACCTCAAGAGTTGGAACAGGAACTATTGGCTTATTTAATGCATAAGCTAAGCCTTTTGAAAATCCTAGTCCGATTCTTAAACCTGTAAACGATCCAGGTCCTATTGAAACAGCAATTGCATCTAATCTATTTTTTTTAAAATCTGATTTTTTAATTAGTGATTCAAAAAATAAAGGAAGGTTTTCAGAGTGCTTTTTGGGAATATGCTCTTCAATTAGTTCTTTGCATTTACCATCAATGAAAAGAGAGGCTCCGCACCAATCTGTTGACGTATCAATAGCTACTATATTCATGCATTTTGTGTGATTGTTATGTGTCTTGTATGCTCGTCGCTCTCATCGCGATCTAAATAAATAATTATCCAATCATCAAGCCATATATCTTTTATTATATCAGCCCACTCTATAATAGTAACCCCATCTTGACAGTTTAGAAAATTCTCTCCACCTATATTTAGAAAATCTCTTGATGAATCTAAGCGATAGCAATCAATATGATTTAGCATTCTTTCGCCATGATATTCACTTACGAGCTTAAAAGTTGGAGAGATAATAGAGTCATCAAGCCCAAGACCCAGTGCAAAGCCTTGACTAAAAGTAGTCTTACCAGCGCCCAAGTTTCCTATTAGCGCTAAAACTTTACCATTTGGAATTTGACTTGCATAGTCCTTCGCGAATGATTTTGTTTCGTCTGGTGATTTAAATGTTAATTTTTTCATTTTGGTTTCATTGTTAAAATAGGAACCAGCATTTCTTCAATGGAAATTCCGCCATGCTGAAAACTATTCTCAAGGATTTTTCGATATTTTCTCTCTTGATTAGGATAAATAAAATAATAATTTTCTTTCGCAATCAAATAATTGGTTCGGACACCGAGCTCAGGGAGTCGATATTTGTCAAGATCCCTAATATCTAGGGCTTTCCTGTCTGATGTATTAATATTTGTTCCATGCTTATATCTTATTCCATCTGATGAACTTTTGTCAGCTGCAACACTTGCGCTCTCAGCAACCATAACACTTCCATGATCGCTAGTCATAATCACGCTATATCCCGCTAAACTTAATTCATGCAGAACATCCTTAATCCATGATTTAGCATACCAATTCCCAACTGCTTTTCTGTAACCACCCTCATCTGGAACCATCTCTTTAAGCACATCAGATTCTGATCTGCGATGGGCCAATTGATCGACAAAGTTAACTACAATAGCTAAAAGATCATTATTTGTGAAATTATTAATCTTTGTCAAAAACCTTTTTCCTTCATCAGCAATCCAAATCTTATGGTAGTGCATTTTTTTATCAGATAGCCCATTTTTCTTCATCTGATCATTCAAAAATTCTTTTTCAAAATTATTAAGGCTTCCCTTGTCTTCGATCATTTCATTTCTTTGTTTTGGATATAGCTCGCACATCTCATCTGCAAAAAGACCTGAAAAAATAGCATTTCTAGAAAAAGGAGTCGCTGAAGGTATCAGCGATAAACTGGGCTCCATTTCAACAGAAAAATCCTCTGAAAGCATTTTATTTAGCTCTACAAACTGATCTAGTCGCATTGCATCCATAACTAGTAAGCAGGTTTTTTTATTTTCAACTAATAATGGTTTTATATTTCTTATAAAAATATCACATGACAATGTTGGTCTATCATTATCGTTTAACCAATTTGGATAGTTGTTAATTATAAATTGGGAAAAAATTTTATTTACAGAATTAAATTGATCCTTCAGTATTTGAACAAGGCTTTCTTCTCTCTGAACATCAAAATCTATCTGCCATTTAACAAGTTTAGAATAGATTTTCCACCATTCTTCAACTGTTGATGCTTGAATAGCTAAGTCTTCAGTATCTTTGAATTGGCTAAGGTATTCATTTTTTGATTTTTCCGAGAAAATATTAGCACTTTCTAATACCTGTTTGCATGCTGCATAAATCTGATTTGGGTTTACTGGCTTAATTAACAAACGATCAATTTTTTTATATATTGCTTCATCGATTAGCCACTCTTCCTCACTTTTTGTAATCATAATTATTGGAACTGAAGGATTAACTGATTTTATATTAACGGATGTTTCTATGCCATCATCTCCTGGCATAAATTGGTCAATGAGGACTAGGTCAAAGTTTTGATCTTTAATCAATCCGAGACCTTCTTTGCCTGTTGTTGCTATAGCTACATCATAACCCTTTTCCTCAAGCAAAAGTATATGGGGTCTTAATAGATCAATTTCATCATCAATCCATAGTATTTTAGGTAAAGAGTTATTCATTTTATCAAAATAATTATTTTGTATTCATAGCCCAAACTCCATTCCAATCTTTTGGGGGAGGTTTTTTTATAAATGCCTCACATCTCTCTATGTATATATTTGAAGGAGTAGTTGGTCTATAAAGGAAATCCTCTTCAAGTTCAGATGACTCCTTGAATTTTTTTAAAGCTTTATTCCATTCTTGTTTAAAATATAGCTCTAAACCTTCATTGAATGATTCAACTAAATCTGACTGTTCGTTGTTCATTTCATCTTTCATTGAAATTAATTCGTAAGCTCTGACAGGCTCCTTTTTGCCTTTTACAACTAAATAATCAAGCAGTCTCCATTCAAACTGATCCGAAACTGCTTTATACGTATTCTGGGCAACAAAATTATATACTCCATATTGTTTGGCTGCTGGCTCAAGTCTTGCCGCAAGATTAACTGTATCGCCCATCATCGTATAATTCATTCTCATTGAAGAACCCATGTTACCAGTAACCATATTTCCCGAGTTAAGACCTACTCGGTGCCTTATATTATGTACAAGTTCAGGCCAATCGCCTTCATTTGTCCACTTTTCTCGCATATATTTTAATTTTTTATCCATTTCTAATGCTGTCATGCAAGCATGATATTCATGCCCCTCAAGCGGAACTGGAGCACCGTAAAAAGCTACAATTGCATCGCCAATATATTTATCAAGAGTGCCTTTATGCTCCAAAAGTATTGTTGTCATTTCGGTTAAATATTCATTCATCAAACTAACCATTTTTTCGGGCTCTAATATCTCGGAAAAAGATGAGAAGCTTTGAATATCAGAGAAAAAAGCGGTATGATACCCAGCTTGTCCACCCAGCTGTGGCTCTCTTTTATCCTCATACATTTGATCAATTAAGTCAGGAGATATGTAAGCACCAAAAGTGCTTTTTAAATACTTTTTATCTTGTTGTTCTTTAATAAAGTCATAAAGAACTATGCCGAAATATGTGAAAATTACCGATGCCAGAGGTGCAACTACAGGTACAATCATGGATTCCCCAACTTGAGGTAACTGCAATTGAAAGAACTGGAAGTTGCCTAAAAGTTTTGGAGATATTGCCTTGATGCCCCAAAATAAATCATCAATAAATAGACCACAAGCAACAGCAAAGTATAAAAGACATTCAAAAACAATTAAAAATCCTGCAATAATTGGATTTGCAAATGACAGAATAGAGAATGCTATCAAGCTCAATAGTGTAATTAAAATAAAATGACTTAAAGGATACTTATTGTATTCATTAAAAAATTCTGTTAATCCACCTCCTAATACGTTGATATAGTTATTATCTATCATTGTTTGAATAGCATTAGCATGAGTTTCCATTCCAGGTGTTAATTGCTGTATACCAGTATAATTATAAAAAGGGGTTTGCTTGTAATCATGGTGAACCTCAACAGAGGTACCAATGACTACTATTTTATTAAAAAAAGGTGAATTTGATAAATCGTTATTTGAGGTAACGCCCATAACATCCATCATTTCTTGGCGTTCTTGTTCATCATCAATGGCTTTAATCCAGTCTGGAATCTCACCTGGAAGAAATTGACTCATCCAATCTAAATCTTCCATTGGGTCTCTGAGAGTTACCTCATCAGTATCAATAATATATGCCAGAGAATATTTTGGAAATGTTGCCCAAGGAGGAAGATTCCTTTCATCTCTTATTTTATATCCTGATGGTGGACCATAATAATTAACTAAGAAAGAATTACCTTGGCCATACGCCTTTATATTATAGCCCCCATACTCCCAAATTAAATTTTCGCTGTCAAAATATAGTTTAGAAGTATCTGAAATGTCATAGAATGCTTTAAAAGCCTTTACTCCAAGAGTGAGATAATATTTATTCGGCTCGTGTGACATAATATCAAATAGTGAATATCTTCTTGAAAAACCATCAAGGTCCATTTGATCGTTAATTAGTCCCAGTTCTGGTTTTGCATCCATAATCTGCTTTACTGGATACGCAATATATTGTGGTGGTACAGAAGTGGGTTCGGTTACCATCTTAGCTGGCATAATAACAGTTGTTCCAAACATTTGAGCTTCAGCAACTGCCTCACCTAACATATCATCTCCATGCCTCGGTATAAGCATCGGCAATGACTTTAAGATATTTTCCGCCTCAACGGTATCTCTTAGTGAGGGAACTTGATTAAAAATGTAGTCAGCTGTTGTTGATTCAATCAAATCTTTATATATCTCAGACCTGCTCTCTGGCGAATCGAACTGAATATCAAATACAATTACCTTAGCACCAGCTTTATACAAATTTCTAATTACACGGGCCCAAATACTTCCTCTAGGGTAGGGCCATTCTTCTGGAACCAGCCTCCAGGCCTCATCGTCAACCTCAACAAGTACAACATCTGTTCCCTTATCAATATAAGATGAGTCAATTGCCGTCCAGCCTGTTAATGGTCCGCGAACAGAATTAAAGCGATAATCATAGATCTTGAGCTCCAATGTATCAAAAACTCCCACCCACTGAGAAATAGATGTTAAAAAGATTGCGCCGAAGCAAATAATCCAAGCAACCCAGTTTCCTTGAAAAAGTTTTTTTAATCTAGTTAAAGTCAGTTTCATTTTTAAAATTATAATTAATATTGAATATTATTCCAGAGGAGTTTATATCAAAACCCTCTTCATATGGCCGCCCTCTATTATCTCCTATATAATTTATTCGAACAAAACTAGTCAATGAAGCTGTTAAATTATTTCTGTAATTATAATCTACACCACCTCTAAACCCAATGAGCTGAGACCTAATCTGGCTATTGCTATCAATTAATGTGAGCGTACCCTTCAACAAAATTCTATCATCCACTAATTTATAGTTTGCTGAAGATGATAAATTTGTCCATACGTAAGATGTTTTTTGTAAAGCATTATTTGATATTACAGGAATATCAAGCCTTGTTTGACTTACCTGAGAAATAGTATTTAAGTAATTAGAAATATTTGAAGCAATATTAAGTGAAATTGTTCGCGTATCGGTTTTTGGAAACAAATAACCAACATTTCTTTTGCTAGCTAAGTTGTCGAGGTTGACAACGTTCCCGATATTTAAGGTGATATTATGCATTACACCATTGCTTTTTAAGGGCACAGTGACTGCAAGCATATTATTTGAAATATTTGAATCTTCTCTTAAGTCAATAATTGATCCTCCTATGGAATCAAGCTTAGTCTTTTCATTATTTTTTCCTATAGATTGCAAACTAACAGCATAGGTTGGTAAGCCAGGTCCAGGTAAAAAATTAAAATTAACAAAAAAAGTATTTGTGTTTAACGGGTTAACGGTTGTCCTTAAAATTTTATTATCTAAGTGCTTAAAGCCAAAATTAATAAATAGTTTATTATTTAAAAAACTAGCGCGGTCTGAAATTGTGAATTGACGCGTATTATTTCTAAGAAATGGATTGCCTAGCGTGACATATTCTGGTCCAATTTGACGATATTCTATCAAAATTTTACTATTTGTATAATTTCCTTTAAGGGAAAACCTAAAAGCGGAGGATGGCATATTTATCAATCCGCTAATTAGACCTGAGTTCATATCATAAGGTACAAGTGGAGTCATATTAGTATTCAAAATGAATATGTCTTCAAGAGCCACAGGATCAAAGGGTATTTGGCTTATATTAATAGCGTCTCCCCCATCGATCTTGCTCCCAGATTCATCGTATTGTTGTCCAATAAAGCCATCGAGAGAATCGTCAAGAGCGGTATCCAGATTTGTTTTAGATATTGCACCTCCCCACGTATTTCGATTGTAAAGACTTAGATTCCAATCAAAATCAAGATTAAGTTTTTTATCATCAAAGCTTGTTCCAAAATTAAATCCAAGCAAAAGATTATCATTTGGCTTCTTTCCTGACCATTCATTTGAAATAATTTTTAATTGATTTCCAGCTTCAATTACAGCATTATTAAATGTTTCAAAGTTATATTGCCCTGGCGCAACTCCTGAAACCAAAGAATCAGATGAAAATGTAGCATCTGGAAGGCTTATGCTAATAGAACTTGTGTCATCTCTGACGCTTAATGCATGCGCTCCAAATTTAAACCTCTCAAAAAGGTTGGTTGATATTTTTGCTGCAACAATATTTCTCTTAAAAGTATATCCTGACCTATCTAAAAAATATGTAAATGATCCGTCATTGTTTCTAGTAAATAGATTGCTATTCAAACGAAACCCCCCATTAATAAATCTTTGTTCTTGCACCGCTCTATTTAATTCACCTTGTATAAAATCGAACTTTACCCATTTAAAGTCTGTGTTTAGCTCTAACCCTCTTACCCTTTTTCCATTGATCATAAATTCATTCATTCTAGGATAAAAGTCACCAAAACTAATCTTTAAAAAGTTTCCAAATGAGAATTTGCCGCCAAAGCGATTTTGTGGCTGTAAATAAGGTGTTTCTCTCGAAGTAATTCTGCTTGCAATATTCATCTGCGCCCAATTGAAATCCATATCAAATTTTCCTTGAACCTCTGCAACGTTCAATACCAATCCAGATATCCTTTCAGAGGACAATCTATTTACAACTTGACCTTTGTAACTTGCAAATCCCTTGGATTCTTGTGATTTACGACCAACCGTAAAACTCCAGAAAAATGGCTGAAGAGCATCACCATCTTTGTTTTTCATCATAATTTTTATATCATAATCTCCAGCAACTAGCTGATCAGGGCTGTAGCTTAGAATATCATCTTCAAAAATAATTTCTGAAGTTTTTTCCTGTTCATTTAATAGTAGCCTAATTGATGTCGTATCAATATTATTTATTAGGAAAAATGATGCCGCAACAAACACGTCGTCAGATTTTACTACTTCACCTATATCTGGTGAGAGAATTAGTATTTCAGGAAGTTCATTTGATATATTATTTTTTTGATGTAGTGGATTTTCAATAACTTGAAGTGAATAAGGGTTATTAAAAGGATCTATTCTAGGATAGGAAAGAATACGATTTTGAGAAAATCGAAATACAATTACATATTCTATTCCATTATTTGTAATTGCAAACTTTGGAATGATCGCTTCCCAATTAAAACCATTATTTAAAAAAGATGTTTCAAGATAAGAGTCGCTTAGTGGTGTCTTATAATAAAGAACGGCCTCAACTGGATTTGATATATCAATTAATGAAGCTGAAATAGTTAAATCTCTTCCTTTTATGGCATTTGATGGAGGAGCGTGATATAGGTTTTTCTGCTGACTTAACGCTAACTGAAAAAAGAACGAAAAGGCAACAAATGACAATAAAGAATTGATTGTTCTAAAATAATTCAAAAAATTACAATTATTTATAATCGATAATTAGTTTTTTCTGCTTGCCCAAAGAGTTGTTAAATATAATTTCTAGTTTTTTTTCTTGATCTGCACTTTGGACTAGGTCAATTGGAGTGTTCTTGGGGTCGGATTTTATTGATTGCAGGGAACCATCCTTTGAAGACAAACCAGTTATACCGGGTTTTATATCTATTTTTTCACCAGAAACTCTATTTAATAAAGTCACTAAACCCTCTAGGCCAATTATTGAATCTCCTGTCTTTTCATCAGATATAACCCAAAAGTCAGTTCCTTTTACTGAAGCGACTGAAACAGATGTTTGTACGAGAAAATCTCTGTTAGAATTAACCTGAGCTCGTATAATTCCATTATTAAGATCAACCTTTTTGCTGATTTTTTTTGCGCTCTTTTTTCCGTTTATAACTATTTGAGATCTTTCTCTTATTTTAAGCGCTGACCTGTCATCAATAAAAACCAAAGCTACAAAAGCATCACGTTTTGTTAAAATTTCATCACCGCTTTCTATAACAAAACCTCTTTTCAGATCTTTTGGTGGTTCTTTTTTGCGAACATATTCAGCTTTACCTACAATTTTGGTAACTATAGCTATTTTTTCTCCAGCAAAGGCAAAACACAAAAATAAAGGCACTATAAGAGCTTGTCTTCTTTTAATTCCTGCACTAATCATTTTCTACTCGAATCGAATTAACTTTAATTTTTTTGTTTTTTATTTTTATCAAAATATTATTTATTGTCGATTGGTCTACAGAAGATCCATTAATCAAGTATTCGCCAGTAGGGCTATATTTCTGTAATGGTGCATTGTCTCCAAAAAGAGAATTGAACTTATCAACTCCTAGAGACTCTTTTAATTGCTTAAGAGTCGGGTTTTCTATCCCTATCTGAGAAGATTTTGAAGGGTCAGATATTTTAAATGCAAAAATTTCCGATGTTTCGTCTTCCATTCCATCAGTAGTAGGGACACTTGTTTTAATTTGCCAAACATATATTTTACCATTTTCAAGAGGCCTAACTCCATTAAGAGGATACTGGAAAGTGCTTACATCAGATAGCTGCTCCCACTCCAATGATTGATTAAATGGTAGGGTGCGTTCATCTTCAAGCGCTTCGTCTAAAGATGAGTGAAATTCTGATTTAAATTCTGAAACTCTAATATAAGTAACACAGTTCGAACAAAAACCTTTATTCCAATTAAAGGAAGGTAGAGTTGTGTAGACTACATTAAATGTTGTGTCAGCAAGTGAACCTCCGGGTGATTCCAAATTAACACCTGAGGGGCTTTCAACGATTATAGTTTCTATTTTTTCATCTGAAGAGGAAAGATCAAATTCTGAAATACCTGATGAGAGACTTAGTTCAAACCTATATTCACCATCTGGCAGTTTACCGGTAGTCATAATATTTGAAAGTACATTATCATAATTTCCAACATCAATTGTTTCAAGAGATTTAAAAAAAATAGGTATCACATTAGGTGGACTTCCTTCATCAATTAGGCTAGTTGTATTTTCTGAAAAATTTTTGCTGTCAAGCACAAGGTCCGCTTTCATTTGAAATGTATTTGATTCAACATCTATTAATACCGTTCTATTGCTTATGCCTAATTGTGGAGATAAAAAAGTGGCTCGAAATCTCGCATTAACATATATTGGATAAGAATCAGATGAAACTTTATATCTAAAAATTGGCACATTTGATTCACCGGTTGCAAGATTAAAACTACTAATGTAATACGTTGAGTACGGGTAAAACTGCCCCTCCAAAGTAACTTTTTGACATAAAAGAAAACCTGAAGTAAATGCTATATAATATAATAATTTAATTTTTTTCATTATTTTAAATGGCTTATAATTTATTATTACAATTTACCGAACAGAAAAGGCCCCTTCAACACTTAAATACAAAAGGGTATATTTAAAAAAAAACCCTCAATAATTGAGGGTTTTTTAAAAGTTCCCGGCAACGACCTACTCTCCCACGCTGGTTTCCCGCGTAGTACCATTGGCGCTACAGGGCTTAACTGCCGAGTTCGAGATGGGATCGGGTGTAACTCCTGTGCTATAGTTGCCGAAGAAAAGTTAGGGAATTGATGCGGATCTTCAAGTGATCAAAAAAGATTGATAAAGCCTTTCGACTAATTAGTACCACTCAGCTAAATATATTACTACACTTACACTTGTGGCCTATCAACGTCGTAGTCTACAACGAGTCTTATTATCAAATGATAGGGAGAACTAATCTTAGGTCAGGTTTCGCACTTATATGCTTTCAGCGCTTATCCTTTCCGAACATAGCTACCCAGCGGTGCTTCTGATGAAACAACTGGTACACCAGAGGTTCGTCCACTTCGGTCCTCTCGTACTAGAAGCAGATTCCTTCAATTCTCCTGCGCCCACGGCGGATAGAGACCGAACTGTCTCACGACGTTCTAAACCCAGCTCACGTACCACTTTAATGGGCGAACAGCCCAACCCTTGGGACCTTCTCCAGCCCCAGGATGT
>CAJWZD010000031.1 GCA_913049685.1 uncultured Fidelibacterota bacterium
AGCCTCCTGTGCCACAAACAGGTGCTCTAACCAGTTGAGCTACACCCACCATACAGCTCATGATTGGATTTCCAAATATAGAGCGAGAGAATTTAAACGAATTAATCGTTCTCCAAAAGGAATTCAATCGATATATTTATATTCATATTTGTAACTTACAATGTGAGACTTTTGTACAGATACTTTTTAAAAGAGCTTATTTTACCATTTATTTTTTCTCTTTTAATGATAACCTTCATTTTATTTGTAAACTTTTTACTTAGAGCCATTGATAGATTTCTAGGAAAAGGTTTAGATCTATTGACTATCTTAGAATATTTATTCTTAAACCTTGCTTGGATCCTTGCCCTATCTGTTCCAATGGCTATTCTCCTTGCAACGCTAATGACCTTTGGAAGACTATCCGAAGATAATGAAATCAATGCAATGAGAGCTTCAGGCATAGGATTTTTAACCATAATGCGAGCACCAATTTTGTTCGGTATAATTATTACAACGATTTTGATCTATTTCAATAATTTCATTCTTCCTGAAATGAATTTCAAAGCAAGGCTGTTATCTGGAGATATCTATAGAAAAAGACCAGATATGAGTATTGAGCCAGGAATCTTTCTAGATAATTTACCAGACTACAGTATGATTGTAGGAGGAAAATCAAATGATGGGATTATGAAAGAAGTTAGAATTTTTTCAAAAGGAAATAAGAATGCTCAAACCAATATACACGCTAACTCTGGTAAACTAAATACACTTGAAGATGCATTTCTTTTAACATTATATGATGGAGAAATTCATGAATTAGGTCAGAAAGATTATACAAATTATAGAAGAATAATATTTGATAAGCACGTAATCAATATTCCCGCAAAAGACCTCTTACTAAACCGTCGTGATTCTACTAACAGATCAGATAGAGAAATGACTGTACCAATGATCCAAAAAAAAATAAGCAGCTATGAAAAACGGCTGGACATAGTGTACAAGAGGTTATCAGGTAATTTTTTCAGAACGATAGGAGATAGTACGCTACCCCTAACCTTACTTGAAGGCAAAAAAATTATTGATAAAGCTCTTCGAAGAGTAAAGGATCAAGACTTACTATCAGTAGCACAAAGAATAAAGAAAGAAAAAAGAATAAAAAATTTAGAGCGTCAGTTAAATAATGAATTCAATTTGATAAAAAGTTATAAAAAAAGTCAGAATAAATATGGCGTAGAAATACATAAAAAATTTTCAATCCCTGTCGCTTGTATTTTGTTTGTTCTTCTTGGTGCTCCTTTAGGAGTGATGAGTAAAAAAGGTGGTTTTGCAATTAGTACCGGTTTGAGTTTTGGATTTTTCCTAATTTACTATGTTTTATTAATTAGCGGAGAAGAAATGGCAGATAGAAGCTTTCTATCTCCGGCAATAGGGATGTGGTCGCCAAACCTGATCATTCTTCTAATTTCAATATATCTGTTGATAAATACTTTAAGAGAAAATGCCCCCATTGGAATAAAAATCCCCTCTTTTTTTAAAAAAACTAAAAAATAACTTATGATTCCTGCAGAAATAATTGAAAAAAAACGAGATGGCTATGAACTTACTGCACAAGAAATAAATTGGTTTATTGAAGGTGTAATTAAAAATAAAATTGACGATAGCCAATTATCATCACTATTAATGTCAATTTATTTTAGAGGGATGTCTGATTCTGAAACTAATTCTTTGGTTCAATCCATGGTAGATTCTGGAAAACAATTTGATTTTAACTATCTAGATAAATTTGTTGCAGATAAGCATAGCACAGGGGGAATTGGAGATAAAATATCTTTCATACTAGCACCTTTATTATCCTCTTTCAATATTATCGTCCCTATGATTGCAGGAAGAGGTTTAGCATACACTGGCGGAACAATAGATAAAATAGAATCAATACCAAACTTCCAAACTCATATAAACTTTAAAGATTTTAGTTCAAAAATTGAGAATGTAGGATGTGGAATCATTAGTCAATCTTCTGAAATATGTCCAGCTGATAAAAAATTATATTCAATAAGAGATTTAACAGGGACAATCCCATCAACTCCCTTGATCTGTAGTTCGATCATGAGTAAGAAAGTTGCTGAAGGATTAAATGGTCTTGTGATGGATATTAAAGTAGGCAATGGTGCTTTTATGAAAACACTAAAAGAGGCAAGATCTTTGGCCAATGAACTAAAAAAAATAGGACAAGCTTTTGGTATAAGGACAGATGTAATCTTTTCAAACATGGCGCAACCATTGGGTGATTATGCTGGTTTGAAATGTGAAGTTATAGAGGCTATTGATTGTTTAAAAGGAAAGGGTCCTGAAGATCTAGTTGAACTAAGTTTAGAACTTGGTTCAAAGATTATGATACAAAGTGGATTATTTAAAAATCCAGATGAATCAAAAGCTAAAATGATAGAACATTTAAATAATGGAAAAGCATTAGATAAATTTGAAAAAATGATCTTAGCACAAAATGGAGATCTTAAATCCCTACATTCAGATAGTTATATCCCTAAATATGAAATTATCATAGAATCACAAGAAAATGGATATATCAGTTCAATGGATACTGAAAAAATAGGTTGGGCTCTTGTAGAGATGGGTTGTGGTAGAAAAGTCGCTAAAGACTTACTTGATAATTCAGCAGGTATAAAATTTAATCGAAAGGTTGGAGATAGAGTAAATGTAGGAGATCCAGTATATGAGTTATTTAATAGTAATGCAAAGAAACTGAATATTGCAAGATCATTACTTTTAAAGACATTTACGATATCAAGTGAAAAAACACCAAAGCAAAAGCTAATTATTAATACGTAAAATTAATTTCTGTGAATCCTGCACTTTTGCGCAGGTTCTGAACCAGATTTATATACCTCTTTTTCAACGGGGCATGCTTTCCTTGAGCCCATTTTTGATACTGAACATATTTCGGAAACTACAATACCGCGTGGCTTTTGAAAATTTACTCTAGGCATATCCAATATTTTATGACTCTCTCTCATAAACCTTGCCCAAGTAGGCAAAGCAGCTTTAGAACCATCTTGTCCTGGACCTAAACTAACCTGATAATCATCTACACCAAACCATACCCCTGCTGCTAACTGAGGAGTAAAGCCAACAAACCAAGCATCACTCCATCCTTGCGTTGTGCCAGTTTTACCTGCTGCAGGCCTTGTAAAATTATATTTCCACCTTGCACTCCCTCCAGTACCTCTATCCATTACAGTTTGCATTAAATTCGTCATTAAAAAAGCAATCTCCTCACTTAATACTTCATATTGTGCTGGAGAGTATTCTCTAATTGTGTTTCCATATCGATCTTCAATTTTAGTTATAGCGAAGGGCTTCGAATAAACGCCCTTGTTTGCATAAGCAGCATATGCCGATACCATTTCTAAGGGTATTACCTCACTAGTTCCCAGGGCAATAGCATCTACAGCTCTTATATCTGTGGATATTCCCATTCTTTGAGCAGTGCGTTTAACTTGTTCAGCTGGAGCATAATCTTGTTGCACTATTCGTACAGAAATCAAATTTAATGATTTTCTTAAACCTTCTCTTAAAGTAGTAAGCCCACCAGTACTGCCACCATAATTTTGAGGTTTCCACTTAACCCAAGATCCATCTGTATTTTGAACGTTTAAAACTACTGGTTGATTCAAAAGCTGTTGTGATACAGAGTAACCATTTTCAAGAGCCGTTGTATAAACAAACGGTTTAAAAACTGATCCAGGTTGCCTCTTTGCTTGGACAGCTCTATTATATTGATCATGATAATCAGGGCGTCCCCCAATCATAGCCATTATTCCACCAGTTTTTGGATTAATTGCAACAAAAGCCGTTTGGACAAGAAGCTTTGCTCTTAAATCTTTATATAGTTGAGCTTCACCATGCATCATCATTTTTACAGAATCTTCATCATAAATGGTGAGATGTCCTAACAATTCGAACTCTTCCTGATTGTTCATGATTCTATTATTCAATTTAGATTGGGACTTTTTAATCGCCTCAAGTACAACCTCTTCAGCACGTGCCTGTAGTCTTGAATCAAGAGTCGTGTATATTTTCAACCCATCACGGTAAATATTAATATCCAGAGCTTCATCTTCTTTCTCTAGGAGCCTTCTTACGTATTCTGTGAAATATGGCGCCTTACCTCTTATTGGAAGCTCGTTCACAGCTTCTAATGTCGTAGCCCTATATTGAGCATGCTCGTTATGACTTATATATCCTTGATCTCTCATTAATCTTAAAACTGTATTTCTTCTTTTTCTTGCTCTATCTGGGTGTCGGATAGGAGAATAACTTGCAGGAGAGGGAAGTAGACCAACTAATAATGCAGACTCATCAACGCTTAATAAGTTAGACTCTTTGCCATAAAATCTTTTAGTGGCAGCCTCAACCCCATAGGTTCCGTGTCCAAAATGAACAGTGTTTAAATACATCTCAAGAATTTCATCTTTAGTATAAGTTCTCTCTATCTGGACAGCAGTGATAACCTCTTTAATCTTTCGAAGAATACTATCTTCAAACCCAATTGTTTTATATAGATTCCTCGCAAGCTGCTGGGTTAATGTGCTGAAACCTTGACGATAGCTAAGCGAAAGAATATTTATACTTATTGCTCGAGCCACACTCCTAAGTGAAAGGCCCCAATGCTCATAGAACCTTCTATCTTCTGAAGCAATTACCGCATCTTGCATGTGCTTTGGTATATTATTTAATTCAACAAATACTCTTTTTTGAACAAATAACTCACTTAATACCTCTCCATCAGCAGAGTAAATTCTTGTAACTAAATCAGGGTCATAATTTTCTAGTTGTTCAAGCGAAGGTAGATCACGAGATAAAAACAGGATAAATAAAAGAACAAGAACTGCACCTGAAAAAATTATTCCTAAGGAGACCCAAAAAACTTTGACTAATTCATTCGCGGGTTTTTTATTTGACATATATGAACTTAATACGTTTCTTTTAAAATTAACGTGATATAAGAAACATTAGTAAAAACAGTTAAAAAATATTTATTTTTTTGATGGCGTGATCATCTTACTGGGGTCTACCAGCCTTTCAAAATCTTCACTTTTTAGATAGCCTAACTGATCAGCAGATTCCTTTAAAGAAATATTTTTTTTGTATGAATTTTTCGCAACCTCTGCAGCTTTATCATAGCCAATGTGCGGGTTAAGCGCTGTAACTAACATCAGAGAATTATAAAGATTTTGATTAATTCTATCAATATTTGGTTCAATACCATCTACTGTATTTTTCGCAAAAGAATTCGATGAATCAGCTAATAACTTTATTGATTCTAAAATATTGTGAGCAATGACAGGACGGTAAACATTTAACTCAAAATTTCCACTTGCCCCAGCCATGGTAATAGTGACATCATTTCCAAAGACCTGAGTACAAACCATTGTCAAAGCCTCACACTGTGTAGGGTTAACCTTACCTGGCATAATTGAAGAACCTGGTTCATTCGCAGGTAATATGATTTCTCCTATTCCTGATCTAGGTCCAGAACCTAACCAACGTATATCATTTGCGATTTTAAATAATGAACTAGCTAGAACTTTTAAAGCACCAGATAATTCAATTATACAATCTTGACCGCCAAGTGCCTCAAATTTATTTTTTGCTGTTTGAAAATTGAGCTGAGTAATATTTTTTATCTCAGCAGCCATTGCTACATCATACCCATCAATTGTATTAATCCCCGTCCCAACCGCGGTACCCCCAACGGCTAACTCATAGCAATTCTCAATAGCTTTTTCTAGCCTGTCCATACCGTGATCTAAGGCAGATACATACCCAGAAAATTCTTGTCCTAAACTTAAAGGAGTGGCGTCCTGCAAATGAGTCCGCCCTAACTTTATAATACCTTTAAACTCTATTGATTTTTTCTTTAATGAATCTCTCAAACTCTCTAAGGCAGGCTTAAGATTATGCATAACACTTTCAACCGCAGCTATGTTGATTGCAGTTGGAAACGTGTCGTTTGTTGATTGACTCATATTCACATGATCATTCGGATGAATAGGAGTCTTACTACCAAGCTCTCCGCCAACTATTTCAATTGCTCGGTTGGATATTACCTCATTGAAGTTCATATTAGTTTGAGTACCGCTACCAGTTTGCCAAACTACAAGTGGGAAATGACTATCTAGTTTCCCATCAATAACTTCTTCTGCTGCTTGATGAATAGCAACTTTAATATCTTCTTTTAACTTCCCACTGTCATAATTGACAGTTGCGGCAGCTTTTTTTACAATTCCGTAAGCTCTAATAAATTCTCTAGTGAATTGATGCCCACCAATTTTAAAATTATCTAAAGATCTTTGAGTTTGGGCTCCATAATATTTATCAGATGGAACCTCTATTGGACCAAGACTATCGCTCTCAGTTCTAAAAGACATTAACCTATTTTACCGTCCAGGTATCACCAGCATTTAGTAAGTCTTGAACTTTACCAGCTCCTTTAGCTTTGACAGCTGAATCCACTTGGGCTACCATCTCAGAGTTATAAGTTGGTTTGTCAACTGAGTAAAGAACACCTATCGGTTCGGGTAATACTGGATGGGTTGTCCAATTTGCAATAATATGAGCCAAATCAAGATTTGTTTCATCATGGACAAGAAGATCATCTAGGCTGTGTTTTTCCATATCCACAACTACAGCTTTAAAACCATCAAGCTTTATACCTTTTGTGCCTTTTGCAAAAACCATTGGCTCACCGTGTTTCACTTCAATTACATTTTCAAACTTATCTGCAGAAGTATATTCCTCAAACGCACCATCATTAAAGATATTACAATTTTGGTATATTTCTATAAGAGATCCACCATCATGATGGTATGACCTTTCAAGCATCTGAGCTAAATGAGCTTGCCAGCGATCTATTGTACGGGCGACAAATGTTGCCTGAGCACCTAAAGCAAGCGAAGGTGGATTTAAAGGTATATCCAGAGATCCAAATGGAGAAGCTTTTGTAACATGACCTACTTTGGAAGTAGGAGAATATTGGCCTTTAGTTAATCCATATATTCTATTATTAAAAAGTAGAATGTTTAAATCCATGTTCCGTCTCAAAGCATGCATAAAATGATTACCACCAATTGATAAACCATCTCCATCTCCAGTAATGACCCATACAGATAAATCAGGATTTGCAATTTTAACACCTGAGGCAACTGCTGGAGCACGACCATGAATTGTATGAAAACCATATGCGTTCATATAATAAGGAAACCTACTAGAACATCCTATCCCTGAAACAAAAACGAAGTCTTCTTTTTTTCTCCCAAAAGTTGGCATTGTCTTTTGAGTTTGAGCTAAAATACCATAATCACCACACCCTGGACACCATCTAACAGCTTGATCCGATTCAAAATCTTTTTTCGTATAAGTTGGAGTATTTACATCTGACATAAAATTAACCTACCATTTCATTTACTTTTTCAACAATTCTGGAAGCACTAATTGGCTTACCATTTACTTGGTTAAGACCTTTTGCATCTACTAGATACTCGGATCTTATTATTTTAATTAATTGCCCCATATTGATCTCAGGGATTAAAACATTTTTGAATTTGATGATTATTTCACCCAAGTCTTTAGGCAAAGGACTAATCCACCTTACATGCACATGAGATACACTTTTCTCTTGATCATGTAAAGTCTCAACCGCTGACCTACAAGAACCATATGTTCCACCCCAGCTTAAGATCAGTACATCGCCATTCTCTTCACCAAACACTTCCGTTTTTGCAATATCGTTTTGTATTCTATCAACTTTTTCTTGCCTTAGCTCAACCATGCGTTGATGATTATCTGGATCATAACTAACATGCCCAGTATTCTCTGCCTTTTCAAGACCACCAACTCTATGTTCTAAACCTGGGACACCTGGAATTGCCCACGGCCTTGATAATGTATCTTCATCTCTCTTGTAAGGCATAAATTCTTCACCTTCTTTTAAACCATCGACAAATTGAACATCTATTGATTCCATACTATCAACATCTGGAATTTTCCAAGGTTCTGAACCGTTAGCTAAATATCCATCAGTTAGTAATACCACTGGAGTCATATATTTAAGTGCAATTCTTGAAGCTTCATAAGCAGCATAAAAACAATCTCCTGGAGTTGCTGCCGCAATTAGTGGAATAGGAGCTTCACCATTCCTTCCGTATAAGGCTTGAACTAAATCAGATTGTTCTGTTTTTGTAGGAAGACCTGTACTTGGACCACCTCTTTGAACATTAATAATAACCATCGGTAATTCTGTCATCACCGCTAATCCCATTGCCTCTCCTTTAAGCGCTATACCAGGTCCTGAAGTGGCTGTAACAGCTAGATTCCCGGTAAATGAGGCTCCTAAGACAGAAGCTATACCTGCTATCTCATCTTCGGCCTGGAACGTTTGAACACCAAAATGTTTCCATGCCGCTAGAGTGTGTAAAATATCACTAGCTGGAGTAATAGGATATCCACCAAAAAACAAATTCAATCCTGATTTCTCAGAAGCAGCTAACAGCCCTAGAGATGTAGCATGATTACCATTAATATTGCGATATTTTCCACTAGGGAGAACAGCTTTTTCAACCTTAAACCTTGTGGTAAAAAGCTCCGTTGTGTCGGCGTAATTGTAACCAGCATGCATTGCTCTTTTATTAGCATCAATTATAACATCTTTCCCTGCGAATTTTTTCTCGAGCCATTTTTCTGTAGCTTCAAGAGGCCTATCATACATATAATAGAGAACGCCCAACGCAAAAAAGTTTTTGGTTCTAGCTACAAATTTGGGAGACATATCTAAACCTTCGCAAGCAGCGGTAACTAGCTTATTCATCTCAATTGGTATCACTGCAAAATAATCATCAAGCGTACCATCTTCAACAGGACTAGTATCGTAATCAGCAAATTTTAAATTTTTCTTCGTAAACGAATCCGTATTAATGATAATCGTTCCGCCTGGAATTAATTCTTTTTGATGAGCTTTTAGTGCTGCCGGGTTCATAGCAACTAGCACATCAGGCTGATCTCCTGGAGTGTGTATATCTTTTGAACTAAAGTGAATTTGAAATGCACTTACACCTGCCAATGAGCCAGCCGGAGCTCTAATTTCAGCAGGGAAATCAGGTAGCGTACTTAGATCATTACCTAGAGTAGCGGTAGTTTCTGTAAATCTACCTCCTGTTAATTGCATTCCATCGCCAGAATCGCCAGCAAAGCGAATAACTGCATCATCAATCGTTTTAAATGTTTTTCCCATTGTTCCTGTCTCTAAATTGAATATTGGATATATTAAATCTATATACTTAAATCTTAGGCTTTAAACCCTAAAAATTCAAATTATATGTAGCTTTAATTTACCATTCGTTGTTTTATGTCAAAATAGATTCTAAAGATTTCAAAAAAAATTTGAAATGATGTTTTATAAAATTTTAAATTGTTAATTTTACTTTATGAAAGGTCGAGAAAAAATCAGGCTAACTACGTTTAGCCATGGTGCTGGCTGAGCTTGCAAAATTGGTCCTGAAGACCTAGCCCAGGTTCTGGGTAATGTAAAGATGAGCACAAACAACTCAGTTATGACGGACTATACTAGTACGGATGATGCAGCTGTCGTACGCCTGAGCGATGGAAAGATCATTCTCCAAACTGTTGATTTTTTCACACCAATTGTTGACGATCCATATACATTTGGACAAATATCTGCAGCAAATTCTCTATCTGATATTTATGCTATGGGTGGCCGACCTTTATTTGCTTTAAACATAGTTGGATTCCCTATACAGAAGCTTCCAAATGAAATATTATCTGAAATTATGCAAGGTGGAGCAGACAAGGCAGCAGAAGCAGGAATACCAATAGTCGGGGGACATTCAATAGATGATAATGAACCAAAATATGGTCTAGTAGTTACGGGCGAGGCAATTGAAAAAAATATTTGGACGAATTCAGGAGCTAAAGAAGGCGATCAAATAATCCTCACGAAACCTATTGGTACAGGAATTATATCAACAGCAATTAAAAAAGAAAAAGCCTCCTCTAAAATTATATCTCCCGCTGTAGAGACTATGAAAACCTTAAACAAAAAAGCTTCCGAAGTTGCACAAAAATTTACTCCAAACGCGGTTACAGATATCACTGGATTTGGGCTAGTTGGACACCTAATTGAAATTTGCAAATCTAGTAAAGTATCTGCGAAAATTTATTTTAATCAGATTGATTTGTTGCCAGGGACATTGGATTTAATAGAAGAAGGAATAATGCCTGGTGGGTCAAAACGCAATCTTGAACATGCTGAAAAGTTTACAAATTTTAGTTCTGAACTATCGTACAATGAAAAGTTAATTACATGCGATGCGCAAACTTCTGGAGGACTTCTGATAACATTACCACCAAAAGATGCTAAGGCATTTTTAAATGATTTTGGTAATAAAGCAAATGTTGTTGGAGAAATTATTAGTGAAAAAGACAAGCCTATTATGGTTAGTCTATAAGCTAACCCTCATCTTAGATATTATATCCGACAAAATTAGTCGTATATAATGTTTGGTTTTATTTACATTCTTGCTATATACTTCCAGTCCAAAAAATGTTAAAGATTACTAAAAAAGTAGAATACGCTCTCATTGCTGTGAGGCACCTCCGAGAAAACAAGGAAAAACTCGTTCCAGTATCTGAGATTTCATATTCTTATGGAATACCCAAAGAAATTTTAGCGAAAACGCTCCAAAAGCTAGCTAGCTCAAATATAATTGAATCCTACAAAGGACCAAATGGTGGATATAAAGCCTCAAAAAAAATAGAGAGAACGACATTAAATGATTTTTTTGAAATCTTAGAAGGCCCTACAGCAATTATGGATTGTTATTTTGAAGCCGGATGTGACCATCTAAATAGCTGCAATATTCGCACCCCCATTAACAAAATTAATGATTCTATAAGAAACCTTTTTGACAACCTAACACTAGCGGATATTTCACAATGAAATTAAAAGATAAAATAATTGATATTTTGAAGCAATGCTATGACCCTGAGATCCCAATTGATCTTTGGAACTTGGGTTTAATCTATAACATTGGCATCAAAGAACATGACAAGGAAAAATCAGATGTAGAGGTTCTAATGTCTCTCACTACACCCGGCTGTACAATGGGCCAACATATGGCTGAAGACATCAAAACTAAGGTAGCTCTTATGCCTGAGATCAGGGATGTGAGTGTTGAGGTCACATTTGACCCTCCATGGAAACCTGAGATGATGACTCAAGAAGCGCGTGAAAAATTAGGATTTGATGAAGAAATAAATGAAACGCAACAAGAAACACTTGAAACAACATGGGAATAAACGCATGAAAAAAGAACAATCAACAATCGAACAAGCTCAAAATGAATTCAAAGATGCTCAGATCTTTGTATCCAAAAAAGCAGTGACCAGGTTGAAAGCTGTTATGTCTTCTGAAGGAAAGAGTGGCTACTATCTTAGAATGTCCGTTGATAGTGGTGGATGTTCAGGTATGAATTATAAAATGGATTTTGATGAAAAGCAGAAAAAGTTTGACAAATTATTTGAACAGAATGGATTAAAAGTGATTTGTGATTTAAAAAGCTGGCTCTATTTAAAAAATATAACCATCGACTATTCCGATGATATGCTCAACGGCGGTTTTAAAATTGAGAACCCAAACGCCGAAAGAACCTGCGGTTGCGGCACTTCTTTTTCAGCCTAGATAATAATTAAAACTAAATAGTTTATGAATAATAATAAAAATAGTTTTATCGACCAGCGTGTCAAAGAGGAATACAAGTATGGTTTTATTACAGAAATAGAATCAGACACACTTGCCCCTGGTATCAGTGAAGAGACGATACACTTCATATCAAAAAAGAAAAAAGAACCTTCGTGGTTACTAGAATGGCGTTTGAAGGCATACAGAAAATGGCTAAAGATGGAAGAACCTAACTGGCAAAATGTTAACTATGATAAGATTGACTATCAAGACATCAGCTATTATTCTGCGCCTAAGAAAAAAGAATTAAAAAGCTTAGACGAGCTAGACCCAGAATTACTTAAGACGTACAATAAATTAGGTATTCCATTAGATGAACAAAAAATGATGAACGGGATTGCTGTTGATGCTGTGTTTGACAGTGTTTCTGTTGCGACTACTTTTAGGGAAGAATTAAAAAGTCACGGGGTGATTTTTTGCAGTTTTTCAGAAGCTGCAATTGATTATCCAGAGATTGTTAAAAAGTACTTAGGTAGCGTTATACCTTATACAGATAATTACTTTGCCTGTTTGAACTCTGCTGTTTTCACAGATGGCTCTTTTGTTTTCATTCCTAAAGGTGTTAAATGCCCAATGGAGTTATCAACTTATTTTAGAATTAATGAGGCAAAAACAGGCCAATTCGAACGGACACTGATTATTGCAGAAGAAAATAGCTCTGTAAGTTATCTTGAGGGATGCACAGCTCCCATGCGTGATGAAAATCAACTGCATGCTGCTGTTGTAGAATTAGTAGCGCTTGATAATGCAACTATAAAATATTCTACTGTCCAAAATTGGTTTCCTGGGAATCCAAAAACAGGAGCAGGTGGAATTTACAATTTTGTTACAAAACGAGGATTATGTGCTGGCCAAAACTCTAGAATATCTTGGACACAAGTAGAAACAGGCTCAGCTGTTACATGGAAATACCCTAGCTGCATTTTAAAGGGAGATGATTCTGTTGGAGAGTTTTACTCTGTTGCATTAACAAATA
>CAJWZD010000032.1 GCA_913049685.1 uncultured Fidelibacterota bacterium
CTTTTTTTTGATTTTCTGGATAATTCCAAATGAATGCATTAAAGATTGACTGCGCTAGTGGATAAAGGGACCTCAAGTCAAATTCAAGTTCCTTCATCTTTTCACAAATGCTGTCTAATGATGAAGGTTCACCAACACCGACGTGAAATGAATTGCCACCACCACTTTGAATTGATAAAATTGATTCTTCAATAGGGAATGAGAGGTCTTTTTTAAGAGACCACTCTATAATTTGCTTTTTCTCTTTGTGATTTTCTTTTGGTACATCCACCAATTGCAGCAATATTTTATCGTGATCAACTGTAAGAGAAATCGTATCTCTTTCTTCTACTGATTGAGATGCTGAACTATATCTATCTTCATAGTGAGATACCTTTTCATCGAGCATAGACATTGCCTCTTGGCATGCTCGGGTAAAATCTTGTGGCATGCTAATTGGGTCAAGAGTCCTTTCCTGAGCAGATAAAATATCAAACGCTAACAAAGTTTTTACTTCTTTGTCTTCATGAATCACTGAGGAAAATATCTTCCCACTATCCAAATGTATTCCAGTGTAGGTTTTATCAATTGGCAGTTTATTAAATATTGAAGATTTGATGTTTGATGGGTATCTACCTTGAGTCGGGAGGAAGTCATCTGAAAGGTTTTCCATTTCCGATGTACCGTTTTCATTTTTCTCAATAATACTGGATACTGGTTCTTCTGGTTTTTCTCCTTTAACAGGTTCAACCACTGCTTCTTCCTGTTTAGGTTCAACTGCAGTCAATTCCTTTTCATCATTCATGAGGGGTTCATGAATTGAGGAACTTTCTTCTTCAGAAGAGAACTCGTCTCCGCCAATCCAGTCGTCCTCATCCTCATCGGGCTCAGGCTCAGTCGCATTGCCATCAAGATCATCTTTTCTCAGAACGTCTAGAAGCTTGTTAACTGCAATCTCATTGTAGTTCTTTTTCTTTTGTTGCTTCTGAATTACAGCCTATGAAAAACAAAATTATTATGGCCCCTATAAATTTCATCCTGTTTCTAATTATGATATTACCAATCGTTTTAACTACTAGAAATGCTTTATGTTGGCATATGCTTTTTCGAGTTTACACAGGGTAGAAAATCCAAACTATTTTTTAACATAAATATAAAACACCCAAATAAAAGTGTTTGACTTCATCTACTCCTTATTCTGCCAAAACAAGACAAATTAACTAGATATCAAAAACAAATATTTGTTTTGATATTAAATTGTTTTAAATAAAACCGATGAATAACCGTTGAGCATTCATTTGGGGCTTTGGTTAGTGTAATTAATATAATAAAAGTAAATATTCCAGCCTTGTCAAATGGCTATATTTTTCTTTTTAAATATAAGATTGTAAATAATTTTATAGGATATTTTATTTTTCCATTGACTGTGCTTATCTATTCTAAAAATAGCTTTTTTCAATAATAATAGCCTTTTTAAAAGGTACCTTTAAAATAAATTAAGACTTTTATAATTTAAAAATAGATCAATTATTTAATGACTAGGCTAAATAAAGGGCATCCAAACTACTAGAAAAACCCTTGCACATTAAGTGCCCATAAACCACTGTTTTCATTATATTTATAAAAACTAATTTTTGTGCCAAAACCATGAATCAATCTCCTATTCTATTGAAGTATTGCCTTTTTCTTTTTTTGATCACCTCATACAATGTGTTTTCTCATACAGACGGGCACAAGAACACTGGAAAACAATGGTCATTATATGACAATACGCAATTGATCACCGCTGATTATATTACTTTTTCAAAGCAAATGGTTTTCCTGAAAGAGACCAAATCGAATGCTGTAATCACTTTTCCCTTGATGGCATTTTCTATGGAGGATCAAGTAGTGATTTTAGAGCATCACGAATTGACTCAAAAGTTAAATAAAGAGGGCGCCCTAAATATAAAATTACACCCCACAACAACAAAAATTAGAAAAACCAACGGCAAGCTTGGACTCCTTTTTCTATTATTTTGTAGTGCTTATCTCATTCTTTATTTTCGATTTGCTCATAAAAGAAAGATTGCTACCATGACCCTTTTTTGTGTACTCTCTCTGATACTCATCATTGCCTGTTCACAAGATGACGAAGAGCTATCTCCAGCTCCAAATACTACAAACACATCTCCTTCATCCACAGGAACTACAAACAATTCGACTAGCGACACCACAGAAGAAACAACAGATGATTCAACAGCGGAAGAAACCACCTCTTCAGAAGAGTCATCTCATGAGGGGGTTGATTTAAATGAGAGTCTGTTAGAGACAATAATATCCCATTTTGAAAAATTTACTGAAGTAACCATTAATAGTGATGATGAGTATTTTTATGTAAATTCTTATAGTTGGCCTGAGCATGAGATGGGAATTGGAATAACTTCATGGCAGGAGCAGGTTCCCATCCCTCAAAATTACACCGGTGATAATAGTTGGAGAATTCCTTTAAATCCTAAAATGGCAGTTAATCCAGTAGATACATCAGTTAATTTATTTAGAGGGGCCATCGCAATTGCAATAAATGGTATCCCAATATTTAATGCTTTAAATAATCGCGGGGAAAACGCTTTTGAAAAAGGAGAACTTGACAATTGGGGAGGCCATTTTGGAAGAGGAGATGATTATCACTACCATGTGATCCCACTTCATTTAGAAGAACTTGTTGGAACCAACCAACCACTTGCATATGGACTAGACGGCTTTCCAATTTACGGTTTAACTGATAGTGACCTAGACCAAGCCTTTGGTAGGTACGATGAAAATGGAAGTTATAGATATCACGCCAGTTCAAATTCACCTTATTATATGCCATATGTGGTGGGCGAGATTAATATTGTTGACGATGAAATTTCCCCTCAACCCTCTCAGAACCCCATTAGACCCTCCGACACATTTAAGCCTGTGAGTGGTGCATCTATTACAGGGTTTTCTCAAACTGGGGTTAATACTTTTTCTTTTGAATATACCGTTGATGGTGTCAAGTATTACGTTAATTATAATTGGGATGAAAATTGCAAATTTACTTTTACCTATGTAGATGAAAATGGAGGGACTACAAATCTTCCTCATAACGGATCTTTATCTGACGATTCAACCGAAAACACCGAAACATTTGTCAATAACTCAGCATGTATTGATGTAAATTACAATTCAAGCATCTACGTCAATCACACTGAAATTGACGAAACCTTTCCGAGCAATTCAGGTGAAACAGATGGTTTTTCTGTAACTTCAGAAAATTCTAATTTCACACTCAGCAGCATCGCCATTGACGACGGTGGTGCGCTACTTGATGCCTATAAATGTGAAGAAAAGGTGCAAGGTGTAGAAAAATCGATTCCTATAGCATGGTCAAATATCCCTGAAGGTACGGGAAGTTTAGCTATTTCAATTCACGGCCTTCCTAATGCCAATGAAACAAACTCATATTTAACACTATGGAATATTGACCCCAGTGTTACTGAAATTTCTTATGGTTTAGCCAATGATGGAGCGTGGTACATGGGGCCTAATAAAGACGGTGCCACAATTTCCTATAGTTCACCATGTAGCCCTAGTGGGGCCACTTCAACATATTACATGACTATTTATGCATTGTCTGAAACACCTCCTAGCTTACCCGAAGAAGATTCACTAACCATAGATTATACTGCACTTATTGCCTCTTTTGAAGAGGTCACTATTATTGATCAGATTGTTTTAGAATACATTGCTACCTCATCCAATTAGATTTGGAGGTCTTTTAGTTTTGATTCCAAAATCGAAAAGGATCACCTACTTTTTCCATCTCACTAAAAAGGAGTTTTTCCATTTCTTTTAATTTATCGCTGTATTTAGGATCCTCAGCCAAATTGATTTGATTTGAGCTGGGTTTGTTGCCCGTTAATTGAATGATTCCCTGCTGATGATGTTCAAGTAAAAGTTCGTTGGGGTTTTCTTTTATATTAAACAATTGATTTTTTCTCACTTTGCCTTCTAAAACGTCATATTTGATAAGTTTCCAATCGCCTTTAATTACAGCTCTAATACCGGGCTTTGTTCCTCCAGAATAAGCTCCATATAGCACGTCTCTAATTGTTTGTTGGTCTCCGAATAAAACTTGCTTAAAACTTTTCCCATCTACTGAGTCAGGGATTTCAATATTCGCTAAATCACAAAGGGTAGGTAACAGATCAAGCAAATATATATTCCCTTTAGAGCTTGATTGCTTTTCAACGTTTGGCCCACTCACTATAAATGGGACTTTTAGACTGTGTTGATATAAATTTTGTTTTCCCATTAGACCGTGTTTTCCTACTGCAATTCCATGATCAGAGGTAAAAATTATGTAGGTGTTGTCTAATTCTCCGCTACTTTTTAGTCTTTTGATCACCCTCCCTATTTGATTATCGATTTCTTCAATCACTGCAAATTCTTTTCCTTTTTCATTTCGAATGGTCGCCTCATCTCTTCTCTGCATAACTCCTTCTACTTCATTTTTATCTCGTAGATCTGGGTGTCCAACTGGAAAGGGGTGTTTTGGAAGGTAGTTGATCGGTAGTTTTGGTGCTCTCTTATTGACAATGTCTGGTGGACCAGGATCAATCGCTCCGTATTTTTTGAGCAATTCAGGTCTACCATGCCTTGGATCGTGAGGATGTGAAAACCCTAAATAAATTAGAAAGGGTTGTGTTTCTTGCTTGGTTTTTCTCTTCTCTAAGTATTTAATGACTTTGTCAGCATGCCATTTACTTCCATTTTCTGGATCAGCTTCTCTATTTTTTTTGTCGTATCGTTCCTCAAACAATAAATTGGCTCCTTCATAGCTATTCCCTCTTTTTGAGGTTCTAAACGTGTAATACCCATTTCTCTTAAAAATGGCGGGTAAGCTAAAATAGGCTGGGTCTGCAGGTGAAATCTTAGCATAATTTTCAGCTGCTTTATGTACATAATTTAAGGGAGGGTAATTAACATTAAAACCCGTAGTTTCCCAAAGATACCTTCCTGTCATAAGCATTATTCGTGAAGGAGTACAGACTGCAGCACGATAGGATCCCATATGATAAGCGCTATGGAATGTCATCCCTTTTTTTGAAAGTTTATCTATTTCAGGTGTATCACAGGATTGATCACCATAAACATCCAACGTTTTGGCATCTTGATCGTCGGTCACTATGATGATAAAATTTGGTTTTTTATCATTTAAATTTTGAGCTTCTAAGCGATGTACTGTTAAAATTACTAACATTAAATAATAAACGTTTTTCATTTTATAAAGATTTAAAAAACTAATCCAATGTGTTCAACACATTTCTTGATTTCTTTGGAAATTCTTTGTTTTTGACTTCAAAAGGGGGCATGGTGTGTAATCCATTGGAAGACATCGCTAAATTATCCAAAAAGGCCCTTAAAAAGTAGAAGGGTGATGATAACAGTTAGACCTAGAATTAAAGTTGCCAATGAATGAAGACGATACCCTTGTGGTACCGTCATCCCAGAAAATTGAGTTAAAATCCAAAAAAAACTGTCGTTGGCGTGGGATATGACTGTAGAGCCAGCCCCAATTGAAATCACCACCAAAGCCTTATCTATTGTTGAGGTCAATTCTAAAATATCTAACATAGGAAAAACAATTGAAGCAGCTGTGACCAACGCCACTGTTGAAGAACCCTGGGCTGTTTTTATGACCGCCGCTATTAAAAAAGGAAGCATTAAACCCAAAGGCAATGTTTTAATAAAGGGTTCGATGGAGTGATGAAATCCAGAGGCCTGAATAATTTTTCCAAAAGCGCCCCCCGCTGCAGTGATCAAAATGATTGTGGCAGATCCTTTAATGGCATCTCCAAGCCAGCCAGATTGAGATAATCTATTGGACGCTTTTGATTTAGGAATTCGAAAGGCTAAAAACATACCAATTAGGAGTGCTACAATAGGGTGCCCTATAAATGTTATGATGGCTTTTAACTCTCCTTCTTCCATAGGAAACCCTGGATATTCTACAACTGCACGAATGACAATAAGAAGCAACGGCGTGAGAATGGGCATTATGGTTCTTGATAGAGAGGGTCGTTCTTCTAGGCTTACTGCTTCTTCTGTTTTTGATATCGAATCTGATTCAATCCATATTTTTTTTCCCATATATTTTGAAAATTGAATGCAGACAAGAAGACCTATACTACTAGCTACAAGTCCAAATACAATAACCCAGCCTAAGTCTGCACCAATAATTGCTGCTGCTGCCAAAGGTCCCGGTGTTGGGGGTACCATAGTGTGAGAGGCTGTTAACCCCATGCCTAAGGCAACGGCTGTGCCAGCCATAGAGACTCCTACTCGTTTTGTGAGGGCTTTATTTATAGGCGTAAGGATTACAAATCCCGAATCGGCATAAACTGGAATTGATATCAAATAGCCCATAAAGGCAATTGCCGTGTGTACTCGTTTTTTACCAAAAAAAGTGACAAAGAAATTCGCTACTACAATAGCACCTCCAGATTTTTCAAAAAAAGTACCAATTATAAGTCCAACAACGATTATGATCCCTATGGAACCAAGTGTATCACCAAAACCTTTCTGTAAGGTGGTTAGAATATCATTGGTTGACATTCCTGACGCTAGTCCAAAGCCAATGCTAACTAAAATAAGAACTAAAAAGGGATGCCAATTGAGCCGGCTTGTTAAAAAAATGACCAACACTATGGCTATAAAAAGAGTGAGGAAAGAAAGAATCATATGCTAATGTAAATCACGATTGACTTGTGCGCCTGATCCACCCTTTAAAAAATCAAGATCACATCCTTCATCTGCTTGATTGACGTGCTCAATGTAAAGCTTTGCATAGCCTCTCTTTGCTTGTGGACTTGGGCGCTCCCATTTCTCTTTTCTCGCTACTAATTCTGCTTCGGAAACTTCAAGTTGAAGACTTCTATTTTCAACATCAAGGTGAATCATATCGCCATTTTGAACTAGAGTTAAAGTTCCACCAATAGAAGATTCAGGAGCTATATGCAACACTACTGTGCCATACGCTGTGCCACTCATTCTGCCATCAGAAATTCGAACCATATCTGTCACTCCTTGATCTAAAAGCTTTTTTGGGAGTGTCATGTTGCCCACTTCAGGCATCCCAGGGTAACCAACAGGTCCAACCCCTTTTAATACCATTACACAATCTTTATCTATATCTAAATTAGGGTCATTGATACGATCATGATAGTCTTCAATACTTTCAAAAACAACTGCCCTTCCTCTATGTTTCATAAGATGGGGACTAGCTGCGCAGGGTTTAATAACTGCCCCTTTCTCACACAAATTACCTTTTAAAATGGCAATACCTGCCTCTTTCATAAAAGGATGCTCAAGATCACCTATCACTTCTTTGTTTGTGTTGGTTGCCTCTTTAGCATTTTCAATGAGCGTTTTTCCATTGACCGTAATAGCCGGATTCAAATGAACTTTCATAGCGCTTACAACAGCACTCAACCCTCCAGCGTAAAAAAGGTCTTCCATAAGATATTTTCCAGCAGGCATCAAGTTGACAATCATAGGTAAACGGCTTGCTAATGTATCAAAATCTTCTAAATTTAAAGAAACACCAATTCTTCTTGCAATAGCTAATAAATGTAAAACTACATTGGTTGACCCTCCAATACTTGCATTTATTTTTATAGCATTTTCAAAAGCTTCTCTGGTGAGTATTTTTGAAAGGGTTAACTCTTCTTTGACCATTTCGACTATGCGGTTTCCTGCCAAATGTGCCATAACCTTTTTCCTAGAATCTACAGCTGGAATTGCAGCAGCATTTGGCAATGTGAGCCCTAAAGCTTCAACAGTGCAAGCCATTGAAGAAGCAGTTCCCATAGTCATGCAGTGCCCTGCACTTCTGCTCATACAGGTTTCTGCTTCTCGCATTTCTTCAGCAGTAATTTCACCTTTGACTAAAGCTTCTGATATTTGCCAAGTGAGAGTTCCAGATCCTACTTTTTCTCCTTTCCAATAACCATTGAGCATAGGCCCACCAGGCACAACAAGAGTAGGCAAATCAACGCTGCATGCTCCCATTATGGTAGATGGGGTAGTTTTATCGCAACCTGTTAGAAGCACAATTCCATCTAATGGATTGGCTCTTATGCTTTCTTCTGTATCCATACTAGCCAAATTGCGATAGAGCATTGTGGTGGGTTTCATAAGGGTTTCACCCAATGACATTACTGGAAATTCTAGTGGAAAGCCTCCTGCCTCATAGACCCCCCGCTTCACAATTTCAGCAAACGATTTCAAATGGGCATTGCAGGGTGTTAAATCTGACCATGTATTGCAAATACCTATAACAGGTTTGCCCTCAAACATATGATCTGGGTGTCCTTGGTTGCGCATCCAGGAGCGATGCACAAAACCCATCTTATTGTTTTCTCCAAACCATTCTGCACTTCTTAGTTTTTTGTTTTTCATCTAGTAAAATTGATGTCTGTTTCTAAATATAGTATTTTATTTTTTTTGATTTCTTTAACATTTTAAAAACCGAAATTAATCAACATTTACATGGCATATATTACCCTATTATTATCTGATATTTAGATTTTTATCACTTTGAAACAGTATGGTTGGATTTAGCATTTTGTTTAAGAAAATTTTATAATTACGATAAATTCAGCATTATTTTAACATTTTTTTATGTTTTTAAAACTTATTCTCTAAATTTGAGCCAAACAAATAAAACTAAAAACACAATGAAAAAATTTAAACTAATTTCATTGCTATCTGTTTTTGCCTTGTTTTCTATCTACAGTTATGCTCAAAATGATATATCAGGAACAATTACTGATAAGGATGGGAGTCCAATTCCCGGAGCTACAATAATTATAGTTGGAACAACAACTGGGGCAACATCAGATTTTGATGGAAACTACACTATTTCTGCTAGTGAAGGCCAATCGCTTGAATTTTCAAGCCTAGGCTTCTCAACAGTCACTGTTGAAGTTGGAAATTTATCTACCATTAATATTACTCTTGAAGAGTCTTCGGAGGCGCTAGAGGAAATTATTGTAACGGGATATTCTTCCCAACGAAAAAAGGATATAACTGGTGCAGTATCGGTTATAGAAGTTGATGAAATGAACAAAACTCAAGCGACAAGTTTTATTCAAAAACTTGAAGGACGAGCCACTGGAGTTCAAGTATCCGCATCAGGAGAACCTGGTGATGGGTCGACTGTTAGAATTAGAGGAATAAGTTCATTAGGTAATAATGACCCCCTCTACATTATTGATGGAGTTCCAGTTCAGGATTCATTTATGACCTCTCTTAATCCAAACGATATTCAAAATATTCAAGTATTGAAAGATGCTGCTGCTGCATCAATTTATGGTGCGAGAGCAAACAATGGGGTTATTATTGTAACCACAAAAAAGGGTGCAGTTGATGGAGGTGTTCAAATTACCTATGACTCTTACATTGCTCATGGTATGCCCAATAGAGGTTTGGATTACATGATTAAAGATCCTTATGATTATCAAGCATTTATTAAGGAAAGATATGCAAATGGTGGTTTAGAAGTTAGTCCGCTAAATCCTTACAGTTATCCACAGGGTACTCTTCCAAGATATCTGAGTCCAAATGGAGTGTCAGGTATCGGTGACACTTCTGATTTATCTAAATATTCTTACCCTGACTATTTGATCATGGAAGCTAACTGGGACGGTACATATTGGTTTGGAGAAGTTTTCGATGGTGGAATAACCCACGAACACAATGTTGGGGTTTCTGGTGGAACCGAAAATGGACGCTTTTACATGTCGGCTGGATACCTAGACCAAGAGGGTGCAATGGTTTTTAATAATTTTAGTAGATTATCGCTTAGGGCTAATTCAGATTTTACACTAGGAAAAGTTAAAATTGGTGAAAATATTACCATCACACGATCTCAGAGAATGGGTGGAAACGATTCCGTAGGTGGTGGAAACCAAGACGAGCAAGGAGTAATGCAAGGACTTACAGCTTCTAATCCGATAATTCCTGTATATGATATTCAAGGTAATTTTGGTGGAGCACGTGCAAATGGTGTTCAGGGTAATAATGAATATGCAAGATTGTATCGAAACAAAGACAATGAGTTTAACGGATACAGAATTCTTGGGAACCTTTACTCTGAAGTTGAAATAATTGAAGGATTAACAGCCAGAACAAGCTTTGGTGTTGATTTTAACCATGGTTGGAGTAAATCATTTAGATATCCTGTGCCCGAAGCTGCTCAACCAAACTTTACAAATGGTTTTAGCGAAAATTGGAATAGAACTTATAATTGGACATGGACCAATACATTAAGATATAACAAAACAATAGATTCCCATGTATTCCAAGTTTTAGCTGGATATGAAGCGATAAAAAATACAAATCGAAACATCAATGGTAGCTTTGCTCAGTATGTTACTCAAGATCCTAATGCTTGGTATTTAAATGGTGCGTTAGCTGACCCAGATACAAGGTCAATATCTAGTAATGGAGGGTTTTCTACTTTAGCCTCATTCTTTGCAAAAGGTGATTATACTTTTGATGATAAATACATAGCCAGTGTAACTGTTAGACGTGACGGGTCCTCTAATTTTGGTGAGGCCTACCGATATGGTACATTTCCTGCTGGTAGTTTAGGATGGAGAATTTCAAGTGAAAGTTTTATGTCTTCAGTCACTTGGATCAACGACCTAAAAATTAGAGCAGGTTATGGTATTACAGGTAACCAGTCTATTCCTCCTGGTAATGCCTTTGACCGATTTGGTGGTGGAACAGGTGCTACATTTTATGATATTAATGGAACTCAAAACTCTATCGTAACTGGTTATGCTCTTGTTAACAGAGGAAATCCCGATGGAAGATGGGAAGAAAATACATCTTCAAATATTGGTTTTGATGCGACATTGTTAGATAACAAACTTGGTATTGTTTTAGATGTCTGGCAACGTGAAGTAGATGGATTATTATATCAGGCTTCTCTTCCCGGTGCATCTGGTGTAGCGATTCCTGCGTTTGTTAATATTGCAGGTATGGAAAACAAGGGGGTAGACCTTCAAGTTTCTTGGGATGATTATGTAAGTGGAGACTTTGGTTATAACCTTTCTTTTAATCTTTCCACCTACAGAAACCAACTCACTCAAATTGATGGTGATGCAACAAGTTTTATCCCTGGGGGGTTTGATTCTAGAATCGGAATTGTTAATAGAGCTGAAGTAGGACAGCCCGTTGGTTCGTTCTATGGATACCAAACAGATGGTTATTTTAATTCTCAAGCCGAGGCAGACGCATCAAATCAATCTGGTGCTGCTCCAGGTAGAATTAAATTTGTTGATCGCAATGGTGATGGTTTAATTAATGATGACGACCAAGGAGATATTGGTAATGCTCAGCCTGACTTTACTTTGGGATTCAATCTTGGTTTTAATTACAAGAAATGGGACTTCAATGCGTTCTTCTTTGCATCTGTTGGTAATGAAATTTACAATTATAATAAGCTATTTGACGTTTTTGCCTTTTTCAATACAAATGTGAGACAAAATAGACTCACAGATTCTTGGTCTCCATCAAACCCAGACCCAAATGCATTATATCCTATAAATGATATTAATGATATATTTAGTAATCGACCAAGTGATTTCTATGTTGAAGATGCATCCTACTTAAGAGCTAGAACTATTCAGTTAGGATATACAATTGATACTATTAGTAATCTCAAGTTAAGATTATATGTGCAGGCAGATAATTTATTTACTGTCACTAGTTATACTGGCCTTGACCCAGCGCCATCAAGTTTTGGGATCAATAATGGTTCTACTGGAAGTGGAGATCTATGGAATGGATATGACTTAGGTAATTATCCTGTTGAACGAAAATTTATGTTTGGAATAAACGCTCAATTTTAATTTAAATATTTTTAAAAATGAAAAAAGTAAACAAATTTAGCCTTATTGCATTTACATCAGTACTAGCAATAATTGTGGGGTGTAATGAAGATTTCCTTGATTCGCCTGCCCAGGCCTCTCTTGACGAAGGTACACTGGCAAATGACGCTGGAGTTGAAGCCTCTTTAATTGGTACTTATTCAATGTTAGATGGATGGAATGGTAATAACGCTGCACTAGCGCCTGCCTGGCCCACTGCCGGTAGTAATTGGATTTGGGGAAGTGTTCTCAGCGATGATGCTTACAAAGGTTCAGACCCAGGTGATCAGCAGCAGACTCAAATTCTTGAAATTTATGAGTGGGAAGCAGGTAACCAGTATTATAATAATATTTATAAATCTCGTTATGAAGGTGTTGCTAGAGCAAATGCTACCATTAAATTAATGAATAATGCGATGGAGAACGGTGAAAATATTTCACGTGCCGCAGCTGTAGAAGGTGAAGCTAAGTTCTTAAGATCTCATTTCCACTTTGATGCTTGGAAAATGTGGAAAAATATTCCTTATGTTGATGAGACAGTGACTGAATACAAAATGGACAATACTGAAGACATTCTCCCAAAAATTAAAGCTGATCTTCAGTTTGCTATTGATAATTTACCAGAGGTTCAACCAAATGTTGGTAGAGCTACTAAAGGATCTGCAAGATCATTACTAGGTA
>CAJWZD010000033.1 GCA_913049685.1 uncultured Fidelibacterota bacterium
CATCCAAAGCCCAAGGGGAGAGAGGGACTTATATTTTGGAGTAGTATTATTATTAGCACTATTGTTGCGTGTTTTTCATTTATCCCTTTATCAGAGCTATCTAAGGTTATCTTTGTAGATGCTTCTAGTAGAATCCAGACTTGGTTTTTCCCTCAAAGAATGAATAATACTGTTATGCTCTGGGCTGTCTTAAATGGTACGGTAGGTCTTTTATTATTTTTTATTCCTAAAATTTTATCAAAGAAAAAGTTTAACATAAATGATAGTAAGTGGGGATTAAAAATATCTAGGACACAATTAATAAAGACAGGATTTTTAGCATTGTTAATTTTCTTTTTATATTTTTTAATTTTAAATATTATGTATTATTTATTCCATGTTGACTATCGATTTCTTTTTGTTGGTGTAAGAACATTTAATCCCATAACCTTGTTATTGGTACCAATGTATGTGCCCTTATTTTTTTTATTTTTCTTTGCTAACTCCTTAAGAGTTAATACTGTAATGAGGATGGAAGGAGTAAGTGAATTTAAAAATATATTATTCTCTTCAGCGGTTACTGCATCTGGTCTTATCTTAATTTTATTGATTCAATATTTAAGCTTGTTATTTACTGGTACAGTTTTCTGGAAGGAGGGGTGGCTTTATGTAAACCTTTTATTTGGAATTGTTCCGATCATGATTATTTTACCTATTTATCATAGGTATTTCTTTAATTTAACTGGTTCTGTTTATTTGGGGCCAATGACGATGGTACTCATTTTTATAATGATTTTATTATCAAATACAGTCTGTTACTTCCCGTTATAATAATTGATAAAAATTAGATTATCCCATTTAAAGGGAATATTATAAAGTAAAATATCAAAATAATTGCAATAATAGATAAAATATTTAGACCAAAGCCAGCTTTAGCCATTATAGGAATAGATAGATGTCCACTTGCTAGAACGCTTGCATTTGGCCCAGTTCCTGATGGGAGCATAAAAGCGCATGAAGCTGCAATTGTTGCAGGTACCATTAATAAGAAAGGATGAAATCCGCCAGCTTGAGATACACCCGCCAGCACGGGCAAAAAAACTGCAGTAGTAGCAGTATTTGAGTTGATTTCAGTTAAAAATACCATTGCAGTAACAACAAAGAATACAATGATAATAGGAGATATGCCTTCTATGTTGAGCGTTTGGCCAATCCAGGTTATTAAACCGGAATGTTTGAAAGAAGATGCAATTGCAAGCCCTCCGCCAATCAGCATTGCTATCCCCCAAGGTATAGTTTTCGCGTCCTCCCATTCTAATAACCTCAAGGTTTCTCCACGATTATTTTTTCGATCGGAAGAAACGCTAAAAAGTGCTAAGGTAGCTAAAAAAGCAACCGTTGAATCTTTTACAAAACCACCTACACCAAGGAAATTAGACCATTGGTTTCTGAAAATAAATCCCAGCGCATATAAGACTACAATTATTAATACTTTTTGTTCAGCTTTTGATATTGGACCAAGCTCTTGATATTCATTTTGTATTATTTTTTTACTACCTTGAAGATCGCCTGATATATCAAAATATTTTACAAGATATATCCAGGATATAGGTAGAAAAAATAATACAAATGGTATCCCAATTTTTAGCCAATCATTAAAAAGAACAGTCGGATACTCAGGTAGTAGCTCTTGCGCTGTACTAACAAATACAAGGTTTGGAGGAGTACCAACTAAAGTTCCAGTTCCTCCAATACTCGCTGAATAAGCTATAGATAGCATCAGAGCAGGTGCAAAAAGTGAGATATTAGCTCCAAGCTGTTCCTCTCTTTTTAAAATTGCTAATCCAATTGGGAGCATCATCAAAGTTGTTGAGTTATTAGATGTCCACATTGACAAAAAAGCTGTTGCTATCATAAAACTCAGCATTACCTTAGCGCGACTAGTTCCGATAGATTTTATAGTAGCCAGAGCTATTCGTTTATGTAAATTATTTGTTTCAATAGCTTTAGCTACAAAAAACGCTCCTAATATTAAAAGCACAATATGGTGAGCATAGCTTTCAGCAATTTGTTTGGGATTTAAGATTCCTAATATTGGGAAGAGTGCGATTGGTAAAAATGATGTAGCAAAAATAGAGATTGCTTCTGTTATCCAAAAGATAGCCATCATAATTGATACTGCTAACGCGCGCATTGCTAATGGGTTCATTCCCTCCGGAGGGTCCAATAATATTAGACCGATAAAAATTAAACATCCTGAAATGAATCCAATTTTTTGTTTAAGGTTCATTTATTTTTTTAGATCAAACAAATAGTTACAAGCTATTGGAGCAATATTGTAGTTGTCATGTCCTACGCCATTAGCAATAATCAATTCCCAATTAAGTTGGTATTTTTTTCTTTTAGCCATTGTTGTTGCTTCTTCAAATAATAGTTTTCCTCTAGTTAGGCAATTAGGACCTTGAGCTTTTGCCATTGGGCCATTACTTAATGGTTTTGTCCTTGGACCAAGATCATTTGACCCTAGAACAATTGCCATGTTTTGGTTAAACCAAGATTTTATATTTAATTTTTTTAAAGGAGTTTTTTTTAATCCGAATGGGTATTCTATTTTTGGATCAGGCAAAGTCACAAAAGCAGGATTTGCTGAGACAGATTTATTTACTGGAGCATTTGGATTAAAAAGTAAATAACGATGTACAAATCCTCCTCCAGCAGAGTGACCAAATAAATTGAAATTTTTTATCTTGAAGCCGTGTTTTTCTTTAAAGTCTTTAAAAATTAGTTCAATTGCGGAAAAAAGCCATTTGCTTTTATCAATGCTATTACCTTTTTCATCTATTACATTACCAGCATTATATGAATACTCATCGGGAAAATATTCTTTACCAGCTCCAATAGTTAAGACAGAGAAGTGATGCTTTTTTGCGAGATCTAACCATGAACCATGGAATCGCTGTGCATCTCTTGAAGCTCCCGGAATAACTACTAATAAAGGCGTATGCTGTGTTGCATTTGGAGGGATGTAGTTAATTACGTCAATAGGGGGTCCGTCCCAATCATTAAAAACGTATCCCCAAGGCGGGCTTACTAGTTTAATAGATGTTTCAGAAAATATTTTACTGAAAAAACATATAAAAAATAAAAACGTAAATCTAAAAAGGATCATTTTCTACACGATCATATATATCATCACCTGTTGGGCAGTTTGGGTTTGATGATTTTTCCTTTTCAGGATACAGTAATCTTCTAGGTACTCCAACTCCATTGCTGGTGCTTCCACACTCTGTGCTATTATTTTGAGAATCAGTAAACGTTGGATATCCAGTTCTTCTCCAATCGCTCCAAGTTTGAATATTTAAAAATAAAGCCTTATACTTTTCATTCATTATTGCTTCAAGCAAGTCATTATTTGAAATATCATCATAGCGCGGAATGGTTGCATTCGCATAACCTAGGCTTCTCCATCTTTGTTCAATTCCATTTAGTGTTTCATTTAAAATCGTTAAAGCTTGGTCTTGATTACCAAGATTAAAATGACATTCTGCTAAAATAAAATTATTTTCATACCAGCTTAAAAACTCAGGGCTCCAGTTCATCCCAAAGTGCCCTGTTATGTTAAGCATTGAAGCATTTTGGACCGAATCTCCAGGGCTAACGCCTACTATACCATCAGAGCTTGAGTTCAAAAAATAAATGCTGGATCTGCTATCATTGTCTCTTTCAAGCATATCCACTAGTAATTTTCCAGCCCCCATATAATCTGTATTAGATAAAATGAATTGAAACCAAACACTACGTTCTGCTATAGCTGCACTATGAAGAGCTTTCCAATCTCCTTGCCCGGACATATCCGTGATACCTAACTCAGCTTCTTGTAAAGCTAATTGATAATATTCATTGTTAGTTTCAGCCCAGTTTAAGTATATCCTACTTTTTAGAGTGTGGGCTGCTGCTATCCATTTTTCAGTATTAGCACCAAATGAAAAATCGTAAGCTGTTGGTAGAGCAAAAACTTGTCCTTTTTCAAAATTTTCAACTGCTTCATCTATTAAATTTAAAATAGCAAAGTGTACTTCTTCTTGAGAATCAAATTTAGGCTGAGAAAATTCAGAGTTTGCTGCTTGAGAATATGGAATTTTACCCCATAAATCTGCGGCAGTAGAAAATATCAAAGCTTCCCACATTTGCGAAATAGCCAAGAGAATGAACTTTTCTTGCTCATTAGCAACTCTTTGGGTAGTGTTCATATCAATCAAGCCGCCTGTTCCATACATCGCAGTCCATCTGCCATTTGTATTAATATCAATTGGTTCGCAGTTATAATCCCTGTAGTAATCCGTTTGCAACCCTGACATTTGTTGCATTACCATAGAAACAGCTCTATTCAAATATCCTTCCATCACACCATACATTGTTACTTGTGAACCTACAAGTAAAGCTTCAGGAGAAACTACTGAAACATCATCAACCTCATTTGGATTTTGATCTAAAAGAGGACCAGATAAAAAATCTTCACAAGAAATGAAAAGGGAGGTGAGTAAAATTAAAATTGCTGTATTTTTCATTTTCATTATTACCAATTTAATTGAAATGCTAAATTTGCTCTCCATGTTTGAGGCTGATTAAAATAGTCTTCACCAGATATTCTATCTTGATACATATTCGTTTCAGGGTCCCAGCCACTATAATTTGTCCAAGTTAAAAGATCTTGAGCGCTTAGTCTTACAACGATGTTAGGGTCTCCTAGATAACTATTATTTATTTTACCAAAATTATAGCTTATAGATATTTCTCTTAATTTTGCATAACTGGCATCTTCAATGTTATTTATGACATCGGTATTTCTACCCATATAGTTTTCATAAAAATTTTGTGAATAGGTAATGATCGTGTCTTGCCCTGGGCCAATAGATTTGTGTCCATGATTTAATAAGTTTTGAAATTTACCCTTGCCCCAATTCGTGCTCACATTTTCTTCATATCCATACCAGTCAGGGTTGTCAAAGTCAGGATGATATCGTTTATCTGTATCTGCATGTGTGCCCCATTCATATAAGGCATTTTTAGTATAATTTGCTATATGGCCGCCAATACTCAAATCAACAAGACAACCCAATTTTATTTTTTTACCAATACTTACTTCATTAAAAAAGCTACCTGTCCAATCAGGATTTGGTGCATATCCTGACCAAATTTTTTGAGAATACATTATCGGCAATCCATTATCAGCAACATATACATCATTTTTACTCCAGCTGTATGCTCTCAACGTGTCAATATTAACATCTGGCGTATTTATGTTTAGATCATGATCAACAACAATGCCATATCCAAACCTTGCCCAAGACAATACCTTAAATTCAGCATATTCACGGCCAGGAGAAACTTCACTAAATTTTGCTATACCTCGACTTGGGACAAGATCTTGGTTCATTGATTTAGCCATATTCCCCGTAATACCATTCATTTCAAGTACAGTATTTTTGTTTGCAGCAAAGATAAGTTTTGAGTCCCATTTTATTTTTTCCGTATCTATGGCTCTATAATCGATTGTTAGCTCAATGCCTTTGTTGCCGATAGATGCTCCATTAGCTGTCATCTCATCTGCGCCCGTGGAAGGAGTCACATCAATATTATATATGACATCATTATTTATAGCATTGTAGATCGTAGTAGATATACCCATTGAACCATCAAATAAAGAAATATCAGCACCCATTTCATATTCATGTCTTCTTTCGGGTCTTATTCTAAAGTTACTGACCTCATCATCTGACCTGTAGCCAGTAACACCATTGTAAGTAAGTCCAAGATTTACTTTTTCTCCTGCTGAAAATAATGAAGGAGACCTATATCCAGAAAATATTGTGTAAACATTTGGCTCATCGCCTGCTTGGCCATACGCAAATCGAAGCTTACCAAAATTCATAAATTTAGAAGCATATAATTTTGAAAATTCCCACGCAGCACTAAATTTGAGAAAACTATGTCTTCTGTCTGCTGGACCGAATGTAGATGATCCATCGTTCCGCAGTGCGCTTGTTATATACAACTGATCAAATAAATCTATCGTACCTTGCATGAAAAATGATTCAAGGTGAACGAGAGAGAGGTACTGGTCTCCACTAACTGATGTATAATTTTCTATTTGATAATAGTTGGGAAGGACTTGATCCTCGCCTGTGGTCTCAAATCTTTTTAATGATCTGCTATTTAAATTATGTCCAGCGACAACCTTAATTGGGAGGTTATATAGTTCTTGAAGATCAAACTCAAAAGTAAGGTTAGAATCCCATTCTTGGTCTAGAATGTCTTCATGTATATATCTTCCTATGCCGCCACTTCTGTATGTTCCAATTGGCATAATATCATTTCGTTGGTCAAGCGAGAAATCAGTCCCTAAAACATAGTTTAAATCCAGCCAGGAGTTTATATTATAGCGCAGTTTTAAATTTCCATAGGCTCTTTCTACATCTTGAGTTTGAGATAATTCATATAGTACCCAATACGGGTTATTCCAATTGTGGTCGCCCTCCCTGGATTGAGGGTATGGGTCTGTAGAACTTCTATGAAATTGAGTCGTTGGTTCAAGATAAGGCCTTAGATTAAAATCAGGTGGAGTACTAAGTAGACCTTTCGCAAGGCCGTCTGTGCTATGGGCTCTAATTACCTGGTTTCCTCTGACATTTGCATAGGACATACTTCCAGTTAGCGTAATTTTATCTGATAAAAGATGGCTACCTTTTATTCTAAATGTTTTTCGTAAAAAATCAGAGGGTACGTTGCGAGTAGGTTCATGCCCAAAGGTGGTACTAACAGTATTTTGATATTCGCCAAATGTTTGCCAATGTGCTTTCTCATAACTTTGGCTCATGGAAAAATAAAATGTGGTTTTTTCACTACCACCTAATACTGAAATTGTTTGTTCAAAATTATTTCCTATGCCAGTAATGTCTTCAACATGATCAAAAACCTCATCCTCATCTCTAGCTGCATCAAACCAAGGCGCATTTTTTGTGTTTAAGGTTTTACCCCATGAAAATGAATTTCCACCAACAAAATCTCCTGCATCTCCTTGGCCAAATTGTTGTTGGAGCGGGTAAATTTTATTCATGCCACTTATTCCATAATTGGCTTTATAGCTAATTTTTGTTTTCCCGGTAGTACCTGATTTTGTAGTTATAAGTATTACACCATTCGAAGCTCTTGAACCATAAATTGCAGAAGCTGCGGCACCTTTTAATACTTCGATGGATTCGATGTCATCCATATTAATGTCAGCCATTCTGCTAGCAGACTCAGGATGTCCTCTTTCGCTAGTTTCTCTTCCACCAGAATCAATAGTTCTTGTACTAATTGGGCTGCCATCAATAACAACCAATGGTTCATGACCACCGGATATTGTCCCTGTACCTCTAATTCTAAAAAATGCATTTGTCCCTGCATCTCCACTAGTTTTTCGGATTTCTAAACCTGAAACATTTCCTCTCAATGCAGATACAAGGCTTACCTCAGGTGAACTTTCTACTTTTTCTTTTCGGACGGTTTCGATTGAAACACCTAGTTTTCGAGTTTCTTGTTGAATGCCGACACCAGTGACTACTACAGATTCAAGTTCCATAACATCTGCAGCAAGAGAGTAGTTCATGTTTATTAGATCTTGATTTACGTCATCGAGCCTTACAGTATCTGTTAAACTCTGATAGCCGATATAAGAAATTTTTAGGGTTAATATTTTATTTTTAAAGACGTCTTCAAGGATAGTTAACCTATAGTTGCCATTGATATCTGTTGCCGCGCCTGATGAACTCTCCAAAACCACAACATTTGCTCCAATTAATTCTTGGCCTGACTTACTAGTAATTTTCCCTTCAATAGTTAAGACACTTGAGCTAAATATCTCAAGTGGATAAACTATTAAAGTTAAATAAAGTAAAACTCTCATAAAGGTGTTAAAAAATCGAGTCAATATAAGTTCTGAAAACATCAGAAGATAATGAATTCGTCGAATGATTTAAATTGGGGATTATTGTATGTTCATGTTCGTTTTCTGGGAAAATCATATCTAAATATGTCATATAATTCATAGTTTTTTCAAATCGATTATTTCCTAAGATTTCAAGGTGGCACCCAGAAGTGATATTTTCTGAATCTGTATCATTTTCAGCAATGAAATAATTTACTTTATTGCTAAAAAAATTATTTTTTGCACTTATTTCTCCTATTAAATCCATGTAAGGACTCAAGTTATTTAACCCGTATGGCCAATCATTGTATCCGTTGCAATCATCCAAGGTTGATAGAGACCCGCTTGGGGATATTCTACTTGATTCAGGGTGGGTAAAGTATTGATTGTTAACTACAGCAAAATGAAGATTCAACCCTTTAAAATGATTGCTGGATTTTGAGTAAGACAACATATGAACAAATGCTGCACCTGAAGAATGCCCTGTAATAATAATATCAGATAATTGAGGAAAATATTGTTTATTACTAAGTTTTGATAAAAGAGAATCAATTGCTTGAAAAGAGCTTATATTTTGTCCAAACGGAGAGTTATAAGATTGCAAACCCCATTTCCAAGATGTCGTGTTCCAATACCAATCGCTATCTAATGTTTTTTCATAAGTAGTTATAAATTTTGGAGCTATGACCATGATCTCATCCGTTAATACTTGAGTGTTTATAATTGAAACCATTTTATCAAAATAATCGTCAGCATTTCTAGTGTTACCATGTATACTGATAATAGCTCCGCGGACATCAGAAGAGGAGTCTATGTGAAATGAAGAAAAAACCTGGAAAGTACCATCTAGAATATCAAGTTTATTTAAACAGTCAGAATTTGAAGATAAACAAGGATATTCAATTTCATTTTCTTGTTCTGATACTTCGGTAACTTTTGAAGGTTCATTGCATGATAAAAAAACAAAAACATACGCAAAAAGCAGTAGTGCTGAGCGAGTCGTCATTATCTAAAAATAATTTGTCTTTACTTTAATAGCACAAGTTTTTTCTTCAAAGAAATATCACCCACTACTAATTCGTAAAAGTACATTCCAGAAGAAAGCTCTTTTCCATTAGCATTGACTCCATTCCAAGAAACTTTATGAAGCCCTGGATTTACAACCTGGTTTATTAATGTTATTACTTCTTGACCTCGAATATTGTATATCTTGAGCATTGCATGGGCCGCAAGATTAATATCGAATTGTATTTCAGTCTTTGGGTTAAAAGGATTTGGGTAATTTTGATGCAAATTTATTTTTTGTGGTAAAACGTGATGCCCTAAGGTAGAAAGTGAGCAAAAATAATTATGGTTTCCACAAAAAATTATTGCATCTGAGGCAGCATCTGCTCCTTCAGGCATATCTCCTGCCGCTGGACTAAGTCCGCATTGTATTGCTGTCCATTCTCCCAGTTCTACTGAAGTAGAATCACATGCGTTATTCACGCATCCTCTGGACGTGTTCCAATCTCCGCCATTGCCGCCACAAATATCTGCATTTCGGGTTAGAATATAATAACGTGTCGCTTCTGATACTCCACTGACATCCCATGCGTTACCCGGGTCATTGTTAGCATAACCAATAGCGTCTAAAGTGAGAGACATTTTTAACCAAGCCGTAGTATCTAACGCCATTGATTCGGGAAGATATTCTAATGTTGTAATTTTAAAACCATCATCGCCAGTGTGTTTTAAAAAATCATCTGGGTCTAAAAAGTCTGCATAATCCTTTAGGCTTTGATCAGAGGCTTCTCTTGAAATAACATAAGTAGAGTTGGCAGGTAAAATTCCATCGAGTCTGACCCAACTCGTTTCCATCCAGTGACTACCATTTGAAGTTCTTCGTATAATATAATTAGAAAGGTTAATGGGTTCATTCTTTGGATTATATAATTCAACCGCTGTGTTGTATGTAGGACTTCCTCTAAAACCAACATACCAATCACTAATGAAAAGATCTAGGTATGTTTCTTCTTTAAATGCTGGGTTTTCATCATTAACGATGTGCAGAAGAAAAGGCCCGTTATCTGACATGCTCTCAAATGCACCGTCAGATGCACTCACATTCCAATAAAGGGTTAAATCGTTTGAGCTAGAACCTTCAGGGAAAAATGTTTCAATTAGCGTTTCGGTCGCAAACTTAATCGAATTTGTAAATACTTCAAATGTATCTGCCTCTTCCATTGAAGCGTTTCTGCTAAGTATGTACAAGTATGATACTTGTCCGCTATCTGGATCTACAGCTTCAGTCCAATTTATTTGTACTGAATCTTGAGCTATATTCTGGCCCAAATAGAATAATGAGTAGTCTTCTGGAGTTGTAAGTCTAAATTCTCCTGGAGGTTGATCCAAACCGTCTCCTTCAGCAAGAGCAAGCGTAATCATAAATGGACCATTATTTGTCCCTGTAGTATCATAAATATCTGTGACAAAAACATCCCAATGACAAGTTGCTGAAGTAGTGTTATGCTCCTCAAGTAGAGTTTTTATTGCTTGGAATGATAAAGAGATAGATTCTTCATTTTCAGTGTTAATAGTTAAAAGTGTATCCCCAGTTGATGTAAAAAGATCAAATTGATAAAATAGATCATGACCATCAGAATCATATGATTCTGACCAGGAAATTGATAAGGAATCATTTAAGTTGTTATCATTTATACTCACATTAGAATTTGAAATTGGACTCTCTAGAGCAAATTCTCCTGGTGCGCTATTTGGAGCAGATAGACATAAATATTGGTGCCCACCACATACAACTTGCATATCTGCAGATGCCTCTGATGTCTCTGGCTCGGGATACAGAGAACCATTTGGGTCTGCTAAAGCACAGTTTATGACTTCCCATTCACTAATTGCATAAGATGTTTCGGTACACTCATCATCTATACAGCCTCTTGATTCATTCCAATTACCACCATTCCCTCCGCAGATATTAAATTTTCTTTGCAGTATATGATATCTTGTGGCTTCAGGGATTCCACTCACATCCCAAGCATTTCCTGGATCATTTCCTGGCGTGCCCACCACATCTAAAAGGCTTCCGTTTGATACCCAAGCAGCAGTATCAGTCCCAAGCCCGCCTATATAAAAAATACCCAATGCATCATTACCACTTTGTTTAATAAAAGCATCAGGGTCAATATATCCCGCTGCCTCACCACCATCGTAAGATCTGTTTGCACAATTAGTTAGAGCTTCATCTGCAGATGCTCTGGTCATTGCAAATGTTTCACCAGGTGGAATAATTCCAGATACTCTTATAAAATCTCCTGCAGCATATGGAGCTTCAGATGAGCGCCACTCTGATCCATTTTGGCTTCTTCGGATTACGTAGTCTGCAAGGTTGACCGTATCCTCTTTAGGATTATAGAGCTCAAATAGGTTGTTGTATATCCCGCTTCCTCTCCAGCCGATGTAATAGTCACTAAAAAAAACATCAACTATTTGAGAAAAAGAAATGGATGTGAATAAAAGCAAAGAAAATAAGTGGTTAAATGATTTCATAGATCTATAACTTTCTATTTAAAATATGTTTTAATGAGATTTTCTTACTGAGAATATAAAAATTATTTGACAAAAAGCATCTTCTTCGTGATAGATCGGTTATTTATTAAAATTTTGTAAATGTAAACTCCAGAGACAACAATATTCCCCTCATTATCTTTACCGTTCCATTCTGCATTGTGAGAACCTTTTGTGTAGAATCCATCACTTAGAGTCCTTACTAGCTGGCCCTTCAAATTATTTATTTGCATTCTTAGGTTAAAATTTTTATCAAGATTAAACATTATTTTTGTGGTTGCATTGAATGGGTTAGGATAATTATTCCCCAATGAAAAATCCTCAATAAATAAATTTGGCTCTACAGTTAAAGTTTGATTTACTTTGATGCTAAAAGATTCTTCTATTTGGATATTATTTACATAAAGATTTTCGCAATAAAAGATATTTTCTCCATTTGGAAATGCAAGGGGGATGAAATAAAAATTAGCTATTTCTATTTCATCATTAGCAGCTGTAGATCCTGCACCTGTCAATAAGATCTTTCCATCTTCCTCGATCCTGGTTTTTATTATAAATCCTGAATCAGCTATGTTTCCTGGGTAAATTGTTTCAGCGCTTGTAACGTTTGGATCAAAGTTGATCGTCGCCCGAAAGCTATAGATGTTTTCTGCATTCTCAAGAAGAATTGGTATTTGGATGATTTCGCCTATATCTCCAGATAATTCAAGTGCATCCAGCCCT
>CAJWZD010000034.1 GCA_913049685.1 uncultured Fidelibacterota bacterium
CTGCTGAACCGCTCTTCCGATCTTGAGTGCTGTCTTTATGGTCAAAAATATTTTCATTTATGGTTGCTGAAGAAAAGTTTGTGCCATCTGTAGAAGTCTCATAAGTCCAAGTATAAAATCTTCTAAAAGCAAAAATATCATGCCACGCATCACCAAAAGGTACATTAGCTATATAATCTAAAGAATTGTTTGCTGATACATTTATAACTCTACTATTTTGCGAACTTGCACTATATAAAGGTCTGAGAACTTCATTAAATGTTTTAGCGGTAAAATCAGCTTGAGCAATATTAGTCAAATTTCTGGAGCTATCTATAACTGTAGTACCATTGATTTGGTAAGCACCTAAGGTAGTGTTGAAGCTACCAGTTGCTGAATAACCACCTTGGAATGAAAAAGCAGTAGATGTAATTCTTCCTTTTTCAGAACCTGCAATTTGAAATACGAGATCGCCTGCATCTGCATCATTAATTACTGAATTAGTACCATTATGAAATATTTCTAAGTCATTACCACCTCCAAATAAAGCCTTGACATTATCTGTATGTCTTGTGTCTTTAGCAAACTCAGTACGAACTTCACTACCATCTACTTTGAAATAAGTTGTAAAACCACCAGAGCCATCATCAGACCTGAAGATAATGTCCTTGTCATCTGCTTTATTTGTAAGGTATAAATCTCCTGTAGTATTGTCTATGAATGAATCTGTGCCGTCATGTTGTATTTTTAAATCTTCACCTGTGCCAAATTGTGCCTGAACACTATCTGCGAGTTTGAGTGTTTTATCAAAAACTACATTCTCTGTGCTACCATCAACTCTAAAATATGCAGTCACACCACCACTGCCATCATCTGACCTAAATATTATGTCCTTATCGTCTGAGGTAGTGGTTATGTAAAAATGACCAGTAGAGTTAGCCATAAAAGTATCTGTACCATTATGTGAAAGAGAAAAATCACCACCTGCCCCAACTGTCAAAACTTGATTATCTGCATTTATTCTTAGACCATGACTGAAATCAAATCTGTCAGCACTTGCATTCCATAAAATTGTGGCATCAGTAGAAGCACTTACAGCATCTTGTATGGTAATTCCAGCACCATTAGCATTTGATGAGGTGTCACCACTACCATAATTAAGGGTTATGTTTTTGTCTTTGACATCTAGGTTAGTAGTATCAATAGTTGTGGTTGTACCTGAGACTGTCAGGTTGCCTGAGATAATGACATCGTTATTAAAGGTAGCACTTTGATCTGAGCCTAAGGTTAAAGCAGTTGCAGTTGAGCCATTACCACCTGTACTGAAAATTAAGGCATTACCACCCATAATTCTCGCATCAAAATCATCAGAAGTAGAATCTTTGAAATCAATAAATGGTCCACCAGCACTTCTAGTAATTTCTAATGCACCATTAGTGACGGATAATGCAATTTGATTTGAACCTGAATTTAGAGTAATGTTGCCTGAACCAGCATAAGAACCGATATTTGTTAGGTTTCTTGAGCTGTCTATAACAGTTGTAGGTGTAGTCCCCATTTGGAAATTTCCTGCTGTATCAAACCTAGCACTTTCAAATGAGCCAGAAGTATTAGATTTAGAAAAAACTATTGAACCTGTTGCAGTATTATTGTTAGAAGATATGGTCATTACCCCATTATCATGTGCAATAGAACTAGAGCTTGAAGTAGAATTAGCATCAACAAATCTTATCTGTTTTGACGTGTTGCCATCTGTGGTTATAGTTGATGTTCCACTACTGGTGATTGCACCACTACTGATAGTGCCTGCAAAGGTGGCGTTAAGTGAGCTATCTAATGTAAGAACTGTAGCATTGTTATTTTTCAACAATAAATTGGTATTGCTTCTTGCTATACCTGCATAATATGCAACTGTATCTCTTGGGAAAAACAAGCCACCTTCACTTGTTGTTGGCACTGCAATAGCCATAACAGCATTTGCATCATCTTCTAATGTAATTACTCTGTTACTTGGTAAAGTTGCTCCTGAACTTCCTGCTGAAGCAGTAATAGCACCACTACTGATAGTTGCACCGCCTGTAATCGCACCAACAAGATGTAAATTCCTAAAAGCAAGGGAATCGCTAAATCCTAAGTCAACTGCATTGTGTGTTTGTGGATAGAAATTTCCATTAAGGTCAATGTTAATAATATGATTGCCACCTGCATGGAGTTTCATATTATTACCAGTAGCTTTAAAATCTTCTGAGCCAGTTATTACTCCTGTACTTGTTATAGCACCACTACCTATAGTTCCTATATTTGTAAGGTTTCTTGAGCCATCAAGGACAACAGTAGATGCACCATGCGTTATGCCACCTACTTTTATAAACGCTGCTTGGTTTTCTGAACCTGATAAGATCGCTACCGCATTCGCGGCCTGGTTCTCTTCACATACCTGAGCTAGCTCTTGCTCAATCTCCAACAATTCTCCCTTTTGGTGTTGGCATGGTTGGACCGGTAATATATACATTCGGCACTCAGGAGCAAAAAGATAGATTTCTTCCAGATATTCTTAATTTTGATACTTGGTGGTGTCAAGGTTATTCAGAACCAGGTTCAGGGTCCGATTTAGCTTCACTTAAAACTAAAGCTGTTTTAGATGGAGATCAATATATTGTTAATGGTTCAAAAACCTGGACAACCCTTGCTCAAAATGCAGATTGGATTTTTTGCTTAGTTAGAACTGAAACAACCCAAAAGAAACAAGAGGGCATTTCTTTTTTATTAATTGACATGAACACTCCTGGTATTGAAGTCAAACCAATTATTACAATTGATGGTGATCATGAGGTAAATTCGGTTTTCTTCACAGACGTTAAAGTACCAGCTGATCAGTTGATTGGTGAAGAAGGTAAAGGCTGGACTTATGCCAAATTTTTATTAGCCCATGAGAGATTTGGAATTGCAGGAGTACCAGTAGTAAAAGTACAAATTGATAGATTAAAAAATCTTACTGCTGAATATAATGATGCTGACTTAAATAGAAAAATAGCTGAATTAGAGATTGATTTAGAGGCTTTGGAATTTACAGAGCTTAGAACATTAGCTGCAATTGCAGAGGGTGGTCACCCAGGAGCTGAATCTTCAATTCTTAAAATTCGAGGTACTGAAATTCAACAAAGATTAACTGAACTTTATGTTGAAGCTGCCGGACAATATATACTTCCATATGAGGGACCAGATGGTTTTGAGTCAAATAGAACTCCCTCAGGCCCGGAATATGCTAGTCCGTCTGTTGCTCAATATTTAAATTATAGAAAAACATCAATTTATGGTGGCAGTAACGAGATTCAAAAAAATATAATCGCAAAAGCAATCTTAGGAGTTTAAGTATGAACTTAAATTATTCTGATGAGCAGAACATGCTTAGAGAGCAAGTATTGAAGTTCTGCGAAACAAACTATGATTTTATAGATAGAGAAAAGATTTTAGAATCTGATAGTGGTTTTAGTAAGGATAATTGGCAACAATTTGCTGAGCTTGGTTGGCTAGCTGTTCCTTTTAAGGAAGAAAATGGAGGGTTTAATTTTGGACCCGTCGAACTAACTGTACTATTTGAAGAATTTGGTAAAGCGCTTGTTGTTGAGCCATATCTTAGTTCTGTTGTGATGAGTGGAACGATTATAGAAAATTCAAATCATAAAAATAAGTCTTCAATCATTGAAAAGATAATTTCTGGTGAACACCAAATATCAGTTGCCTATGCTGAACCAAATATAGGATACAAATTTTTCGATTGCTATGCTTCAACATCTGTTAATAACAATATTCTGTCCCTTAATGGAACTAAATCTCTTGTTTTAAATGCTGGCAATGCTAGTCAATTTATAGTTCTTGCAAAACATGATGGTTTGTCAGCTTTAATAATGATTGACGCAGAAGTTGATGGTTTATCAATTCAAAGCTTTAAAACTATTGATGGTCAAACATGCGGTGAATTAACTTTTGAAAATGTTTCGATAGATACAGATTCTATAATAGCCTCCGGTGTTGATGCGGAAGCACTGTTTAATAAAATGATGGATCTGTCAATATTGTGTATAAGCGCTGAGGCTGTGGGTGCAATGAATGCCTCATATATGAAAACAGTTCAATATACCAAAGAGCGTGAACAATTCTCTCAACCGATAAGTAATTTTCAAGTCCTGCAACATAGAATGGTAGATATGTTCATTGAAACTGAATTGACAAAGTCACTATTAATCAAAGCAACCTTACAACTTGATTCAAATGATCCTAATGCAGAAAATACTATTTCAGCATTGAAAGTTCAGGTTGGCAAGGCAGGACGTTTAATTGGTCAGAATGCTGTTCAACTTCACGGGGGCATGGGAGTAAGTAATGAAATGTCAATAGGCCATTACTTAAAAAGATTTACAGCTATAGACTCAATGTTTGGTAATACTCAGTATCACATAAATAAATATCAAACAAATCAATAGGAATGACTGATCTCACAAAAAATCCAGACTTACGTTCTCGAGAGAAAATTGATGATTATTTTGGTGATTGGAAATGGAGAGAGGGTCTAGCAGAATTGATGGTTCCAATTATTGGGCGCCTATATAGACATGGCGTTCATGTAATGATTTATGGTCAATCACTTGTAAATAAATCTGCTATTAATATTATGCATGCCCATAGATTTGTAAGGCAGATTGAAGGAAACGAATTCAGTGAACTGGAAAGTTTTCCATTACTTGAAAGGCTCAGCAAAATGGATTTACCAGATTGTGAGGTAGATATTGGCGAATTAGCTGTAAGATGTCCATTCTTCAATGATCTTAAGTCTAGTCCAGATTCCATAGATACTTTTCTTAAAGAGCAAATATCCTGTAAAGATATAAAAATTAACAGACCTGAAAAACCTCAAGACATCGTTTTGTACGGTTTTGGAAGAATTGGAAGATTAATGGCCAGAATGCTTGTTCAAACAACTGGTCCTGGTAATTACTTTAGACTAAAAGCAATTGTAGTAAGAAAAACTGGTAATAATGATTTGGTAAAAAGAGCAAGCTTATTAAGAAGAGATTCAGTTCATGGGCGCTTTGATGGCACTATAAGGGTTGACTTAGAAAATGAACTATTAGTTATCAATGGAAATCCTGTAAAGTTTATATATTCAAGCTCTCCAAACGAAATTAATTATTCTGAATTTAAAATTGATTCACCAATTGTTATTGATAATACAGGCATATGGAGGGATGAAAATGATCTCTCTCAACACTTAAAAAGTGGTGCTTCAAAGGTTATTCTGACTGCACCTGCGAAAGGAGATATAAGAAATATAGTTTTTGGTGTCAATGATTCTGCTCTTCAGGAATCGGATACTATTATTTCTGCTGCATCTTGTACGACTAACGCTATTGTTCCAGTATTAAAACTTATTAGTGATAACTATGGAATTTCAAATGGCCACATTGAAACAGTGCATTCTTATACAAATGATCAAAATCTTATTGATAATTTTCATAAGGGTGATAGAAGAGGAAGAAGCGCTGCATTAAACATGGTTATAACATCAACTGGTGCAGTAAAAGCAGTATCTAAAGCAATACCCGAACTTAAAGATAAATTAACTGGTAACGCTATCAGGGTTCCAACACCTAACGTAAGCCTAGCTGTACTAGTTTTAAATATTGATACATCCGTCACTCGAGATGATCTAAATAATTTCTTAAAAGAATCAGCCTTTACTAGTAAATATAGAGAAATTATTGGTTACACAAATTCACCAGAAGCCGTATCTACAGATTTTTATTCAAGCCCATATGCAACAACAATTGACTCGGAAGCAACTATTGCAGAAGGCAATCAAATCACACTTTATTGCTGGTATGATAACGAGTACGGCTATACAAAACAGGTCTTAAATTTAACAAAAAAAGTGGCCGCTATTGATCTTCAGAGATTTCCGAAACCAATAGATTAAGTAATATAATAAGACTATTTTTAACTTTCTATATAAACAATAGTAATAATTAATTATAATTAACACAGATTTTACTGAAGGGTACTGTGATAAAAACCAAAAAAGGGCTCGATCTACCAATTTCTGGAATTCCGTGTTCGGAAGTCGATAACTCGACTGCTATAAATTCAATTGCTATCTTAGGATCTGATTATGTTGGTTTAAAACCAACCATGATGGTTGATGAGGGTGACGTAGTTTGCTCAGGACAAAAACTCTTTGAAAACAAAAAGAATCCTGGAACATATATTACAGCTCCGTCATCAGGAATCGTAAAATCTATAAATAGAGGTGAAAAAAGAAGATTCTTGTCTTTAGTAATTGATATTGATACCTCCATTGAACCTACTAAGTTCAATGTAAATGATTATGCTAATTCAATCGATTTCTTGGTCGATTCAGGTACTTTATCCTATTTTAGAACAAGGCCCTATAACAGAATGCCAAATCCTGATGAAATGCCATCAGCTATTTTTATTAATGCATGTGATACAAATCCACTATCTATAGATCCTTTTGAATTAATTAAACATGATCAAGAAAACTTTAATACTGGATTAGAGTTTATTAAATCTATTAACTCAAAGTCAAAAATTTATTGCTCATTTCAAAATGATAATTTTGATCAATCTATAGATGGCGTCCTATACGAGCAATTTAGCGGACCTCATCCCTCTGGTCTGGTTGGAACTCATATTCATTATTTATATCCTGTTGGGCAAAATAGAACTGTTTGGAATATATCATGGCAGGAAGTTATCTCTATTGGATATCTTATACAAAATAAAATTCTTCGTTCAGATAAATTCGTAAGTCTTGGTGGTCCGAATGTATTTGATCCGAAGATCTTAAAAATAAAATATGGCTCAAGTTTATTAGAAGCAACAGCAGGAAAAATTTCAGATAATTCAAGAATTATTTCTGGATCAGTTCTAAACGGACACACAGGCGATGGTGTTATGAATTATTTAAGCATTTTTGATAATCAGATTTCAGTCTTACCCGATGAATCCAATGATATTTTGTTTAACTGGGCAATGCCTGGCTCAAAACTTCACTCTAAATTACCTGCTTTTATTTCTGCATGGATAAAACCTGAAAAATACAATTTTAATGTGTCAATGAATGGAGGCAATAGAGCAATCGTTCCTATTTCTTCATACCAAGAAATTATGCCGTTAAATATTCTTATGACGCAGCTTCTTAAAAGTTTGATAACTTTGGATATTGAGTTAGGTGAAAAATTAGGAGTATTGGAGCTAGCCCCAGAAGATCTTGCGCTTGCGAGTTATGTTTGTCCTAGTAAATACGATTATCAATCAATTCTAAATTCTAATTTAGAGAAAATGTATGAGGAATTTAAATGAAGTCTTGGCTTAGATCAGTCAATGCTAGCATTAAACCTAGGTTTATGCCGGGAGGAACCCAAGCTAAATGGTTTCCTATTTATGATGCAATAGAAAACTTTATATTTTCATCTACTCACAAAACCATTAATCCTATTCACGTTAGAGATTCAATTGATATTCAGAGAATCATGGTTATTGTTTGGCTTGCTGCTTTTCCTGCAATGTTTTTTGGAATGTATAACATTGGTAATCAAACATTAGATTACTTTTCACTTGTTGGAGTCCAAAACTCAAACGATTGGCACCACATATTTATAAATTTTGTGGGCTATACAAATAATACCTTTTTTACAAAGATGTGGATCGGAGCCGTATATTTTATTCCAATATATGCAGTTACATTTGCTGTTGGTATTTTATGGGAAATTCTTTTTGCTGTAGTTAGGAAACATGAGATTAATGAAGGATTATTTGTTTCTTCAATTTTATTTGCTCTAAGCTGTCCTCCTGATTTACCTCTGTGGCAAGCAGCAATGGGTATTACTTTTGGAATTGTTATAGGCAAAGAAGTATTTGGTGGAACGGGTAAAAACTTTTTAAATCCAGCCTTAACTGGAAGGGCTTTTTTATATTTTGCATATCCATCTCAATTGTCAGGAGACAAGGTTTGGATTGCAGGTCTCTCTGATACTGGGGTTGTTCCAGAAGGTTACAGTGGAGCTACTGCGCTTGGATATGCAGCTGAGGATGGGATACAAGGACTAACAGATAATTTTTCTTGGTTTGATGCTTTTATCGGAAATATTCCCGGATCTGTTGGAGAAACTTCTGTTATTGCCATAGCTATTGCCGCAGTCATTCTATTGGGAACAGGCGTTGCATCTTATAGAATAATACTAGGAACAATATTAGGAATGATTGTAATGTCATCAATTTTAAATATTGTAGGATCAGATACAAATCCTATGTTTTATGTTCCTTGGTACTGGCATTTTGTAATTGGCAGTTTTGCATTTGGATTAGTTTTTATGGCTACTGAGCCCGTTTCAGGCTCAGGTACAAATCTTGGAAGATGGATATATGGAGCTTTAATTGGAGTGACTGTTATTTTAATTAGGGTTATTAATCCAGCATTTCCTGAGGGAATGATGTTGGCAATATTATTTGCAAATCTTTTTGCACCAGTCATTGATCATATGGTTGTATCGAGTAATATTGCAAGACGCAAGAGGGCTTTATCATATGAATGATTCAATTGTAAGGACCCTAACAGTTTCATTTCTAGTATGTTTGTTTTGTTCTCTAATCGTTTCTTATGCGGCTGTAAATTTAAGAGATTTACAGAATCTAAACAAACTCAATGATCAGAGAATAAAAATTCTTAAGACTGCAGCAATTTATAGTCCAAATGAATCCATTGAATCGCAGTTTTCTCGGCTTACTCCAAAATTTGTAGACTTCTCAACTGGCGATCTTTTGGATCAATATGGCGATTATGATCTAAATACATATGATCCTGTTTATTTTTCAAAACAGCCAAGCCACTCAACTCCAATTCCATCTTCAGAAGATATTGCTATTGTTAAGAACAAAGAAAATATTGGTAAGATTTATTTACTGAAAGACTCCTCTGAAAATCTAGAAAAAGTTATTTTGCCAATTAGAGGGTATGGTCTTTGGGGAACTTTATATGGATATATTGCAATTGATAGTGACCTAAACACTATTAGAGGGCTTGAGTTTTATGCTCACAAGGAAACTCCGGGATTGGGGGCTGAGGTAGATAACCCTAAATGGAAAGCATTATGGGATGGAAAATCTATATATAAGAATGATCAGGTAGAGATTGAGGTTATTAAGGGCAAAGTTGATCCTTTGAATAAAATGGCAATATATCAAGTTGATGGGCTTTCAGGAGCAACTTTAACAAGCAGAGGAGTAACTAATATGTTGGTGTATTGGTTTGGTGAAAGCGGTTATAAAGAAACTCTTAAGAAAATTAATTATGAAAGTTAAGCAATACAAAGACGTTCTTTCAAAGCCACTAATTGAGGAAAACCCAATAACACTCCAAATACTTGGTATCTGTTCAGCTTTAGCTGTTACAAGCAATCTCTCTGTAACATTAGTGATGTGTGTAGCTCTTACCAGTGTTGTTTCCTTTTCAAATTTATTTATATCATTAATTAGAAATTATATTCCTAGCAGTGTAAGAATTATTGTTCAGATGACCATCATTGCTTCATTAGTGATTGTTGTTGATGAGTTACTCAAGGCCTATGACTATGAGACAAGTAAAAAACTCTCAGTATTCGTTGGCCTAATTATTACTAATTGCATAGTGATGGGAAGAGCTGAAGCTTTTGCTATGAAAGAAAAACCTTTCATAAGTTTTTTAGATGGATTAGGAAATGGTTTAGGATACAGCGTTATATTAATTGCTGTCGCTGTTGTAAGAGAGCTCTTTGGTGCTGGAACTCTAATGGGATATGAAATTTTTTCATTAGTCTCAAATGGAGGATGGTATCCAGCAAACAATCTTTTACTTCTCCCTCCAAGTTCATTTATTTTAATTGGACTGATGATATGGGGAATACGAGAGTATAAAAAAGATCAAATTGAGCCTAATGAATTCAAATTATCTGGTCATGCAACTGCTCCAGATTTAAGAAAAAAAGAAGCAAATGTTTGAACATTATCTAAATATTTTCATCACTACAGTTTTCATAGAAAACATTGCTCTTTCGGTTTTTCTGGGGATGTGTACTTTTATTGCTATTTCAAAAAAAATAGATGCTGCTTTTGGTCTCGGAGTAGCTGTTATTGTTGTTTGTTTAATCACGGTACCGCTTAATAATCTAATCTATAATCTAGTGCTAAAAGAAGGAGCTCTATCATGGGTAGGTCTACCTAATGTAAATTTAGAATTTGTAGGACTCATAAGTTATATAGGAGTTATTGCTGCCGCAGTTCAGATATTAGAGATGTTTTTAGATAAGTTTGTACCAGCACTCTACAATGCGTTAGGAGTATTTTTGCCATTAATTACAGTCAATTGTGCAATTCTAGGAGCTTCACTTTTCATGATAGAAAAAGATTTAAAATTTGGTGAAAGCGTTGTCTATGGCTTAGGCGCTGGAGTTGGATGGGCCATGGCTATTGTTGTTTTAGCCGGCATAAGAGAAAAATTAAAATATTCAGATATTCCTGATGGCCTGCAAGGACTAGGTATGACTTTTATAATAGTTGGGTTAATGAGTTTCGGTTTTATGTCTTTTGGAGGCATATCTCTTTAAATTTTTTTTTTAATAACAATATATTAATTATGCAAATCGATTTACTTTTAGGTGTTATCTCATTTACCGGAGTTGTGCTACTTCTCGTAGCAATAATCATTGCTGCAAGAAGTCAATTAGTTAGTTCTGGGAATGTCTCAATTGAAATTAATGGAGACTCCTCTAATCCTATTGTCGTTCCATCTGGTAATAAGTTATTGCAAACACTTGCCGAAAATAAGATTTTTCTATCATCTGCATGCGGGGGTGGTGGAACGTGTAGTCAATGCAAGTGCCAGATAGAAGAGGGCGGCGGTTCTATTTTGCCAACTGAAGAATCTCATTTTAACTCGAAGGAAAAAAAAGATGGCTGGAGATTGTCTTGTCAGGTATCAGTAAAAAATGACTTAAAGATTACAATTCCAGAAGAAGTATTTGGAGTAAAGGAATGGGAGTGTGAAGTTATTTCAAATGATAACGTTGCAACTTTTATCAAAGAGCTTATTTTAAAGTTGCCAGAGGGTGAGGATGTTCATTTTAAAGCTGGTGGGTATGTTCAACTCGAGGCTCCAGCATACAAGGATCTAAATTATAAATCATTTGATGTTGCTGAAGAATATAGACAAGATTGGGATAAGTTTAAAATTTGGGATAATGTTGCAAATAGCCCTGAACCAATCATAAGAGCTTATTCAATGGCGAATTATCCTGATGAAAAAGGGGTTTTAAAATTTAATATTAGAGTTGCAAGTCCCCCGCCTGGTTCTTCTGATATACCACCAGGCCTTATGTCATCTTGGACTTTTAATCTCAAACCAGGCGATAAAGTAAGAGTATTTGGTCCATTTGGTGAGTTTTTTGCAAAAGAAACACCTGCAGAAATGGTTTTTATTGGTGGTGGAGCAGGAATGGCTCCCATGCGAGCCCATATATTTGATCAATTACTAAGAATTAATAGTGA
>CAJWZD010000035.1 GCA_913049685.1 uncultured Fidelibacterota bacterium
AATTAAATTAAAAGTTTGGCGCCAAAAGAATTCAAAAGATAAAGGAAGATTTGTTCATTATGATGTCCCTGGGCTTAACGAGCATATGTCATTTTTGGAGATGTTAGATGTTTTAAATGAGCGTCTTATATTACTGGGAGAAGAACCAATTGCTTTTGATCATGATTGTAGAGAAGGAATATGTGGGAGTTGTTCTATGGTGATAAATGGCAAGCCTCACGGACCACTAAAAGGCACAACCACATGTCAATTACATATGTATCATTTTAATGATGGTGACAGTATCGTTATTGAACCATGGAGGGCAAAGCCATTCCCAGTAATTAAAGATCTTGTTGTTGATAGAACTCCTTTTGATAGAATTATACAGTCTGGTGGATATATATCTGTGAATACAGGTAGTGCTCCTGATGGGAATGCAATTCCAATTTCTCAGGAAGATGCATTGTATGCATTCGATGCTGCTGCTTGTATTGGTTGTGGAGCATGTGTTGCTGCTTGCAAAAACGCATCTGCTAGTTTATTTGTATCTGCTAAAGTTTCACAATTAGCGTCATTACCTCAAGGCCAACCAGAAAGAGACAAGAGAGTTGTTTCTATGGTAGATAAAATGGATGAAGAAGGTTTTGGACATTGTACAAATACGGGTGCTTGTGAAGCCGAATGTCCGAAAGAGATTTCACAAGAATATATTAGAAAGATGAATTGGGAGTATCACAGAGCTAACATAAAAGGGTAGTAGGAGAATTTTATTTTAATTTAAAATTTACTGGAATAGAAATCCAGACGCCGACCGCCCTCTCTCTTTGTTTAGCAGGTCTAAATCTTGTTTTCCTTATCGCCTCCATAGCTGCTTCATCTAAACCAGTATTTGGTATGCCCTTTAAAATTATTGTTTCTTTTACTCTACCTTTTTGATCAATAAAAGCTTGGACTACTACAACCCCTTCAATGCCAGCTTCTTGAGCTATTTCAGGATAAACTGGTCTAATAGCACTAATTGGTTTAGGGGGATCATCGTAAGGAATGAATTTTACTTTAGGCCCACTTGGAGCTGGAGGTGCATCCCATGCTTCAAAATCATCAAAATCTAGGTCATCTAACGTTACATCATCTGCAATATCTTCATCATCAGTTGGGACTGGGATTGAAGGTCTTGCTGGTGGTGGTGTATTATCAATTTGTTGAGTTTGAGGGATATCTATATTTTCAATCACAATTTGATCTACGCTGCCAAACTCAGACTCAGTAATGAATCTTGGAAATACTAAGAATATAAAAATAAGGCTAAAGATACCACAAAGTCCGGCGATTCTAACAGTTATGGGGTACTTACCTTTTAATGGGTTTGTATTTAGCTTCATTATCGAACTAGTGTTTTAGTAGAATAATTAAGTTTAAGCGCATCAGCTTCTCTAAGTTCTTCATGAATAGAAGATATTAGTTCCATCTTTGCTTCTTCATCAGCTTTTAAAGAGACAACTAACTGTGGGTCTGAGACTCTTTTTTCATACATTATTTTAGCAACATCTTGAACCGCAAAAAGTCTATCATTAATAGATACTAGCCCTTCTTTTGAAATCCAAATGTGAGCGGTATGTCGTTTACCTTTTAATTTTTCAATTTTTTCTGCTTTTGGAATATTTACAGGTAGCCCAGAATATTCACGTAATACCGTTGTTACCATAAAGAATATTAAAAGCATAAAAATAATATCAGGCATTGATGAGGTTGGAATTTCGCTTGATATTTTAGTTTTTCTTGAAAAGTTCATTAGTTTGAATTCGCTATAGATATTTTTTTTGCATTAGCGATTTTGAGTTGGTCAATTACCCTTACATAATCGCTGTATGCTGTTTTAGGGTGTGCTTTAACAGATACAATTAAAAGGGGGTTTTTACTCAATCTTTTTTTAACAATCCTATTTATTTGCTCTACTTCTGTTGGTTCTTCATCGAGAAGTACCTTGCCTTGAGAATTAATTAAGCAATTTAGAATATTCTTCTTTTTAATTTCTATTTCTACATCGCCCGCTGGAGGTAGAATTATACCCAGCCCTTTGTCAGTATCTATTGTTGTTGTTACAAGAAAGAATACTAATAATAAGAAGGCAATATCGGCCATAGATCCTGTTGGGATCTCTCCACCTTTAAAACGACGATTCCTGATCATTTATTAAAGGCTATTTTGAGTCTTGGAGATATTCAACAATCTTGATAGACTGCTCTTCCATATCTAAAATAAGTTTATCAATCATTGAAACAAAAAAGTTTTGTGAAACTTGCATAATCATTGCCACGATTAGTCCAAATGCAGTCGTTAAAAGAGCTTGGGAAATACCACCAGCAACAACTGCTGGAGATATATCATTTGCCATTTTAATATCTTCAAAAGCCTTAATCATACCAACAACTGTACCAGTAAAACCAAGCATTGGAGCAATGGTTATTACTGAATTGATCCAAATCATATTTTTTTCGAGGAATGCCATTTCTAATCCCCCAGCATTTTGCACTGCTTTTTCTATCTCTTCTTTTTGTTTCCCTATCTTTGAAAGTCCCGCTAAAAATATTGAGGCAACTGGTCCTGGAGTACTTTCACAAAACTCCATTGCCTTATCTTTTCCTGAGTCATCGTATATAGTTTTCACATCATCAAAAAACTTATTTGTGTCAGAACTTGAATTAACTAACGAGTATGCTCTTTCTCCTACGACAGCCAAACCAAAAAGTAAGGCTATAAGGATTGGCCACATAAAGCCACCACCTTGTACGAAAAAATCAACCATTTTATACCTCCATAATTATGAAATTATTTGCTTTGTAAAAAATTAAATAAGCAATTTTATTTATAAACAGCTTATAATTTAATTACGGTAATCCAAGAATGCATTAGCTTCGTTAAAATATTTTATTGCTTCTGAAACTTGGTTATCAAGTGTAAGTCTAATGCTTGTAGATTCATCTTTACCCCAGATTGTTCCAGCAATTTCACTTTTTATTCTATTGTGGATAAATGATTCGTCCAATTGCAAAGAATCGGGATTAAAGGAGATTGAATCATTTTCTAGATAATCAAGGAATTGAGAATACACAGCTTGGTTTACTTGCCAATTATTTTTAAATCTTATAAAATTTTTAAATCCTATATCATTTTGGGTTGCGTAAGTTGAAGAAAAATTAAAGATAGGTCTTTCAGGGTTTCTTAAAAGTTTTTGAGTCTCTTTTGTTAATTTGTTTTTGTAAGGAATGTATTTATCAGGGGTTATTCCTCCTCCGCCATAAACTGTTCGTCCTTGCCTGGTTTTATATTGAGGTCTCAGTTTTCTTAAGCTATCTAGTACAGATTCTCTATCGTTTGCATAAAGTTCTTTATAGTAAGTTAGATCATCTCCTTCCTCATATGGCCTCTGTATTAATCTTCCACTTGGAGTGTAGTATCTAGCCATTGTTATCCGAATTGCTGACCCACCTTCTAGTGGGAGTTGTCTTTGTACTAAGCCTTTCCCAAAACTAGTTTCTCCAACAATTAGCCCGCGATCAAGATCTTGAACTGCTCCTGAAACGATTTCACTTGCACTTGCAGAGCCTCTGTTTATTAGAACGATTAATGAAAAATCATTTCGCCCTTTTTTTGGATCTGAAATAAAAGCTTGGTTTGAATCTGAAATTTTACCTTTTGTATAGACTAATGTATCCATTGTTGATATAAAAAGGTTTGACACTGCTGCTGCTTGCTCAAGATACCCGCCACTATTACCACGAAGATCAAATATTAACTTTTTAAAATTTTGTTTATCTAGCTTGTCTATAGCTTTATTTACTTCATCAATAGTTGTAGCAGAAAACCTTCTTAAGAGGATGTATCCAGTTTTATTATCGAGCATAGTAGCGGCTCCAACACTATAAATAGGAATATCATCTCTGATAATTGTTACATCAAAAGGGTCTTCCAGTCCTATGCGTTTAATAGTTATATCTACCCTGGTACCTTTCCTACCTCTGAGTTTTTTAACAACTTCATCTTTCGTTATTTTGTATGCATCCTTTTCATCAATGGCTATAATTTTGTCTCCTGATTGTAAGCCAGCATAGTCAGAAGGACTGTCTGGGACAGGAGAAATAACAGTGATGTATCCATGGAGTATATCAAATTCAATTCCTATTCCTTGGAAATTACCCCTAAATAATTCATCTATATTTTCTTGCTCTTTAGCTGGTATATAAGTTGAGTGTGGATCTAGCTCTTCCATTAACCCATGAAAGGCACCATCCATAATTTTGTCCATATCAACATTGTCAAAATAAAAATGATCAACATAGGATATAATTTGTTGCATGACCATTATTTTATTTTTTAGAATTTTATATATATTCTTATTTTTTGAATAGGCTTCAGGCATGAAGACTAATATTGCAAAAATAAAACCAAATAGTACAGATACCACTATTGGCCAAATTCGATTGACGGATTGTTTAGGCATTTTATTTAAAGTAATTGGAAGGGTACTATAGACCTAGGTATAACATAGTTCTAAACGTTACACCTCTAAGAGTATATTCTTCTGAATCTCCAATTAGGTATCTACTGTTGAGTTTCCAACGACCTTGACCTATAGTGCCTTTATTAAATCCAGCACTAATTCTTAGGCCAACCCTATCAAGTAGTTGCCATTTGACAGCAACATATGGTTGAAAATTAAAAAATGTACCACTTAAATCTGACATTACACCTGGAGCATTTGAAGCGTTAAAACCTGCAATAGGACTACCAGTGTTATCCACGGCGTAATAATAATTTACCGTAGAATTAGAGTCAGCGTCTAAACCAGTTATTTTATCACCATATGAAAAATCAAACATTTCACCCCATTTAGGGTTAGCAGCATACTGGTCAATAGATAAATTTAAACGCCCAAGGCCCATCATCGCCCCAGCAGAAATTTCAAGATCTTGAAATATGGGCATTACGTATTCAATTGATGCTGCTCCTAGAGCAACAGTTACTTTTGCTTCAATTGACGGATTAAAGTTCCCATCATAGTCTACTGTGGCTTCATCCTGGTACCCTGGTTCACCAGTATCTACAAACAATTTGACATTAGTTACTGTACTGATACTAGAGCTACCAACACCAGCATAGCTACCAATTCTCCATTTGCCAGTCATATGAGCAAAGCCCTCTCCGCCGTGGACAACAAAAGGAGTATCAAATTGTTTTGGATCTAGACCAAGCCCTTCTAACAGGTCAGTGGCTGGGAATTCGTCTATGTTTATATACATAGGGCTATATCCTATACCCCCACCAAAAAAATCAGTAACTGGGTATAAATCAAACTGACTATAGCCGGTTGATAATAAAATTGTTATATATGTAAGTAATTTTTTCATGATATAAGACCTCTCCGCATGTATCTGCAATCTAAGCAATTTATGTACTATCCACTAAATACAAAAGAAAATATATGTCAAATTTTAATGAAAAATTGGGGAAACTAATTTTTGGTCTTTTTCTTGGAAAAAACGGTTCTTTAACCTATATTTTTCGCTAGAGTAAACGAGGTAAGGGAGTTTAATTCTATATTCTCCTGTGAAATAGATACGTCTTGACGTCAATAATATATCAAGACAGAAAGTGTAATGATGCGGAAAAATAACATTATTTTTGGTATTTGCGGGTGCATTCTTGTATCTGTACTATGCTTTGAATTTTTGTCCGGTGGTCAATTAAATAGAACTAGTGGTCTTTATGATCTTGATGGAAATGGGCACAAGGAAGTCGTTGTTATTAGTAGTTCTGATAGGAAAGCGGCTCTTATAGAGTTTCAAGGGAAAGTAATTAGTGATACTATTTGGTCCTACACACTGCCTAAAGGTGCTTATTTCACTGATGTTGCTATATTAGATATTGATGTAAATGGGCAACCCGATTTGGTTGCCTCTTCTAAAATAAGTGCAGATAGCAATGATGATGGCTGGTTATATGTGTTTCAAGGTACGATGAGTGGTTTTTCAAAAGTACCACTAGTAGCGGGTCATTCAGGCTTAAAACTTGATAATATAAGACCTTTAAACCTTTCTAGAGTTTATGGAAAATTAAATCAACTTTCTGTTTCATTTGGTACTCCAGTTAGAAAAACTTTGATTTTCAAACCTGAAATTCAAAACAATAAATTAAAAATAGAAGATGCTAGGATATTATCTGATCCATTAATTCAAAATGGTTTTGGGCACATGTATTCTGGTGGTTTTACATCACTTGGAGGTAATTATATTGCTCAATTTTCAGCTGAAATAAATACACTAAAAATTGCTATATATAATGCAAATGAGAATTTTAAGCATGTTGTTACTGAAATTTTAAGTCTTGGTAATGCTAGAGGTATAATAGGTGCAGAAGTCCAAGCTTATCAGGATCTTAAAAAAGGTGAGCAAGGTCTTTTAATTCCATTTAGGACTGGTGAAGTTAAAATACTAAATATTAATTCTGGTGTAATTAGCCTTAATGACTCAAAATTTTCACACGAAGAGTTGTTTTTAGAAATGGAGGACCCTGATAAATCAGATATTTTAGATTTAGTTAGTTCTAGGATCGAATCCGGTTTTTATAATAAAACAATTACAAAAGATGATTACGCTCAAAATAAAAACGCTAATAGATCAAGCTATAATAAAAAACCAATTGATGGGCCAACATTGGTTGATTATTTAAATGATGCAGGTATTGTGAAGAAACCTATATTGCAAAGTAAGATTGATATACCGATAGAGAGCTCTGATATGAGTAGTGAAATATGGGCTGCTAAAGCTTCAGTAAAGGTCGAGCAAATAGACTCTACTTTGTTATCAATAAATGATTCAATTTTTAAAAATCCGATTCCAGATGAAGATAAAGAAATCGCTTTTCATAAAACTGTTTTTGGGCCTTCTGATTCAGTTGCTGTGGTAGAGACCTGGGAAGATACTTTACGAAATGTTTTAGTTCCAGAGTCGTTAGACCTATCTGATAAAGAAGAAGATGATCGGGGTATAGACCTGTATTATGTCATGGTTATGACTCCATCGAAAGGGAATAAAGGTAGATATGTATTTGATGGTGAGTCACCATTTGGAATAAATGTTACTCAAGTTCCTCCTATGGGGAACCCTACACATTTTCAACACAGCATATCTGCAAATACAAATTATTTACGCAGGGGTAATGATTACGATTTTGCTTATACTTTAAAAGAGCAAGCTCCTGACAGTGTGACCACTCTTACAATGGTTCATGATACGCAAACAAATATAATATTTATGTCTATTTCGCCTGAAGCTGACTCTGTATCTCAGTCATATCAACCAGAAGCTTTCGACCCTAAACTATTTGAGTTCCCTGACTACTTTTTTGAAGGATTCCCAACAAGCTTAGGAATGGATTTTAAAGATAAGCTTATCAAATTTTCATTTGATGATTCAGGTGATAGCGCTAATTATCAAGGACTATATCTATCAGCTACTACACCATCTACTCCTTCTCAATCATTAGCGGTATTTTTAAATGAAGGCACATTGCAAGCCATTAGAGGCGAGGTTAAAGTACGAGAGAATGGTTCTAAAAAGATAACGACTCAATTTGATATTGCCGGTTATTTAAAACCAGCAGCAATGTTTTCTAGATTGATTCAAGAAGAATTTTCAGACTCGCTTAAAACTAATTTACTCCAGGGTGCCTATTTAGAAGAGCCTCTTTTTGGCCCTAATGGACAGTTGCCTAAAGTTTCCCATGAGCGAAGAATCCCTGAAGCGCAATTCGATCAACAAAATCCAAAAATTCCAGTAAATCCTCTTAAAGGGATTTATCCAGAAGGGCAGGGTGTAACTACAAATTCCAAAGCTAAATTAGAGCTTGCTGCTCCTGACCCGCAAAATCCAGTTAATAGTCCAGCCTCAACCGATATCCAAGATAATAACCCAGATAGTACGTCTGATAATCTAAAATTAGAGAATGCTAAGGTTGCACCTAATTCACTTAATAGTAATAAAAAATTAAATGATGTGCTTCCAGAGTCAATGAATATTGACTCTACTAATATGGAATTGAATCAATAAGAATATTCAAAAAATGAAATTTATTTTTCAAAAAATAAAATTATTATTTCCTTTAATTTGGATTCTAAGTTCAGTTTTTTCGCAGAAGATTGTTCATCTAGGGGGGTCCTATGATTTAGATGGTGATAATTTATTTGAATTTATTTCTCTCGAATTAGATCCAGAGAAAAATGTATTTCCTACAATGATAAGGTATAATGAGGTAGATGGTGATGGATATCAAACTCCAATTTGGGAGTTTGATGCCCCAAAAGAATTAGATGGCTATTTTGTAGATGCAAAGATTGGGGATTTAGATGGTAACGGTATACCAGATTTGATTATTGTGATGAACCTTTCAAGGTTTGGGACAAATGCAACACCCCACGTGTTTGTAGCTGTATATAGTTGGGAAGAAGATTCTTTTTCTGAATTACCATCAGTCACTCTAGATATTGGTAAGCAAGATAGGTCTTTAAGATGTAATAATTTTTCAATGTTTGATCAAGATGCTGATGGAGATCAAGAGTTAGTTTTATCTTTAGGGAGTCCATACAGGGGATTCGCAATTCTTGATTTAGATAGTCAAGGTAGATTAGTTATTATAAAAAAGATTAGGCCTGATGAGCTTTTAGTAGGTTCTGGCTTATTGTATTCTGCAATTGTTGATTATGATAACGATGGCTACGAAGATCTATTAGCTATAAGTCCTGAAGGGAATACAATAAAAGCACAACCATTTTATAATATTGGTGGGATATTTGATTCTGGTCCTCTTATAAGAAAAAACTTTGATGGTATCAGCGGTATTTTACATAATTCATTTCAACTTACTGATTGGGATTCTGATGGTTTCAAAGACGTATTGGCTTCTTTTAGATCTGGAGATATCATTGCTTTAACTCTTACGCCTGCTACTTTAGTAATCGAAAGAGTCCCGGTTCAGCCTGGTCCTTTAACTCAAATTGAAATTGCAGATTTTAATCAAGATTCATTTAAAGACCTTTTAATGCTATCATCAGATATCAATGCATTAACGATGGTCTCCGGTGAAGATGGGGGGATGGAAAGCGTGCGAAACGTAATGTCTAAAGTCCCAGAAGAAATGCAAGTTTTTTCTATGTTGCCATTAACCAAGTTAGGTAAATATACTGGCAATGTCATGGTCTCGGCATGGGATGGGAAGGAAAATTCAATATATGTATTAGATTTTGGTAAAAAGTCTGCTGAATATGATCAAGGGTTTTTATTAAGTACAGATTTTATTTCTGAACAATTACCTGATTTGCTTTCTAACATTGAAGATGTTCAGCCAGAAGTCCCAGAGATTTATGTTGAAGTTATTCCTGAACAATTGCCTCAGCTTCCTCAGCCTGAAGAAGAAGTGATAACTGAATTAGGTGAGCAAAGGATAGCTAGCATACCTCAAGCATTAGATCCTTCAGTAATAGAGGGTGATGTTTTAAAAGAACAGCCAAAATCAGTTCCTCCTAAAAAAGTTATTCGCACTCTAGAAAGCCCCAAAACACTTAAAGAAGAAGAAATGATTGGGCAACGTTTACCTAAGCATGTTCTTCCTCAATATATTTTGACATTAAATCAACCTTTTGAGTATATGTTATTAAGAGACACATCCGAAGCTTTTCATAGTTTCAGATGGCAAGTCCCTCCGCCGAAAGGGATGTTTTTTCATTACGAAAGCCAAACTATTAGATGGGTTCCGAATAAAGAGCAGTTAGATGCTTTTCCTGTTTCATACTTGGTTAGAGTAAAGGTTGACGAAATCATGGAATCTTTGTCAGCTTCTGGGAGCGAAAATCAAGAATATAAAACGGTCCCTGTTTTAGAAAGTAGAGATGAGCAAGTTTGGATCTATGTCAATGACCCACCAAGGTTTTTAACTCAGCCTTTAGGTACTGAATTTGTCGCTGGAGGAGTGTTTCAGTATGAGCCAATTGTAAGAGATAGGAATAAGGATGCATCTTTGCAATTCTTTTTAGAAGTTTCACCTCCAGGGATGACTATTAATGAAGGAGTATTGTATTGGAAATCTGATAGTATCAATGCAGAGCAATACGATGTTAGACTTGTTGTTTCTGATGGTTTTGAAAGAGATGTCCAGGAGTTTCAGCTGTCTGCCAGATCCGGCATTAGAATACTATCTAAAGCGCCTACATTAGCAACAGTAGGGGAAAAATATGATTATGATGTAAAAGTCTGGAGACAAAGAACAAGCCAAGAAGCAAATTATAAATTATTTTTTGGCCCTAGTGGTATGAGAGTAGATAAAAAATCTGGTTTACTTACATGGGTGCCAAATGAAGCACAAATTGATACAGTAGAATATGCTTTAGTTTCTACTCATGGAGTAGCTTCAGATACACAATTTGTTAAAGTTTTTGTAAATCATCCGCCCATCATTCAAAAAGCTCCCCCTCCAATGACAAAAATAAATGTAGGGGCGATATGGGATTTTGATTTAAAGACGCAAGACCCAAATAAGGATGATAAATTAATTTATATAGCTCATGTTCTTCCAGAAGGTATGAGGATGGACCCACATTCAGGTAGGCTCCACTGGGAACCTTCGACTGCTCAGGTTGATTTTCATAAGCTAAGGATTGAGGTTTCTGATGGAAATCTCAGCAAATTTATAGATTCAGAATTTTTTGTAAATGCACCTATTAAAATTGTTTCCGTTCCAACTATGACAGCCACTGTAGGTGACGAGTATAGTTATAAATTAATAA
>CAJWZD010000036.1 GCA_913049685.1 uncultured Fidelibacterota bacterium
CTTGAAGACATTAACAATATTTTATTATTATTTATATCTCTAACTTCAAGGCAATTTCCACAGAAATTCCTAACTTCATTTTCAGACAATCTAATAACTCTATGATGCTTTTGTAACAAGCTCTCTACATCATTATTTCTAATAAGATCTGATCCGATGCAAGCCACTTCTGAACCAATAAACATTAATACATTAGTATGATAAACAGGTTGCTTATTAAGATATGAACTAAAAACTTCTAAAGTATAGCCTCTTTTAAGCGACCATTGATTTGCTAATTCAACACATGATCGCTCCGATGATGATAAATATGCCAACTTATTTACTCTATCTAAGACTAGAGAACCAGTACCCTCTAAAAATTTATTATTTTTTTCATAAATAGAATAGTCATTTTCCAGCTTATAAGTTTTTTGTAAGAAATCTATATTATCTTTTGATCTCTCTAACCTTCTATTTGGATTATGCATACTAAAAAGATCATATGTATTATCAGCATAAGTAATAACCCAGTTATTGGGAAATATTCCATCTAAGCATCCTTTGGGACTATTTAATATTTCAAAATCTATATTGTTTTGATATAGAACTTGCTTTAATTTTAGGTGCTCATTAATTACTAATTTTAATAAGTTCTCTTGGGATTTATTTGTTTGAAAACAATTAGTTTTAGCTGAGTTTTTATCAAATCCAAATGATAATGGTTTTACTATGGCTAATTTATTGGTTGATTGAAACAATTTAGATATTAGTTGTTATCAAGACAGTCTGTAAGAACAGTTGCAACTTGAGTTTGAGCTTCTGCACATTCGGATTTAATAAGTGTGTTCGGACATCCTAATAATACAAGCGCAACGAGAATTACTGCAGCAAGAGCTCTAGATTTCATTAAAAAACAAACCAGTAAAGCATCAGAGGGAGAAGTATAAATACTAAACCCCAAGTAAATATATTAAATTTTTTATCATTAGTTGTAATGATAAAAATAACCATTCCTAAAACGCTAATAATAAATGCGGCAATGACTAAATTTAAATTCAATATCTATCCACCCAAATCTTTAAAATATTTATAGACATAAACTGCAAAAGCTAAAAGTATTGAATAGCCTATAAGCTGACCATATTTTTTATAGAAATCCATCACCATTTAATCCTATCTTTGACAACTAAATAAAGCAGGACAATAAAAATTAAATTTCCAATTAGGTAAGTTGTATAACTCATGACATTTTAAACCTTCAAATACACAAAAGAATATTTATACTTTTTTAAAGTATAGTCTATTCACTAAGAAAAATAGACATCAAATTCAAATGCTTTAAAATAGCGAGTCTTAGCGTTGGAGAGATGGCAGAGCGGTTGACATGATAGAAACAAAAACATTTTCACCAAATGGCTTTAATAGCTTTGCTATACAAGCTTATCGTTTAGTGTTTGGTCGTATTTTACCACAGTCATTGTTTCGCGATAAAATACCTGCTGAAGTAGATCGCAAGGCAGTAAAGGGAAAGTTTGATTTAGAAATTGTTAGTCACTGTTGGGGTTATGCCAACATGTTAACCTATCAATTAAGTTCGTTTGTAAACTATCCACCAACAAAACTAAATTTAACTGTGACCGTTTTTTATGCTGAAGAAGATACTAAAACAAAGGCTACATTGGACTTCTTTAGTCAAATAACCACGCCAAATATAACTTGGAATTTCCACCCTCTTACCAAAGGAAAGCTCTTTAGACGTGGTATAGGCCGAAATATGGCTGCGCGGTCAACAGAAGCTGACTGGATATGGTTTACAGATTGCGACGTTATCTTTTATGAGAACTGCTTAGACTCACTCGCCGATAGTTTACAAGGCGAGAAAGGTTCATTGTTTTTTCCTAAAGAAGAAAAAATCACTGAGATGTTAAAAGATGATGACCCATTATTGTCAAATGATGCCCAACCACAAGTTATCGATATAGAAACAGAAAATTTCAGTTTATACGAGCGTGGTAAATCCCGTGATAAAGCACGCGGCCCATTTCAAATTGTTCATGGTGACGTTGCTCGTGCTATAGGTTATTGTGAAAAACTGTCAATATTTCAAACTGAATCTGACCGTTGGCGTAAAACCTATGAAGACACCGCCTTTCGCTGGCTACTTGGCACTGATGGTGAGCCTAAGCATATTGATGGTGTTTTTCATATTCATCATGTTACAAAAGGACGTTATACTGAAAATTCTCAATTGTCTAAAGTGCGTAGTAATATCCGTTTAAGCCAAAAATAGTTACATGGCATACATACAACAAAAATCAGTTAAGTCCCACATCATGTTGTTTGATTCAGGCCATTTCCCTGTACCTGTCCCAAAAATGTTTACGGGTCAATATTGGAAGACACAAAATGCCATAACAGGACAGGCAACCGGCCGTGGTACCACCTACTTTTTTAAACATAACAAAAATGAATATGTGTTACGGCACTATCGTCGCGGCGGCTTGATTGGAAAAGTACTAAGTGATCAATATATGTATACAGGTATTGAAAAATCACGAGCATGGCGAGAATTTAAGCTGCTACAGCAAATGAAAAATATGGATTTAAATTGTCCAACCCCGATCGCAGCGATGTTGAAGAAGACTGGCTTATATTACCAAGCCGATATCATTTTAAAAAAAATTTCCAGCGCTAGAGACTTACATCATATTTTACTAGCAAACAGCTTAACCGCTGATGTTTGGAAAAAAATTGGTCAAACCATTGCCAAATTTCATCATCATCAGATTTATCTCCACGATTTAAATATCCACAACATTATGCTCGATATAGAAAACGAGGTTTGGTTAATTGATTTTGATAAATGCGGAATTAGACAAGGCAGTAATTGGAAAAACTCAAACATGGTGCGTTTAAAGCGATCGTTTGAAAAAGAAAAACGATTACGTAATATTTATTGGCAACTGGCCGATTGGCAAATACTAATATCTGCCTATAACGAAGCGGCAATGGCTAATGTTTAATCACATTCACATTGTTGCCTGCTCGCCGCGATCCGGAACTACTCTCTTGCACGAGGCGATGGTCACCTGTTTTCGGACAAACAAGCATTACGACCATGAGATTCGCTTTCACCTCGTAACCGCAAAAAACAACGATGTGGTTATCACGAAACGACCCAAAGATACGTTGTACATGCCAGGAGTCATCGACGATCCTAATCTCTATGTCATTTACGTAACGCGCGATCCGCGTGATGTCATCGTTAGCCGGCACGGTAAGAGCGAGGATATGTACTACTCGAACATTAGGCTTTGGCGTGAATTGCATGCCTGTGCACGCTCATTGTTCGGCCACGATCGTTTTCTCAATATCCGGTACGAGGATTTCGTAAATAACCCTGATGTCATACAAAGCCAAATCACTGCAAAATTTCCATGGCTTGAGAAACAACACAAATTTTCTGAGTACCATGAACACGCGCAAGTGTCTGAAAAGTCAAAGGTTGCAATGCGTGGCGTCCGTCCTATTGGACCGACCAGTGTTGGTGTCTGGCGAAAACATCTCGGTCGCATCGTCCAACAGCAGGCAATCCACGGCACAATGACACCAGATCTGGTCGGTTGTGGATACGAATCATCGCCGGATTGGGAAGTTGTTCTGGACGGCGTTTTACCGGATAAATCTAACAGTTGGTATCCGGAGAAAAAACCTTTTTGGCAGAGAATTTTGCAATCCATTGATGCTTCGAGAAAAATAGCTATCTATCGGCGCAAGAAAGGACTTAGTCGAATCAGCAGAGCAACCAATGATCGTTAGCCATGCAAAGAAGTTTATTTTCGTAAAGACCCGTAAAACCTCGGGCACAAGCATGGAGGTTAGTCTGAGCCAAGTCTGTGGTCCCGATGACATCATCACTCCGATATCGTTTGAAGACGAACTCGTCAGGCTGGACATGGGCGGCACGTTACCTCAGAACTACGCTGGTCTTGGAGAGCAGCGATATCGCGATATGATAAAGGCACGCAAGATGAAATTTTTACGCGCCAGACGCCGTGGCAAGTTTTTCAATCATATGCCGGCTGTTGCGATTCGCGAGCATGTCGGCAAAAAAACTTACGATGATTACTTCACTTTTTCGATCGAAAGGCATCCATACGAAAAGGTTGTATCACATATCTATTATCATGCGCGCGGAAAAAAGAACTGGAGTTTTGACAAGGAGCTTGAGCGTGTTCTGAAGAAGAAGTATTACGTCAATTACCCAACCTATTCAGACGGTGAAAAACCTATTGTCGATTTCATTGTCAATTTTGACAATATGCAGGAAGACCTCACGACCCTCGGCGACAGGCTTGAATTTGATATTGTCGCGCACTATCCACAAACCAAACACAAATTCCGAACTAACAGAAGGCCTGCATCCGAGCTATTGTCGCAGAAAGTAAAGGATCAAATATATAAGAACTGCAGGATCGAGTTCGATGCAATGGGTTACGAGTGTTAGCCATGCACAAATAGTGGAAAATCAAAACATTGCTACGGCTACTCTGCTACCGTAGGCTGCTTGATAAAATAAAGGATTCAACTAAATTTGCTCAAGAGCTTCAACCATTTTTGCTCTTACAATTTCAACTGCTTTAAAGGGCCTGATCATGACTTTAAAATTAAGTATCTTGCCGTCATCATCCCACTCAATCATATCCACTCCATTTACACTTATTCCATCAATTGTCGTTTCAAATTCTAGAACAGATTGATAGCCATCATTAACCTCTCGCGTATATTTAAAACTATTCATATTAAATGAAAGGCCAGCTGCACTCAGATACATTTTTGTAATTTCTTTACCTTCAAGAGGAGTAAAGACTACGGGTGAATAAAAAGTGGCATTTTCATTGAGAAGGTTATCAAGAAGCTCCATTTTCCCTTCAAGAATAACTTCATGCCATTTCTTTATATAATTTGCTGCATTGGACATTTGAGTATTATAAGTTTAATTCAAAAAAAAGGAGAGCTTATGCTCTCCTCTTTTTAGATTGCTTAAAAATTAGAAATCTTTATTGAATCTAATTCCATATGCCATTGGAGGAGCGTACATTGCTTTAACAAATCCAGCGTTAGCAGGATATGAATCAGTCTTAATTAGCTCATCAGTAGCATTGTGAACATAAAATTCAAGTGCCCATGCATTAGCTTCATCAATAAAAACCATGCTGGTGTTAACGGTATATAAATCATCTCTTCCGCTATGGAATGGTGATTTGTCATAGTTGGTTTCGTTATAGTACATTTCACCAGTGTAGTTAGCACTAATTATGTTCATTATTCTAAAACCATTTGCAGTGTATGTATTATGCTCAAATTGAAGATTCCAAGATAATTCAGGAGACCATGTTAAGTTTTTACCACTTAAATCAATAGTGCCGTCATTTGAACAAGGATCAACACCCATTAAAGCTCTCTCAATACAAAGATATCCATCTTGAGTTCCTTCAGCTGAGCTTGATGCACCATTTTCAGTATCAAGCATTGAGACCCAACCAAATAGTCGACCAGCCTCATAAGGCTTCCAATCAAATTCAAGTTCTACGCCTTGAATAGTTGAGTTAGGAACATTTTTTGTCATAAGAGTATAAATAGCTTGTCCATCAAGTTCTCTATATCCAACAAAACCAAACAATGTTCTTTGCATATCTTCATAATCACTGTAGAAAACATTACCAAGAAGTTTGAGATCTCCATCAAAGTGAACGGACTTAAAGCCTAACTCATATGTTGTATTAAATTCAGGATCGTATTCAAAGTTGATGAACTGACCATCACCTCTGTCAACATTATCACCAAACCCACCAGCTTTATAACCTGTTGCAACTGATGCATAAAGGAATAAATCTTCATTAGCAACATAGTCTGCACCAAGTCTCCAAGTTCCTTGATCCCATTTTGCGTCATAGTCATTACTTGCATTAGCGGTAAAAGCTGAAAGATCATCACTTCCGCTTATACCCATGTTAGCTAGGAGATTATTTGATTGATAATATTGATTCCATGGTGAGAAAGTAAAGATCGTTCCATCAAAACCACTTAGTGTTGTATCACCGACGAAATCATAACTTTCAAACCAGAAACAATCACCACCATTACAGTAAGCATTTGCGTTGTCAAAGTATCCATAAGTCTTATATGATCTTCCGCCTACATCAGTTTTTTCATCCCAGGTATGTCTGTAACCAACAGTCAAGTTAAGACCTTCGAGACCAGTTTGGTAATCTAGTTGACCAAAAATAGCAGAAGTTTCAGTAGTTCTTTCAGGTTGAAGATAAATTTCATGTAATGGTCTAATAATTGGACCTAGGAAAGGCATCTCCACATCAAATCTTGTATAAGTGTCTTCTTCCATATGGAAAACACCGGCTACCCATTGAACATCGCCATCTCCATCGGATTTAAGTTGAAATTCAAGTACGTTTGACTCATTGTTTTGAATAGTCCTATAGAGTTCATCAAACCACATTGGTTTAACTACATTATTAAGCGCTGCTGCTGCGCCATTACTAGTTTCAAGTCCTAGCAAAGCAGCCATAGTATCTACGTCTTGCATCCAAAATGAATATTGGCAACCATAGGCAAAAGAGGATTCAACTGAGCCGCCCCATCCCATTTGACAATTGTCATACCCCATTTCCCAAGCATTGTTTTGAAAATATGCATCTCCATTAAAGCCGGTACCATTTGAACCTTCAACTCTAGGACCCCAACCATATTGATAACCAAATAAGCCACCAAAATGTCCTCTCATCGCAGTCCAGTTCATCATCATCGAATCAGCATTATTTCTAACAAACCCGTAAGCTGGGTGAGTTGGTGAAGTATGAAAACCACCATCACCATCATACATTTGGTATCTATCATGTTCGCCAATAGCTAGTCTAAATTCTCCAATAATATTTTCATTAACCTTGAACTTAAGTTCTGATCTGAAAGTATCAATACTAAGGTCAAGTTCACCTGGGTTATTTATTGCAGCATGAAATGGATCATTTGGGCCTGTATCACAAGAAAAATCATAGCTTAAGCCTCTAGAATGTTCTGCTTGCTCACAGTCTTTTAAATAAATAGAACCTGCTCCATTATCTTGAAAAGAATCAAAGGATACATACCACTCAAAATCTTTATCAACTGGTGCATATAACATACCTATTCTCATTGCTTCATTGTCTACATTGTAATAAGCATCGCTTGGATTCACGTCTCTAGCTCTTCTTTGGTCTACATTAGGTATTCCATCAGCAACTATATCTCTTCCATCCGCCCATGTAACAGTTCCTTGGTCAGGACCCCCAGGTCCAGAAACATTTTGACCAATCTTACCGTCTCTATTGTAATCAAGAGACCAATCATATCTATCAACAGTTTGGTTTATAAAAGAGTCTGCAAGTGATGATTTGAAAGATGCTCTAAAAGCAATTTCATCACTGACAGGTATATTTAAAAATCCATCTACTTCAGTTGTATTTCTTCCATCGGCTGATAGTCTTAAACCGAATCTTCCTGAAATTTCATCGCCAAATTTAGGTCTTGCTGAAATAACATTCACTGCACCTGAAGTTGAATTTCTACCAAAGAGAGTTCCTTGAGGCCCTCTTAGTACCTCAATTCTTTCAACATCGTGTGCTAAAGCTAATGCAGCTTGAGCTCTTGGTGTATACATTCCATCAACATGAATAGCTACAGTAGGATCTCCGAGTTCAGTATAGTTATTTGAACTTACACCTCTAATTGCAATTGATACACCAGAATCTTCACCAGAGTTGCCAACAACTAAGTTTGGAACAAGTGATGATAAGTCTGATATTCTTGAAAGGCCTCGTAAAGCCATTTGTTCTTGTGTAACTACTGAAACAGCAAGTGGTGTTTCCATTAAATTTGTTTCTCTTTTTGTTGCAGTAACAATGATCTCTTCCACTTCAGCAGTTTCATCGTCCTGTGCAAAAATAGTATTTGGTGCAATAAATAACACCAAAGAAAGTATAAAAAAGTTTTTAATATTCACGTAATCCCCCATTAGTGAGTCAAATGTACTCTAATTGAATAAAAATACGCTTGATATGTCAAGTTTCAAGCGCTTTTTAGTAGTTTGAGCTATCTATCCTTCCTTAGGTCTAGATTCATTAACAACAAGCTTTCTTCCATCAACTTCTGCATCATTTAAAGCTTGAATTGCATCCTCAGCTCCGCTTGCCATTTCAACAAAGCCAAAGCCTCTTGATCTTTTAGTAAAACGGTCAGTTATGACTCTTGCTGAGGTCACCTCACCATGTTCTTTGAAAAGATCTTCTAACTGCTGATCATCAATAGACCAAGATAAGTTTCCGACGTAAATATTCATAGATATCCCTTATAAAAAATAAATGAAACGTGAGTGTACAACAGTTTTATCCAATGTAATACAGATAGTTTAAGAATTTATAAAATTAATAGATTTTTTTCCATATTTTTGCCACCAATCATCTGCAAGCAATCTTATTCTCTCTAAATTCTTTTCCGACATATCATCCATTCTACGATTCACATTACCAATAGATGAATTTACCCGAAGATAGTCTTCTCCAATTAAATCTTTTAATATTTCATTTTGTAAACTTGATTCAAGCATTATTCCCAAAATATCATGCCTAAACCATCCAAGAGCTCCCCAATTCCTTGAATTTTTACCACTAATTTTTCTTTTATTTAACCCTGCTCCTATCCCTAGTACCTTAATGTTGTCAGTAGAAAATATTTTTTTAGCTTCCACATAACCAAGCAAAGAGGGATTATTTGTGGCAATACCTCCATCAATTAACCACCTTCCATCTTCCATACTTGCAGTAGGAAAATAGATCGGAGCAGCACTTGAAGCATTTGCTGCATTAACTGCTGTAACCTCCGGATCTCCATAGCTAGATAATAGAATTGGTTTTCGTGCCTCCAAATCATAGGCTGTTACAACTACTGGTTTGAGTGACTGCCCAATCTTCCTATGTTCAAAGAAAGTCTTAAGAATCTCTTTTTTTCCTTCATTTGAATATTTAGGCCTTGTCTGAAATATTGAGGCTTTATCTATAAAGGACTGATTCATAATCTTTTTTAAGTTATCAACAGTCCAAAACCTCTCAAGGTCAGTAATTGTTGAGCCATTCATTCCAAGTAATAATGCATTAGTTGCCCCAGCGCTAGTACCTATAAATAAATCAAAAGATTCAAAAATACTTTTTGATGACTCCTGCTCTAATTTCTTTAAAAAATATACGCCCATAATTGCTCTAACCCCTCCTCCATCGAAGGCTAATACTTTTTTATATTTTTTAGAGAAAAGGTTAAAATATTTCAAATTTTTTTAAAAAAATAATGTTGAGACCATATTTTATATCTTTTTTAGTTCTTTGTTCCCTTTATATAAATTCAGATGAGGGTATTTTTGGATACTGGCTTACGTCAGGATCTATAGTCAAGATTGAGAATTGCAACAATCTAGTTTGCGCAAAAATTGAAACTATATTTGTTGATGATGGAACGGATCCTAAATCTATCCTGGATGAAAATAATAAAAATAAATCGCTAAGGAGTAGGACGCTT
>CAJWZD010000037.1 GCA_913049685.1 uncultured Fidelibacterota bacterium
AGCCTAGACCTGAGTCACCAAAGTCAAAGCTAAGATTCACTTCTTCCACCCTTACCTATGGAAAAGGTGAATGTTAGAACCCCATACCTATAGCTGTCTTTAGTCCACCAAAGGCAGACCTAAGTCAAATCCAACAAAATTTTTCATAGTACTCTATGCGTTGGGTTTAAATACCAAAGCATGTAAATTCCATTAAATTGTAGATCTTTAGAGATTCACTTTTCAGTCAAGTGAATGTAATATGTTCTTATGTAAATAGAATATGATTTAACCAATACGAATAAATACTTATTACTGACAATTGATAGATGGAGCACATAACTTCTCGTGGTTCAGAACTAAAGAAATTTGCCTCCAATTCAGTTTAAATCGAGACCAAATATTATTAAGCCACTTATGAAAAGTTTTACAAGCCGCCTTTGGAAAACGAGTATCATCATGACGGCTTTAGTTTTTAGTTTACCTATCCTGACAATTTTATCTTCATTTATTGAACCTTCAGGTGAGAACTGGGAGCACCTAAAGGATTCAGTGTTATCAGAGTACATATATAACTCTTTGCTATTAACTTCTGGAGTAGGTGTCGGTGCGTTAGTTCTCGGTGTATCAACAGCTTGGCTAACTACAATGTGCAAATTTCCAGGGAAAAAATTATTTGTTTGGCTCCTACTTCTTCCCATGGCTATGCCAGCATATATTGTCGCCTATACTTACACTGGCATGTTTGATTATGCCGGACCTGTTCAAACAGCAATTCGGAGTTGGACAGGTTGGGGCTTACGTGATTATTATTTTCCACAAATACGTTCTTTAGGCGGAGCAATCGCAATGCTGTCTTTGGTACTTTATCCTTACGTTTATCTATTGGCTCGAACAGCTTTCCTTCAACAGTCAGTTGGAGTTATTGAGGTTTCTCGCTCTTTAAATTGTAGCCCATGGCAAAGTTTTTATTGGGTAGGACTTCCTCTAGCGAGGCCCGCAGTAGCAGCAGGGCTTTCTCTAGCACTAATGGAAACATTGGCGGATTACGGGACGGTCGCCTATTTCGGGCTAAAAGTATTTACTACTGGAATTTTTCGCACATGGTTCGGACTGGGTGATTACTCTGCAGCTTCTAGGATGGCAGCTATGCTTTTGTTATTCGTTTTCATATTAATCATTATTGAAAGAGTGTCCCGTAACAAAGCTAAATTTCACAACACCTCAGGAAATCTAGCTCATTATTCGGAATATTCTCTTAAGGGTTTAAAAGCTTATGGTGCATTTTCAGTGTGCGCCATCCCATTATTCCTAGGATTTTTATTACCTGCGACTCAACTCCTAGTTTGGGCATTAGAAACGTGGAGAGAAATGATGGATGACAGATTTTTTGAGATAGCTCGTAATAGTATCGTTTTGGGATTTAGTGCGGCGTTGGTCTCAGTGATTGTTGCGCTGTTTTTAGGTTATGGGAAAAGAATTATACCAGAAAAAATTATGATCATTTCAGTTCGTACTGCATCAATAGGCTATGCTCTTCCTGGAACCGTTATAGCTGTTGGAGTGATAATCCCATTTGCTTGGTTTGATAGAAAAATAGACTCATTAATGAGTTCTTATTTTGGTATCTCAAGTGGTTTAATTTTAAGTGGAACTATTTTTGCGATAATGTTCGCCTATGTAGTCCGTTTTTTAGCAGTCAGTCTACAGACCGTTGAATCTGGACTAGAAAAGATCAAGCCATCAATGGATGATGCAGCTCGTTCATTAGGATATCGACCTCGTGAAGCTTTGATGAAAGTTCACATACCTCTCTTAAAAAGTTCTTCATTAACCGCATTGATGATCGTATTCGTTGATGTCATGAAAGAATTACCTGCTACTTTGATTTTAAGACCTTTTGATTTCAATACTCTTGCAGTGAGAACCTTCGAATTGGCCTCAGATGAGAGGCTTGCTGATTCCTCGACTTCCGCTTTAGCTATTGTCTTAGCAGGACTATTACCAGTGATTTATTTGAGTCAAACAATTTCAAAGACGCGATTAAAATAATTAAAAATAAAAAATGAAATGTCTTGAAATAAAAAATTTAGACATCGCTTATGGAAAAAAACAGATAATTTTTGGTTTTGATTTTGAACTAGATGAATGTCAAATCGGTTGTTTACTGGGACCAAGTGGTTGTGGAAAGACTACAGTGCTGCGTAGCATTGCTGGTTTTGAACAGCCTTCCAGGGGTGAAATTAGCCTGAACGGAAAAAAATTAAGTGGATTTAAAACACATGTCGACCCTGAGAAAAGGCATATTGGAATGGTATTCCAGGACATAGCATTATTTCCTCACCTTTCAGTTGAAGAAAATATCCAATTCGGTATGCGTTCTTGGTCCCATGAAAAAAGAAAAAAACGAAGTCAGGAACTATTGGATTTGATTGGAATGTCGCAATTTATGAAAAAATATCCTCATCAGCTGTCTGGGGGTCAGCAACAAAGGATTGCATTGGCTCGTGCAATGGCTCCAAAGCCTTCATTGCTTCTCATGGATGAACCTTTCTCGAGTCTTGATATAGAATTAAGAGAGCAGCTTGCTAGAGAAGTAAGATTGATTTTGAAGCACGAAAATATATCCGCTCTTTTGGTAACGCATGATCAAAACGAAGCATTTGCCATGGGAGATAACATCTGTGTCCTAAACCAAGGCAGAGTTCAGCAAACCGATTCTGCATATAATCTTTATCACAATCCGAGAAATCGTTTTGTAGCAGAATTTATTGGAGAAGGATCAATATTTTCTGGGGTTGTTGTCTCTAAAGATACGATCGAAACGGATTTAGGTAAAATCAAAGGTGTTTTACCTGAATCTCTAACAAAGATGGCGAATGTGGAAGTTTTGATTCGTCCAGAAAATGTTGTTTTATCTGATATGAATGAAATTCAAGCTGTAGTTAAAGCTCGTTATTTTCGTGGATCGGGGTTTTTGTACAATTTAAAAACCATCAAAGGACACGAATTATTTTCTTTAATTCCTGGCAAAGATAAACTTTCATTAGATCAAGTAGTTGGTTTACGACTGAAGATTGAAAAACTAACTCTTTTCAACCCATCTTAGAGGGCTTTTAATTAACGCCAGCCTGCACGATCCATTAATTTTACTGCTGCAGAATTATTTACTCCAAGAATAGTCAGGTTAATGCTATCGGCTTTGAAATTACCAAAGCTTTTCAGTGTATTTGAAATGACAGCACCTTCAACGACTGGATATTCATTGTTAACTTCTGCATACCACTTCTGGGATTCATCTTTCACAAGAAACTCCAGAAGTACTTGGGCTTCTTTTTGATTACGTGCATATTTTGTCATCCCCGCGCCGCTTACATTGACATGCACTCCACGGTCTCCATCTCCTTGATTGGGCCAGAATACAGCAAGGTTTTGAGCGACTATTTTTTCTTCATTATTCTTACTATTAATTAATCGACCTAAGTAATAGGTATTAGCCAATGCAATACTACATTGCCCCGCAGAGGTAGCTTTAAGAAGATCTGTATCTCCACCAGTGGGTGGGCGTGCGAAGTTACTTACTAAATTTCGTGCCCATGATTCAGTTTTTTTAACACCGTTTACCTCAATCATAGAAGCTACTAGGGACTGATTATATATACTGTCTGAAGATCTAATACACAATTGACCTTTCCAAACTGAGCTGGCCAGATTTTCATAGGTCGAAAGATCTTCTGCATTAACTAGATTTTTATTATAAATGATCGTCCGTGCACGTTGTGACAGACCGAACCAGTAATTGTCTCTATCTCGAAGACTTTTGGGGATACGTCTTTTTAGCGTGGGATTATCTATTGCTTGCAGAACTCCAGCCTTCTTGGCTCTTTGAAGCCTACCCGCATCTACTGTAATAAACAGGTCTGCTGGACTCAAATTGCCCTCGATCTCTAAGCGTTTCAAAAGACCATCTGCCTTACCTGTCACCAACCTAAATTTTATACCGGTTTCCTTTTTAAATCTTTCGAGTAAAGGAAGGATCAAGGCCTCTTTTCGTGCAGAATATATATTCACAACCGAGTTAGATGCATATACTGAAAAAAGACTATTAACGAAACCTATCAAAATTATCAAAAGAGGAATCTTTCTCATATGTAATCTCTAAAAATTGAGCTAAGTTGAATTTAAGCTGAATTTTCCCGCTGGAAAGGTAAACTCAGTTGGTGGGCAAAGTTTAATAATAAGTTCCCTGCTTCCTGAATTGGATCAAGATAGAGACTTTTTAAGGTATTTGGATTAATCAATTTTGTGCCGCTTAATCCAAAATTAAGTTGTTCTCCTACTTTTGAATGACACAAGGTTCCAAAAATCCAGTCCCAGACAGATAGTGCAACACCAAAATTTTTGTCAATATGCTTTTCAGCAGTGGAGTGATGTATATGATGTTGAGCAGGGGACATCAAGATGAGTTCAATGGGGTGCCAATAACAGATAGAAACAGGACTGTGACGAAGATTTGAACCCAGAAGATTAAATGCGAAGGTAAATATTGATGCACCTAGGACCATCATCAGGGTTACTTGATTCCCAAAGAAAAAAAAGAATACCGCAGTTGAAATGCCTTGAACTAATGCACTTCGGACGGAAAACAGTATTGCTTCAGCAGGATGCGTTCTGAATACAGTGAAGGGGTTAAGTGTTGAAGCACTGTGGTGAACTTTATGAAACGACCATAACAATGGAACAGCATGAAGCCATCGGTGCAGCCAGTAACGAGCGAAATCATCCAATATAAAAAGAAAAAGGGTAAAACTTAGTGCAATTGTCCATTGAGGGATACCCATCAAAATTGAAGGTTTGCTTTCAAAAAGAAGGTGCAAACTATAAAAAACAATGTAAGCAACGGTTGCTTTTGCCAATATACGCGGTGATAAAATTGTCATCAAAAATGCATTGATGAACATTACTTTGTAATCAGCAAAAGCAGAAGCTGACCCCCAAACATTCCGATTAAATATCTGAATAAAGCTTGATTGAAAATTGATTTTATTAATCAATCTCAACCATAAAATTGCTATAAAAAGCGAAGACAGAAGATAACCCCAGAAGATCCTTTTCTGAGGGTTAAAAACATCGAGCAGCCATTCATTTAATAGTAACTGGATTGCATTTTCAGGCATTGAAGTAGCTTTTTATTTAGTCGTTTTCAGCTGCACGGCTTGAACCCAAGGACTTCAAGAGATCATCCATCTCGCCAGTTACATCGATCTTACGAGCCTTTAATTTAAAGGTATCACCAAGAAGTTTCTGAAGTTTGACCATATGGACCTGATATTCACCCATTGATCGATTTCCTCCAATTAAGAAATTACCCTCTGAATCAATACCAGTTACTTGACCACCTCCTAATAAGACAGGCCCATAACCAACTAAACGATTCATGCGAACTCCTGCTTCGCCTAAACTTCGGCCGCTTGTTTCTAAAGCCATTAAAAATCCTTTCAATTCACCCCAGTGCTTGCCGTAAGCAGCAAATGCTTTGGACGCGTTACCATTGCTCTCTACGATGGTTCTGAGTTTTTCAAGGTCTTTATAGCATGAACCAGCATATTTAAATGCTGCTTCTGCTATCACTTTTTCCCAGTTGGTTTTAATTACCTTAACATAACTCATCAATTGAGCCCTTTGTTGATCAGTCAATGCCGCTCCATCGGCGTCGCGGATTAGTTGACGACCTTTTATAAATGCATCAACAATCGTGTGCATATATTTGGTGCCAGCTTTATCTGAATCAGCTGCATAATAGGCATGAGCAAAGGTCATTTCTGTTTTTAAGTCAACCACTCCATCGCCATTGGCATCTGCAACTTTGACATCTTTCCTTTTTGCAATGCCATATGCTTGTTTTGCATTTAAAGCCATTGCATGTGCTGGTGCTCCAAAGTAACCAAATGCTTCATCCCAGGAATGTTCCTTACCTGTATAATGGGCCCCTTTTTTATAAGGTTTATTATTTGGTTTATTATCCGCCCCCATTTTTTCGTCAAGATAGTTATCAACAGCTTGACTGTAGAAAACCGCTCCCATCATAAATTTCGATATCAGCTGCGGATAATTATAGCCTGTTACAGGATCAAAACCTTTATTAGAAGATGAGGCTTTATCAATTAAAAATTCAAAAACTTCTGGTCCACTCATTTGCCCTGGGAAACCATTGACCAAACCTTTATAGGTCTTTCCCTTCAGATTTTTCCCTTTTGAGATTTCATCGACCATAGTTTGTTTAACCTTGAATTCACCTTTCGAGGTTGGATCAATAATTTTTCGCCCAGCATCTTTTGATGAGTAATATGACATCATTGTTGCCTTCAACTCAGGGTTAGGATTTCCGTTCCCTTTGCCTGCAAGTTTTTTTAAAGAATTGTGCAACACATGTCTTGCTACCTGACCAGTATAGGAAGTTGAATCCTTTTTTTTGCCACTGTAACTTTTTTCAGTTACTGGAAAATTTCCATACATATCCGGCTTTGCAAACACGCATCCGAAAACAAGGCTACTTGCAATTAATGCTGCAAGTGTAGTTTTTGGTCTCTTAATAACAATATCCATATGACTCTCTTTATTAATTGACTGTGCTAACAGTCATTGATTAAAAAAATGCTAAGGACCGACAATGATATTTAGGGCAAAATATAAAGCCCTTAGAACAGATAGATCACATCAAACTTTCCCAACCTCATTGAGGGTTCAAGCTTGGCTTATGATTTTTATTATTACATACTAATTTTATTTGTCAATACGCAATAATAATTTTTTTTATTCTCCAATCATTAGATTTTGATGGGGACACGTATTATTGAAGATAGTATAAATCCTCAGCAGGTAAGGTCTTTATGAAACTATAGCGCTGGTCAAGAAGATAATTTGTATCAAAAGATCTAAAATTTTGAAAACAAACCTTTTTGGGAATAAGTGGTAAAGAGCTAATATCCCTTTTCAGAATTGAAGAATTATTAAAGAATTTGAATCGTCTAAAACTTCGGGGCTGAAGATTAGATAGACGTATCGTGGGATTAATTAGGCGGGGTCAGTAATAATATTTGTAAAATAAAAATTGCGAAATGCACATTATTAGATTTCTATTAATAAATTCATACATTTAAGTTATTTCTTCTACATTTATCGCATAAATTTTCTTTGCTACATGCATTGGTAGCACGGTTTCCATGTTATTTTGTTTCAACGATATAGACTGAAGGGCAGTTGAAATGTTAGCGACAAGATGTTTGTAGCCAGGCATGATCAGTTTCTCTTGTAAAATCTGCATAATTTCAAGGGAATCTTCCAAATCTTCTGAAATCATTACTATTTCAACATATGTATCAACAGTTGCATGATCCAATGTCAGAGTGTTATCTGGCAGGGATTGTCCCGGCATAGGCGTCCCATGGGGACAAAATTGTGGCTGTCCCAAAAATTCTGCAAGTTTCTCTACAACCAATGGAGTCATAGCATGTTCAAGCTTATGAGCATGCATATGAACTTCAGACCATGGAATCTTTAAACTGTTGCAGAGAAAATATTCAGCGAGATTGTGTCGGTAAGCAATATTATCAGCCAAACCTGATCCTTTGGTAGTTAAGGTAATTTCTTTGGATCTATTTATTTTTACCAGATCATCTCTTTTCATCCTTTGAAGTGTCGCAAAAACCGTTGAAGGCTTTGAATTTAATGCTGCTGCAAGCTTATTGGCCTTAACCTTCTCCCCTGCCTGATTCAAAATATATATTTCTAATAAATATTCCTCTACAACTTCTGATGTTGTCTCTTCCATAAGCGCTAGATAACGAGTTTGTTCGTTGAAGATTCAAATCTATTCAACCTACCATCTACAGTAAATCATAAAATTGCAATTCAGTTCTGAAGAGAAAGTCATATAAGGCTCATTTATCATCGATTTGAGTATATATGAAAATTTATAATTGTGTAATATCAATAACTTAGGTATTTTTACATATTTATTATTGACATATCTATTTTGTTAGCAGATACTAACTTTTAATCTTACATCAATGATATTACAGATTGTTCAACGCTTCTTCAGAAATCTTATAGATTCGTTGATGACATTATAAAAAATCAGATTTTGGTAAAAAATTAATGCTAGCCAGAAATTAACAAAATACCTGAATGAAAAGTAACAATGTTATATTTCTATAGATTTTTAAGTTTAATGTTATTTATTCCAGTAATGATCTTAATAATATTAACTATTATATTAAAATGAATTGGAAGTCACTTTTTAGGAATTTAGGATTGTATCCAATTTTTCTCGTCATTTTAATAATCTTATATTTCAGTTTAAAATAATGTTGAATCAAAATATAAAATCAAACAATTTAAGTGATTTTCAATCAACAATTAATGTAATTCAATTTGAGTATCAACATTATTTTGACACAATGATTGAACATTTTATCAATTCATCTGATGCATCTCGTGTATTTTCAGACTATTTTGAAAAAGCACACAGAAGAATGCATGAAATTTTAGATTATAATTATTCATGTGCAAAAATTAATCAGTTTTTACATGATATTTTTCTTATTTCTCTTAAATACAATTACCAATATTGTGATGTAGAAATCCCTGAGTTCTTTTACAATTTCAATGCAGTTTTGTATTACGACAAAATTAAGCCTAAAATCGTTGATTTAATAGAATGTAGATACTCAGATCAGTTTATATTAGAAAATCTATTGGAATTTGAAAAAGAAAGACACAGAAATAATGAATGCCAATGTGGAAAAAATCATAAGTGTATTAATGATGATGATTTAAAATCACTTTTTAAAATGATTTTAAAATATTTTCATAA
>CAJWZD010000038.1 GCA_913049685.1 uncultured Fidelibacterota bacterium
GGTTTCCCCCACTGCCCCCTCAAGACAGCGTGTCTACCAGTTCCACCACTTCGGCTTATTAAAATTTACATACATTAAAAACTTTTTAACTACAGAACTTTCTAGTGATTAATAAAATATTCCTATTAATAAAACATAATTTTGGGCTAGCCAACCTTTATGCTGCATGAATTCAAAAATTCATAATCAGCCATGCAGCTATTGTAGATATCATTCCATTTAGAATCCAAAACAACATTCTTTTGTGAAAAGGGTTGAAATGCTGTTGTTTTTTCAACTTCACTGTACCAATGGGGAGCCCAAACACCATCAGAATCTCTTTTTCCTGACGGCCAACTAAGCATTTTTTCTTCAAAATCTATATTTAACATATCACACAATATCTTAATAGCTTTTTTTGGATTAATTAGTACATCTTTGGCATTGATTACAATTGGAAATTCGGCCGAAAAATCATGTACGGTCTTTGCAATTTGAACTTGCTGGTTATAGCCAAGCTGCAAATGACTAGTCAGTGGAAAACGTTTTTGATAGCTTACTATTACCTCTTTTGGATCGCGAATCAGAAAAAGGTTTGTAACATGCCTTATCCAGCTCAAATCAGAATGCTTAAGAATATGATGCGCCATATGCTTTTGATACCAAATCAGTTTTTTATTTGGAATGTCTCCAGTGAGTATTTTTGAAACCGTATTCCAATCAGATGACTGGTCATTTAAAATTTCTTGCCGGGCAGGATGATTTTCACCGCTTTCCTTTAAAAAATATGCATAAAATGGCTCATCAGATACGAAAGTATCAGTTCGATTTTCGAATGATCTCATTAAGGCTGTTGAGATATTTCGAGGACCTGACCACATCGCTATTTTCATTTGTTATGCCCCAAGTTGTTTCTTGTAATATTCCTGCAAAGTACTAGTAAGTCTTCCTCTTGCACCACTATTAATTTGAATATTATCAATACTGACAACAGGTATAATTCCTGCAAACGTACCAGTTACAAAAACCTCATCAGCACTGTGAACATCTTCAATCGTAAAATTTTTTTCAAAGATGGCAATACCATTCTTATTGCATAAATCAATTACCGTTGAACGGGTGATTCCATGAAGGCAATATTGACCTGATGATGTCCATACTTCATTAGATCGAATAATAAAAAAATTTGTTGAATTGCAGGTTGACACAAAGCCATTTGGATCTAGCATCAATCCCTCATCTGCGCCTTTTCTTTCAGCTTCTATGCAAGCGGCAATGCAATTATGCTTACTTAGAGAATTAATATTTGGATTTTGAACACGAAAATCTCTAATTGTATCTACCAGTGCAAGCTTAATCCCATCATCAGTAACAGACTTGTCAGCAACTTTATATTCTGGAATAATAACAATCGTTGGTTTTCCAATAGTCGCTTTTGGGTGCTGGTAGGGTGTTTTCTTTAGCCCTCTGGAAACAATTAGCCGGATATGGACATCTGAATTCATATTATTTAACTCAAGGGTTTTCATGAGCGCATTTTTTATCTCATCTTTTGACAGGTGAATATCAAGATCAAGCGCCTTGGCTCCAAAGAATAATCTATTTAGATGCTTTTCTAGGTGAAGCAATTTGGAGTTATGAAGCCTTATGCCTTCCCAAACACCATCACCAAGCAGAAATCCGCTGTCAAGGACCGACACTTTTGCTTCATTGCGGTGAAAAAAATCACCATTAATGTAGATTTTTATATCTTCATTTCTAGGATCATCGTAATAATCATGCGTGGTAGGCATAAAGTTTTACCTAATAACTAATTGTTTTCTTTTTCTTCCTGCAGAGGAACTGTAGGTAAAGATAAATTTTCTGTGGATGGTGCAAGAGAGCCATCTTGCTGTGCGTCTTCAACGACTGATCCCGCTGAGCCTGACCCAGGAGAAGAAATCAGACTAATCAATAAAGCCAGACCCATAAAAATTCCTGCCAAGTAAGTTGTTAGTTTGCTTAATGCATTTCCAGCGCTCCTCCCGCCGAAAATCGCATTGGTAGTTTGACCTCCAGAGAGCCCTGAAAGACCTCCTCCTTGGCTTGCCTGCATTAATACAACTACTATTAATAAAAGACTAATAATTGCATGAAGTGTTATTAAAAAACCAATCATAATGACCTCTCAATATTTTAAGTTACATTTTTAATTATTTGACAAAAACTTTCGGACTGTAAACTAGCCCCACCGATTAAAAACCCATCTACATTTTTTATTTGATAAAGTTCAGATGCATTTTCAGGCTTTACCGAGCCTCCATAAAGTATAGGTGTGTGATCTTCAAAAAGGTTTTGTAAAATTTCATTGATAAAATTATGTGCATCGTAAACTTGATTTGAATCCGCTGACTTACCAGTGCCTATAGCCCACACGGGCTCATATGCTACGACCAAACGATCTGATGTATTGCCAATATCTTTAAAAGCAGACATTAATTGTTTTTTTAATATCTCATTAGTTTTACCAGATTCTCTTTCGTGCAATGACTCACCAACACATACTACCGGACAAAGGTCAGATTTAAAAGCATTTTTAATTTTTCCATTGATTTGAGTATCTGTCTCAAAAAAATACTGCCTTCTTTCAGAATGCCCAATGATAGCATATTGCACATCCAAAGATTTAACCATTTCTGCAGAAATTTCACCTGTAAACGCCCCGCTTTCCTCATGATGAATGTTTTGAATTCCAACTTTATATTCGGTATTTTTTAACTCACCACTAATGGCGCTTAAGGCTATAGATGGTGGGAAAAAAATAATTTCAGAACTATCAGATGATGAACCATCTAAAATCTGCCTAACTAGCTCTATACCCTCATTAATAGTAAGGTTCATCTTCCAGTTAGCTGCAACTATTGGGCTTTTCAAATTATACCTCCAAGGCAAAAATTGCCGGTAAATTTTTTCCTGATAGAAGCTCAATTGATGCGCCTCCGCCAGTAGATAAATGTGACATTTTATCTTCTAAGTTAAATTTTCTTAATGCTGATGCCGTATCACCACCCCCCATAATACTTATTAAACCATTTTGTGTGCAAGTAGCTATGTGATTTGCAAGCGATTTTGTTCCATTTTCATAAAAACTTGATTCAAAAACACCCATCGGACCATTCCATATAATTGTATTAGACTCTGATATATATTTTGAGTATGATTCAATGGTTTTTGGACCTATATCAAGACCCATTTGATCATCAGGTATTTTAGTAATATCGTAAATATTTTGATCAGATCCATCATCAATTGATTTTGCGCAAACCACATCTTTAGGCAAAAAAAGATTCTTCTTAAGCTTGGCTTTATTAATAAGCTCAACCCCTGAAAGCACCTTGGATTTATCTACTATAGATTTTCCCACATTTATTCCACGTGATTCTAAAAGTGTAAAAGCCATTCCTCCACCAATCAAAATTTTATCAGCAATACCAATATAATGATCTATCAAGTCAATCTTAGTATCAATTTTAGCCCCTCCTAAAAGAAGTGTTAACGGCCGTGCTGGTTTAGATAAAATTTTTGATAAAAAATTCAACTCATTTTCGATTAAAAAACCTATTCCTTTTCTAGAAAAATGATTAGCAACACCAACGTTAGATGCATGAGACCGATGAGCAGTGCCAAATGCATCGTTTATAAATATATCACCATGCTTTGCTAGCTTAGCGCTGAAGTCGTAATCATTATTTACCTCTTCATCGTAAAATCTCAAATTTTCAAGCAGGTGAATTTCGCCAGGCTTGAGACCAAGCGTAACATTGTGCGCATCTTCCGATACACAATCACTGGAAAACTTTATAGGCATTTCTAAGCAATCTGCTAGTGCTTCTCCAACCGGCATAAGGCTGAGACTTCGATCTTTCTTGCTTTTTGGGCGGCCTAAATGCGATGAAATTACCAGCTTTGCACCCGAATCAAGACAATGCTTAATTGTTGGCAGAGTTTGTTTTATTCGAAAATCATCTACCACTTTATCATTATCAACAGGGACATTATAATCCACTCTCAAAAGAACAGTTTTATTTTTTAAATCAAAAGTTTTTAATGTTTTTACCATTACCAATACAAATTCGAACCGACCGGTCAATCCATAAATTTTTTTTAGATTAAGACAGCTGATAATTTACACATAAATATATACAACAGGGCAAAAATGAACCTAAATTTTCATCATGCCTTCAAGCGTAAAAGGATCAATTAATTTCCAGGATTTAATGTTACACAGAATTCATGAGATTCTGCTTGTGGCGAGTCCCTACGATGCATTCATCTTAGAAGAAGATGGACGATTAACAGAACAAATACTATATGAATATTTAGGTATGAACCTGTCCTACGCTCCGCGAGTTTGGCTTGCAAAAAATGCAAAAACAGGTTTAAAGCAATTAGCGGAGCGTAGCTATGATCTAGTTATCGTGATGATGCGAATTTCAGATATGGATCCCATCACTTTTGGGGAAGAAGTAAAAAAAACCTATCCAGATAAACCTGTAATATTGCTGGCTTTTGATGAATCTGAAATTTCTATGCTCCCTCAAAAGCGACTTGCTAAAACTATAGACAAGGTATATGTGTGGTCCGGGAATGCAAATGTATTTCCCGCTATAATTAAAAACATTGAAGATAAAATGAATATAGATAGAGATTATAGAATTGCAGGAATACGATCTATCGTAATGGTTGAAGATAATCCTAGATACTACTCAATAGTTTTACCATTGATATACAGAACAGCTTTAAGCCATGCAAGAAGCTTGATTAGTAGGAGCTTATCAGACACAGATCGATTGCTTCTGTTTAGAGCGCGACCTAAAATTCTTTTGGCATCAAATTATGAGGAAGCTATAAATATATATGAAAAATACCGTCACAACATATTGGGTTTTATTTCAGATATACAATTCCCAAAAAATAAAAAATTAAACCAAAATGCAGGCCTGGAGCTTGCTAAGTATATCAGGGAAAATGATTCTGATATGCCTATTGTGCTCCAGTCTACAAATTCAGAACATAAAGAAGCAGCGGTAAGCGCAAATACTACATTTATCTATAAAAAATCGTCTTCTTTGATTCAGGACCTGCAAAATTTCATAGCAAATAATTTTGGTTTTGGTGATTTTGTATTTAGATATAAAACTGGTAAAGAAATTACTCGTGCAACAAATATGTCTGAATTTCAAAAAGAGCTAAAAGTATTGCCTCAAAAATCACTGCAATATCACGCATCAAAAAATCATTTTTCAAATTGGATAGCAGTCCGAGGTGAGTTTGAGCTAGCTTCATATTTAAGAAAAATTAAAAGTAGTTATTACAGTAATTTAGAAGATTTACGTAATGTATTACTTGACAGTATTAATTTACAAATGGATGAAAAAAAAGATGGAAAAATTGTTCAATTTGAGGCAAAGACTACAAATAAAGAGTTAAGCTTTGTAAGTATGTCTACTGGATCACTTGGAGGTAAAGCTAGGGGGCTTGCTTTTGCAAGCAATCTTCTTAAGAAAGCAAATTTAGAAATCAAGTATCCAGACACAATAGTTAGGGTTCCTAGGATTGCTGTGATTGGTACAGATGAATTTGATTCATTCATGAAAACGAACGATCTTTGGAAAATAGCATTTAATGAAAAAAGATCTGATAAGTCAATTACCAGATCTTTTTTAAAAGGAACCTTATCCAAGAGCCTAAGATCTACCTTAAGCAATTATCTTAATAATGTCAAATATCCTATAGCTGTAAGATCATCAAGTCTTCTTGAGGATTCTCAATATCAACCTTTAGCTGGAATGTATTCAACCTACATGCTTCCAAATAAAGATAAGTCTAAATCAACAAGATTAGATGAGCTTGAAAAAGCCATCAAGCTAGTTTATGCTTCAACTTTTTTGAATGAACCCAAAACTCTTATTGAGGCTTCGGTCCATCACCACGAAGAAGAGAAAATGGCTGTAATTATTATGGAACTTGTAGGAAAAACACACGCTGATACCTTTTATCCTAGTGCAAGCGGCTTAGCGCAAAGCTTTAACTATTATCCAGTGTCATATATGAAAAGGAATGAAGGAGTTGCGTATCTTGCTCTTGGATTAGGAAGGACTATTGCTGAAGGAGAAAAATCTTTGAGACTTGCACCAAAATATCCTGGACTTATTCCACAGTATTATTCTGTAAAATCTACGATTGATAACTCTCAGAATCAATTTTATGCACTCGATTTGAAAAAAGGTGGTGATTTGCTTAAAAATAGTCAATTTGAGAATACCTCTCTTTATTCACTCGACAAAGCAGAGAGAGATGGTGAGCTTTTCTGGTCTGGAAGCGTTGTGTCTGCTTCGGATAATAAAATTCGTGATAGCCTCAAAGATGAAGGAGCAAGAGTTATTACATTTCCATCTTTATTAAAGTGGAATTCTGCACCAGCAATGGATTTAATTATTGATTTATTAAAAATTGGAGAAGATGCATTGGGTTGTCCCGTTGAAATTGAATTTGCAATCAACTTGAACAAGGATGCTACAAAAAAACATGAATTCTGCCTGCTTCAAATCAAACCTATGGTAGTGGGTGGAATTGATAAAGTTGAGCACGAGCAAAATATATCAAAGGATGAACTTTTCTGTACAAGCTCGATTGCTTTAGGAAATGGCATAATAAATGATATCAAAAATATCATATTTATCAATCCCAATGAATTTGAGTCCTCCAAAACAAAATACATCGCTAAGGAAATTGAAAAAATAAATAATTCTATATCAGATGATGAAAAATATCTCTTAATTGGCCCAGGGAGATGGGGCTCATCGGATCCTTGGCTAGGAATTCCTGTAGAGTGGTCTCAGATATCTAAAGCAAAAGTAATTATAGAATATGGGATGCACTCTTTTCCCGTTGATCCATCTTTTGGAAGTCACTTTTTTCAAAATGTCACCTCTATGCGATTAGGCTACTTTACAATAGATCATAAGAAAGCGGAGGATTTTATTGATTTAAAATGGATCAAAAAACAAAAACCCAAGAAAACGTCAAGGTATATTGACTGGTTTAAGCTAGAAAATAATTTACTGGTTTCAATTGATGGGCAAAGCGGTCAAGGTAAAATCATGAAACCCAAAAAAATTCAAAAAGAGCAAATGGACGAACAAGAAACGTCCGGAATATAAACTTTTTCTTTTTAAACTACCCCTTGATCCATCATTGCATCTGCAACCTTAATAAAGCCAGCTATATTAGCACCTTTAACATAATTAGTATAATCACCTTCAGTTCCGTGTTTAGTGCATGCGCTATGAATATTTTTCATAATAGTATGAAGTCTTTCATCCACCTCTTCCCTTGACCATGAAAGACGCATTGAGTTTTGACTCATTTCAAGGCCGGAGACTGCTACGCCTCCCGCATTAGCTGCTTTTCCAGGGCCAAATAGGATTTTTTCTTGTAAAAATAAATTAACAGCATCGGGTTCGGTAGGCATGTTGGCTCCTTCAGCAACAGCGATACAGCCGTTTTTGGTAAGCTCTTTAGCCTCATCAATATTTAACTCATTCTGAGTAGCGCAAGGTAGCGCAACGTCGCATGCAACTCTCCAAGGTTTCTCCCCTTCAAGGTATTCAGTGCTGTATTTATCTGCATACTCCTTGATCCTGCCTCTCTTAACATTCTTCAACTCCATGATAAATGCTAGTTTTTCAGAATCTATTCCATTTTTATCGTAGACCGTACCGCTAGAATCTGAAAGTGTCACAACTTTCCCGCCAAGATCATTTACTTTTTCAGTTGCATACTGAGCAACATTTCCGGACCCGGAAATCGCTACTGTTTTACCTTTAAATGAGTCATCTTTAGTATTTAGCATTTCTTCAGCAAAATACACACATCCATAACCCGTAGCTTCAGGTCGAATTAGACTTCCACCCCAATTGAGACCTTTTCCGGTCAATACACCGGTAAATTCATTGCGAATACGCTTATATTGACCAAACATATAACCTATCTCCCTACCACCAACTCCTATATCACCAGCAGGAACATCTGTATTGCTTCCAATATGTCTATACAATTCACTCATAAAGGACTGGCAAAAACTCATTACCTCATTATCTGATTTGCCTTTTGGATCAAAATCCGATCCACCCTTTCCACCTCCCATTGGAAGCGTGGTAAGACTGTTTTTAAATACCTGTTCAAAACCTAAGAATTTTAGAATACCTAAATTTACAGATGGATGAAACCTTAAGCCGCCCTTATATGGCCCAATTGCTGAATTAAACTCAACACGATATCCTCTGTTTACCTCAACCTCACCTCTGTCATTTCTCCAGGGGACACGAAACATGAGCACTCTCTCAGGCTCAATCATTCTTTCTAGCACTTTTGCATGTATATAGTCAGGATGATCTTGCAGAAAATCCCATAAGGATACAACAACCTCGTCAACTGCTTGATGAAACTCTTTTTCTCCATGACTGCGTGATTCAACATAAGACATGAATTCTTTTACGTTTTTATACATCACTCTCTCCTAAGGTATTTAAAAAAAAATAATATAAAAATCGGCTGAAGTTAAAAAGAATTTTTTGATAAAAATCATATAATGTTTGAAGAAATTGAAATAAATAAAGTAATATTAATTTGTATTTTAGATAGTATTATGGCGGAGTAGCTCAGATGGTTAGAGCAGTGGAATCATAATCCAAAGGTCGGGGGTTCGATCCCCTCCTCCGCTAC
>CAJWZD010000039.1 GCA_913049685.1 uncultured Fidelibacterota bacterium
TGATAGAGAAGATAGGATTCAATATTTAAAAGATTTCCCGATACGAAGACAATCAGCGTAAAAATTAAGAAAAATGCAATTATTCTCATTTCTAAAATCCAGATGAATGTGAAAACTCAAATGAGTATTAAATAAACATTCTCAATAATGGATACACAAATCTAAGGTAATTGTGGTTTAGGATTGTATACTTGTATTATGAAGCAACTATTATTTTCATTGTTTGTTTTTACAAACTGCATTTTACTTTACTCTTTTCAGCCAACAATAAAAAATGCTAGTGCTGTTCAAAAGGTATTGGTCTCAAATCATGAAAAAAAATTATATGTATTTTATGAAAATCACATTTCGCGTTTTGATCTAAATAATTTTGAAACTGAAGATATTTTGTTTGATAATCAATTGTTTGATTTAAACGAATATGGGGTGCACAACGACGGGGAGCATAACTATTTTTTGCATAGTCAAGGTGGAGGCGTTCTGCTTTTTCAAAATGATAGTCTTTTTAGGGTTGATAATTCTTATGAGCATAAGATGCAGATAAATAGCTCCATTTTTTCTCACAATGGTAAAGTTTACAAATACGGTGGATATGGGTTTTGGTCTCACCGGAATTTTATTACTGAGTTTGACTCTGAAACCCGTGAATGGGAATTCGTTCCTTTCAGTGAAAGTAATAATTATCCGAGAGGAAGGCAGGACGCAATTGCTAAGGTTATTGGCGATTATGTTTATATTTTCGGTGGAACTGCAATGGATGAAAAGAATGGAATGCTTAAATATCCTTTAAATGATATTTGGAAATTCGATTTAGTAAATAGAATATGGACCAAATTGGGTACGGTAAATCTAAAATTAGATGGGTTATCACAACTTCCAAGAGTTGATTTCGAGGAAAGTGTTTTGTTTTCTAATGAAATTGAAGATGTAATATTGAAAATCAATTTTAAAACCAATGAAATAGAAACTTACGGAAGAAATTCAATACTTAGAAAAATATTTTCATGGAAAGGGGATAAAAGGTTTCAAATGTTTTACTTGCAAAAAAAATTTTATGGCTTTTTTAAGAGTAATAATGAATTGGACCAATTAGATTTAGTAGCAAGAAATTCAGATGAGATATTCGGTAATCTTATTTCCAAGAAAAAATTTTACGAAAGTGAAGACAAATTTTCCAGGAATCTCATATTTTTTTTCCCCCTTCTGGTATTAATAATATTTATTATTTACCAAATAGATAAAGAAAGAATAAAAAGCAAAAAGATCATATTTCAGAAAGGGGAGCTATATTATAAAGGTCAAAGAATTGAAATGGAACCTCTATCGATAAAAGTTTTGAAACATTTCATTAATTCAGAAGATACTGTAAGCTCGAGTCAAATAATGGATTGGATAAATAAACCTCAATTGGACTATTCATATAGAACCAGAATGATCAATGAAACTTTATATAAGATAAACTACTCTATTAAAAACGTGCTCAAAATTGATTATGAGGTCATTTCAGTAAAAAAATCCAGCTTAGATAAGAGATTAAAGGTTTATACCATCGATAAAACATTATTTTCAGGTTACCCAATAATAAAAAAGGAGATCGATGTCTAAGGTAGAAATATTCAAAAATGCTCCGAAGCACGGATACATTGAAAAAGCAATTCACGTGGACTCTGACGCTTTTAAAAATGTTGTGGAGAGTCGAAGGTCAGTAAGGGTTTTTGACGACACTAAAATTCCTGAGAAGATTATGCGAGAATGCCTCCGGTTGGCGTTATTAGCTCCAAATTCAAGTAACCTTCAAACATGGGAATTCTTTTGGGTTCGTGATCCCGAAAAAAAGAAAAACCTAGTTAAATATTGCTTTAGTCAGCCGGCAGCTAAGACTGCTCAAGAACTTGTAGTGGCGGTAGCTCGTCCTGATCGTTGGAAAGAAATCAACAATTTAATGTTGGCAAAATTTGATGAAAAGAAAAAGATTCGTCTAAAAGCAGCCTATCAATATTATTCCAGCATTGTCCCTAAAGCCTACAACATGGGACCTTTTGGAATTTATGGTCCTTTTAAGCAATTATATGTTTGGTATAAAGGCTTAAGACGCCCCATGCCTCGAGGGCCTTTCTCTTTATCAGGAATGCGACTTTGGGCTCAAAAATCGACGGCCTTAGCCTGTCAAAATTTTATGCTTGCCATCAGAGCTCATGGTTTTGATAGCTGTCCAATGGAAGGAATGGACGCGAAGCGTGTGAAAGCGCTATTGAATCTATCTAAGGGGGCAAGTATATGTATGGTTATATCCGTTGGGAAAAGATCGGAAACAGGAGTTTATGGGCCCCGAGTTCGATTCGATCAGGATTTATTTATTAAGGAAATTTAGTCAGAATTTTCCTGACCTAATTTTTTTTGCCATCTCCAGGCATCTTTTAGAGCATCTTCAAGTGTTTTTTTAGATTCCCATTTTAGTATTTCCTTCGCCCGTGTGGTATCCGCATACGCAGATGTAATATCACCTTCTCGACGGCCCGTAATTTTATAATCCAATTTTTCTCCTGAAGCTTTTTCAAATGCTTTGATTACCTCCAATACGCTTGACCCCTTCCCCGTACCAATATTAAATATTTCTATTGGTGATGCATTCTTATTATTCAATAATCTTTCAAGAGCGATAATATGAGCTTGAGCAAGGTCCACAACATGAATATAATCTCTTATTGCTGTCCCATCATGAGTAGGGTAGTCATTTCCATAAACATTTAATGCGCCTAGAATTCCTGCCGCACTTTGAGTTATAAATGGCACTAAATTTTGCGGGACTCCTATTGGTAATTCTCCAATTTTTCCACTTGGATGCGCTCCGATCGGATTAAAATATCTTAAAGCAATGGATTTCAAATCATATGCAGCTGAACTTTCCTTGAGTATTTCCTCGCATATCTGTTTGGTATTTCCATAAGGAGACTCTGCAGTTTTTATCTCGGAATTCTCAGTTATTGGTAAATTTTCAGCTTGACCGTAAACCGTGCAAGAGGAACTAAAAATAAAAGCGCAATGGTTATGAGTTTTTAAATAACTCATTACATTTATCAGGCTGAGTAAATTATTTCGATAATATTTCAAAGGATTCTTAACGGACTCCCCAACCGCTTTGAAAGCAGCAAAATGGATGATCCCATCGAATTTTTGATTCTTTAAAAAATCGTTGCACTTATTAGTATCAGAGAGATCAACATTATACCACTCTGGTTTAATCCCGCAAACATCATTTATTCTTTCTAAGACACTTTCTTCACTGTTGCTAAGATCATCAGCAATTATGACCTCATAGTTTTGCTCAATGAGCTCTAATACTGTGTGAGAGCCTATATACCCCAGTCCTCCTGTTACTAATATCTTTTTCAATTCTTTCTAAATTTTTTAAAATCTCGATGTTCTTGTTTATTCAATTCATCCAGTGACAACTTTTGAAATGCATGATATGTCTTCATGAGGCCCTTTGATCTACTTATTTTTGGTGACCATTTTAGTATTTTCAGCGCTTTACTAATATCTGGTTGCCTCTGAGTAGGGTCATCTTTTGGAAGGTCTTTGAAGATGATTTTTTGATTTGTTCCGGTTAACTGAATAACTTCTTTTGCAAATTCTAAGATGGATACTTCATCTGGATTTCCCAAATTAACGGGACCTGAATAGTCACTATGAAGTAATTTGAAAATTCCTTCGACTAAATCATCCACAAAACAAAAACTTCTTGTTTGTGAACCATCTCCAAACACCGTTAGATCTTCACCCCTTAGTGCCTGCCCTACAAAGGCAGGTAAAGCTCGACCATCATTGAGTCGCATCCTAGGTCCGTAGGTGTTAAAAATTCGCGCAATTCGCGTTTCTAGCCCGTGATAAGTATGATATGCCATTGTAATTGCCTCTTGAAAACGCTTCGCCTCGTCATAAACTCCTCTAGGGCCAATAGGGTTCACATGCCCCCAGTATTCTTCATTTTGAGGATGCACCTGAGGATCTCCATAAACTTCAGAGGTTGAGGCAATGAGAATTCGTGCTTTTTTATTTCTCGCTAAACCAAGACAATTGTGGGTACCTAAAGATCCAACTTTTAAGGTTTGAATGGGTATTTTTAGATAGTCAATTGGGGACGCTGGGCTTGCAAAATGTAAAACAAAATCCAATTCTCCATTTATTTCGATACGTTCGGTGATATCATGTTTGATAAAGGTAAATTGGGGTAGTTTCTCTAAATGAGAAATATTTTTCTTATCACCGGTAATTAAGTTGTCTATGGCAATCACTTCATATTTCTCATTTATAAAACGATCGCAGAGATGAGATCCAAGAAATCCAGCTGCCCCTGTGATTAGAACTCGTTTCATTGATTCTTATTTTGTGCCAATTCCATAATAAGTGAAACCTTTTGATTTTAAAGCTGAACTATCATAAATATTTCGTCCATCAAATAAAATAGAATTTTTAAGTTCACTTTTAACTTTTGACCAATCTGGAGATCGGAATTCTCTCCATTCTGTTATTAATAAAAGTGCATCGGCATCTTGTAAGGCTGAGTATGCGTTATCTGAATATGCTATTTTATTTCCAAGAATAATCTTTGCTTCGTCAATTGCAACAGGATCATAAGCTGTAATTTTCGCCCCCCGTTGTATTAATTCATTTGCTATCACTATAGATGGTGCTTCTCTCATATCATCGGTTTCAGGCTTGAAGCTTAAACCCCAAAACGCAAAAGACCTACCTGTAAGATCTTCTCCAAATTCTTGAATAACTTTTTTTACGAGTACATTTTTTTGGTCATCATTTACATCTTCAACAGCTTGAAGTATCCTAAGATTATGTCCATATTCAACACCACTTTTAACTAGAGCTTTAACATCTTTAGGGAAGCAAGATCCTCCATAGCCGATTCCGGGATAAATAAAACTATTCCCTATTCTTGAATCACTACCAATACCTTTTCGCACACTTAAAACATCTGCCCCTGTTAATTCGCATAGGTTAGCGATATCATTCATGAAAGATATTTTGGTTGCCAGCATGGCATTTGCGGCATATTTGGTCATCTCTGCAGAAGGAATATCCATGAATATCAAGGGATGACCATTTAGGACAAAAGGTTGGTATAGTTTGCTAAGAATATCTTTTGCTTTTTCTGATTCTACGCCACAAATGATCCGATCCGGCTTCATGAAATCATCGATAGCATCACCTTCTTTCAAAAACTCTGGATTTGAGGCCACATCAAGTGAAAAATTTAAATTTCTATTTTCTAGTTGAGTATCAATAGCATTTTTGACTTTCTCTGCAGTACCCACAGGTACTGTTGATTTGGTAACTGTAACTAAATAGTTACTCGCATATTTTCCTATATCTGAGGCTACCGACAAAACATATTTTAAATCTGCACTTCCATCTTCTCCTTGGGGAGTTCCAACAGCGATAAAAGCAATATCAGAATCTGCGATAACATCTTTTATTGAAGTGGAAAAGGATAATCTGCCAGACTGAAAATTTCGATCTACGATATTTTGAAGCCCAGGTTCATAAATAGGTAAAATCCCATTTTTTAAATTTTCGATCTTTTGAAGATCAGTGTCAACGCAAACAACATTTAATCCGACATCTGATAGACACGCGCCCGTTACTAAACCGACATAACCGGTACCAACAACTGTTACTTTCATCTAAATATTTTTATTTCAAACAAAGTTATTGATTAAACCTCCTGTCTTTAATAATTAATTAAAATAAATATGAGGTGTAAATAATTATTAGATCAAAGTAAGAAACCGTGCGTATTTTCGTTGGAGTAATAGCAGGCTGCATTAATTAATATTCCTTATTATATGAAAACGATTATTCTTGGTCCTTGTGTGATGGAATCCTTCTCTTTGCTTGAAGAGGTCGGAGCCTTTACTTACGAGCTTTCGGCAAAATACCAAGAATTTGACTTTGTTTTCAAAAGCTCTTTTGACAAAGCGAATAGAACCAGTCATAATTCTTTCAGAGGACCAGGATTGGAAAAGGGAATGTTATGGATGTCGGACTTGAAGTCCAAATATAATTTAAGAGTTACAAGCGATATTCATGAGGCTTATCAGGCTTTGCCTGCTAGTGAGGTTCTAGATATCATTCAAATTCCTGCTTTCTTATGTCGTCAAACGGATATTTTAAAGTCATCGTGCGACACAGGGAAGCATATAAATGTTAAAAAAGGACAGTTTTTAAGTGGAAAAGATATGGAGAATGTTGCTCAAAAATTAAAAAGTTTTGGAGCTTCATCCTTTGGTATGATGGAAAGAGGGAATATGTTCGGCTATAATAATTTAGTTGTAGACTTTACCAATATTTTAGAAATGAAAAAGTTCTGTGACCAGGTGATCATGGATTGCACGCACTCCGTTCAAAAACCCGGCGGTCTAGGTGAAAAAAGTGGAGGAAATAGAGATTATGTTCCGTATATGGCTAAGGCAGCTGAGGCTTTTAATGTGGATGGTTATTTCTTTGAAATCCACCCAGACCCTGACAATGCTCTTAGTGATGGACCAAATATGGTTAAATTAGAGGATGTGGAATCAATTATCAAGGATTTACTATAAAAAAATATCTTGGTTCATCCATAAATTTTAATTATCTGCTAATCAAATTAAAACAAATGAGTCATCTAGATAGAGCCATAGACACCTTTAATATTGAATTAGAGGAATTGAATTCTGCTCTAGTTCGATTAAAGAGAAATGAAAAATTTGATTCTTTGATCGATTTCCTGTGTCAAGAAAATACTAGAGTTATTGTGATTGGTATGGGTAAATCGGGTCATGTGGGAAGCAAAATATCAGCATCTCTAGCTTCTACTGGGACTTTTTCTTTTTTTCTTCATCCAGCGGAGGCATATCATGGTGACCTGGGGATGATTGATAAAAAAGATTGTATTCTTTTTCTCTCCAACTCTGGAGAGACAGAAGAGATTATCAGATTATTACCATTTATTAAAAAGAATGGGAATAGCATTATTTCTATCATTGGCAATCTAGATTCAACTTTAGCGAAAAATTCAGACTGGATACTAGACGCCTCTGTCGTTAAAGAGGCATGTCCAATTAATCTAGCTCCCACCTCTAGTTCAACATTAAGTTTGATTTTAGGAGATTGTCTGACTCTCGCCCTGATGAGAGCAAAGGGTTTTAAACAAGAGGATTTTGCAAAGCTTCATCCTGGAGGGAACATAGGTCGACGCTTATTAACCACAGCAAAAGATCATATTGTTCCAATAGAATCATTGGTATGTAAAGAGAATTCTTCTTTTAAAGATTTACTCAGTTTAATATCTTCCGGTGGTCAGGGTTTAATTCTTGTTCAAGCTGGAAAGGGTTTTGGAATAATTACGGATGGAGATTTACGAAGATCTTTGCAGAAATGGGGTAGGGCTTCTTTCGAAAAAACAGCTATGGATATCATGACATCAGACCCGATTTATGTCGATATAAATTCTTCTTATCATGAGATGGAAACACTACTTGTCGAAAATGCCATTAGCACCTTACTTGTTAGAAATAATGATCAAGTCGTTGGCTTAGTCAAAGCCAATTCTCTCTTAGCTTGATTTTTGAAATTACTTATTCTTGTAATGTTTGGAATAATAATTTTGATAGCTTCCGCTTGTGATATTTTTCAACCAATCTTTGTTTTCTAAATACCAATCAATTGTTTTTTCGAGACCCGACTGAAATGTTTCCTTGGGTCTCCAATTTAAATCCTTTTTAATTTTACTGGCATCAATGGCATATCGTTTATCATGCCCAGGTCTGTCTTTGATAAATGTGATTAATTCTTTAGAAGTCCCTGTTT
>CAJWZD010000040.1 GCA_913049685.1 uncultured Fidelibacterota bacterium
CTCTAATGAATTAGTCGTAGGTGTAGTGTTTGCCATATAGATCCTTTCAAATCTTAAAGAAATAATGTTTATCTTAGTCTTATTTATGCAGCTTGACTAGAATTACCACTCTTGTGAAAACTTTCATTTTTAGCAGCCATATCACGAAGAAGCTTACAGGGGGTAAACCTCTCGCCATATTTTTGAGCTAATCTATCTGCTTCAGCTACAAAATCTTTAATTCCAACCATATCGATAAACGATAAAGGGCCACCAGTCCATGGTGCCATTCCCCATCCAAGTATAGCTCCAATATCTGCATCTCTGACATCTGTGAGAACATTTTCTTCATAGCATTTTGCAGTTTCTATAGCTTGAATATATAAAAATCTCTTTTTTAATTCTTCAACATCTGGCTGATCTTCACTTTCCTTACAAAGATTAGATAGTTCAGGCCATAGATACTTTTTTCCATTTTCAGGATATTCATAAAATCCTTTACTATTTTTCTTTCCAAATCGTCCCTGCTTGTCAACCATCTCTTCCATGATTGAGTACATCGGTGTTATTGGAAAATCTTTTCCTTCAGCTTCAAAGTCTTTTTTAGTTTGTGTTGTAACTTTCCAAGCTAAATCAAGTGCTACAGCATCAGCTAGTGCAAGAGGTGCCATCGGCATTCCAGTCATCTTACCAGCATTTTCTATAAGAGCTGGTTTTATCCCTTCAGCTAACATTGCTACTCCTTCACCCGTATATGTTCCGAACACACGGCTTGTGTAAAAACCTCTACTATCATTTACAACGATTGGGGTTTTTTTAATTTTTTGAACATAGTCCATAGTCTTAGCTAATGTTTCTTGAGAAGTTTTTTCTCCCATAATAATCTCAACTAATGGCATTTTTTCTACAGGAGAAAAATAATGAATGCCTATAAAATTATCAGGTCTTGAAGAATTTTGAGCAAGTCCTGATATAGGCAAAGTTGAAGTATTTGATCCAAAAACTGCATTTTCAGCAATTTGCGCTTCTGCTTTTGCTGTTACTTCAGCTTTAATATCTCTATTTTCGAAAACTGCTTCTACAATTAAATCTGCGCCTTTAAGTAGCTCGTAATCAGTTGTTGGAGTAATCAAACTTAGTAATTTCTCTTTTTTTTCTTCGGTAGTTTTTTTTCTGCTTAGAGCCTTATCAAGAATTTTTACAGAATAGTCTTTACCTTTTTCAGCGTTCTCCTGATCTTGATCAATTAATACGACTTCAATTCCAGCTTTAGCCGTTACGTAAGCTATGCCTGCACCCATCAATCCAGCTCCTAAGATACCAATTTTTTTAACGTCATATTTATCAAAATCTTTTGGTCGTCTTGCTCCTTTATTGAGAGCTTGCATATTTACAAAAAGACTTCGAACCATATTCTGAGAAACTGGATCCATAACAACTTTTGTAAAGTATCTTGCTTCAATTCTTAGGCCTGCATCGATTGGCACCTGAACGCCTTCATAGAGAGCTGATAATATTGCTGATTGAGCAGGGTAATTATTATAAGACATTTTTCTTAAGCTTGAAGATGCAGCGCCCCATATCATCATTCCTTTTGGAGTATAAGGAAGGCCACCAGGGAACTTATAACTCTTTTCATCCCATGGTTGAACTGCCTTGCCTCCATCACGAATATATTTTTTTGCAGCTTCAATTAAGTTATCTTTGTCTGTTACTTCGTGAATCAGTCCTGCGCTTAAAGCTTTCTTAGGGGTAAAAGGAGTACCGGCCATTAGGAAACCCATAATTTCTTGTGTAATACCCGCAAGCCTTGGAACTCTTTGAGTGCCTCCCGCTCCAGGTATAAGTCCTACTTTAGCTTCTGGCTGTCCTATTTGAATTTTATCATTATCAATGGCAACTCTATAGTGACAAGCAAGACAAATCTCAAATCCACCTCCAAGCGCGTGGCCATTAATGGCTGCAACAAAAGGCTTTCCACATGTTTCCATGCTTCTGAACAAGTTTTGCATTTCCATATTTCCATTGTAAATCTTCTCTGCAGCTTTTGTTTTATCAGTACCTTTCTGATCAAAGCCAAATACATCTGAAGATGTAAGGTCAGCTCCAGCAATAAATGCATCTTTCGCACTAGCTAAAACAATCCCTTTAACTTTTTCATCAGCAATTAATTTCTTTATTGCTTCCCCATACTCACCAAGAGAATTGAAATTCAAGACATTCATTGTACGATCTTTTAGATCCCACGTAACGACAGCTACGCCATCATTATCGACTTCATAACTAATATCAGACATAATTTTCCTTTTGAATTAAACGCGTTCGATGACAGTTGCAGTGCCCATACCGCCCCCAACACATAACGTTGCAAGTGCTGTAGATTTATTTGTTCTCTCCAACTCATCCATAACTGTGCCTAAAATCATTGCGCCAGTAGCTCCTAGTGGATGACCCATAGCAATTGCTCCACCATTAACATTGATATCGGAATGATCCACACCCATGTGTTCCATAAATCTTAAAACCACAGCCGCGAAAGCTTCATTTAGTTCCCAGATATCAATATCGCTTTTACTCATGCCTAAATTTTTTAGAAGTTTATCTGTTACAAATCCAGGACCAGTTAACATAATGCTAGGTTCTGAACCAATAGATGCAAAACCTTTTATTTTAGCTCTTGGCTTTAAACCGTATTTTTCACCTATTTCTTTATTGCCGAGCAATATTCCTGCTGCTCCATCAACAATACCCGAGGAATTTCCAGCTGTATGAACGTGGTTTACTGACTCTACTTCTGGATATCTCTGGTTTATTGTTGCATCAAAACCAGCCATTTCACCCATCATTGCAAAAGAAGGGTCTAATGACCCTAAACTTTGCATAGTTGTTTCAGGTCTCATAAATTCATCGTGATCTAAAATTGTTAAGCCATTAATATCCTTTACAGGAGTAATTGATTTATCAAATCTATTTTCGTCCCAAGCTGCCTTTGCTCTATTTTGACTTTCAACAGAGTAAGCATCGACATCATCCCTGGAATATCCATATTTGGATGCAATCATGTCTGCACTTACACCTTGTGGAACAAAATAGTTTTGAATTGCAACAGATGGATCAGCAACCATTGCTCCCCCATCAGACCCCATTGGTACTCTTGACAAAGACTCAACTCCACCACCAATTGTCATCTGTGACTGCCCTGACATAATTTGACCAGCCGCCATGTTTGTTGCTTCTAAGCCTGATGCACAAAAACGATTAATCTGTACACCTGCTACGGACTGATCATAATCTGCTTTTAAAACTGCCGTTCGTGCAATATCAGCTCCTTGTTCACCAACTGGTGTCACACATCCTAGAACAACATCGTCTATGTCACTCGTATCAAGATCATTTCTATCTTTAATGTTATTTAGAACTTGTGTAGCAAGCTCAACAGATGTCACTTCGTGAAGCGATCCGTTCTTTTTGCCCTTTCCTCTTGGGGTTCTAATTGCGTCATAAATAAAACAGTCAGTCATTAGTGGCTCCAAATATAATAAAAAAAGAGATTATAGGTATGGCTGGGTATTCAATCAACATTAAATTAATTACATTCTATTTATCTAAATCCATATTTAATCATTAATTTCAATGATTTGGAGGAATATATAAATTTTATCTAAATATCAACATCCTCAAATTTGACATTATCGGGTGAACCATTCGCAAATTTAAACTTTGGTTTTTTAATAACTGGATTTGGCTGAAGTCCAGGCAATGCAATTAGACATGAAGACACTGTATTAAAACCCATTTCAGTTCTTACACACATTGCACTTAAAGGATCATTATCATCACTATATGTACTTCCTAAAAGCATTTCCCAGTCCATCCAACTATCTGATGAAGGATCTGGAGTTTCAGCTATTGAAAATTTTGATAAATAATTTTTAATTCTTTTTGAGTTAATATCATTTCTATCGTACGCAGTAATCATTGAAAGACCTTCCGGTATATTAAAATACTCAATGACTTCTGAATCTTCTGAAGATTTTATCCAATATGCATTTGTATTATCTGCAATCAACATATTAAATCCTCTATAAGAATTTTTTTCAATTTCGACTATTGCATTTAAAGATTCATTTGCATCCGCATGATCAAGTGCATCTAGAACTAATTCTCCTCTTGATCGTTTATTAGGATCAGTTCCTAGAGTATTTATTCGATTCATAATCCCACAAACTACTCCATAGTCATTAATTCCTAACCAAGTTCCACCTGCCTCTAAATCTTTTCCAGCAAAAATATAAGGTCTATCATCCCAATGTCTGGAAGGGGGTAATGACTTTCTATTGGACATTTCATCTCTATTGGCACCAATTATAACTGGCCATTCATTGTCACTTTGTCTTAATAAAATTATTGAACACATGAAGTCATTTTTTTACAATAATTATAATGAAAAGTAATAAAAAAGCATTAATTGTCGAAGGTGGTGGACAAAGAGGTGTTTTTTCTTTTGGCATAACCGACACCTTTATCAAAAAAAACTTTGATCCATTTGATCTCTATATAGGCGTATCAAATGGGGTCGCAGTATTGTGTTGGTATCTCATCAGAGAAACAGATAATAATATTGAAAAATTATTATATGCATCAAGAGGCAATTATATTGATTACAAAAATATCTTAACTGGCAAAGATATTATTAAATTTCACAAAATGTATAAAGATGGTGAAAAAATGTTCAACCCAAGTATGGAAAAAATCAAAAATAATCTTCAAAACAAAGATTATATTGCTGTTGTTACAGATGCTGTTAATGCAAATGCTGAATATTTTTCTTTCGGTAATGGTGATGAATGGATGTCAAAGATGATAGCGTCTGGCACTCTCCCTGTTTTGGTAAGGACTCCAAGTATGCTTGATGGTCGTAGAAAGTTTGACGGAGGAGTTGCAGATCCTCTTCCAGTTCAAAAAGCATATGAAATGGGAGCAAAACAAATTACCATTATTCGTACGTATGAAAAAAGTTTCAGGAGAAGCTTAAAGATTGAAAATTATATAGGAGCATTTTTTTCATATAAGTATCCAAAACTCAAGAAGGCCTTACTTAATCATGACAAAACTTATAATCGTGCACTTGATTTTATTGAAAATCCTCCATCAGATTGTGAGATAACCCAACTCTGTCCTCCTCAAAGATTGAAAACAAAAAGAGATTCGAAAAATATACCTTTATTAAAAGCTGACTATGAATTAGGAAAAAAAGTTGCTGAGAACTATTTAAATAGTTTAGACAACTGATTTAATAAATTCACTTATTTTGTCTTCTACAGATTTTGTTGTTGCAGATGGAAATGCATTAAAAGCATGGTCCGCACCAGTTACAATTATAATGTTAGCTTTTGATCCGTAACTTAACCACCTGCTGTACATAAATAATGAGTCATCAAGCAGCAAATCTCTTGTTCCAACAGTAAATAAAGCTGGAGGCATACCTGTGAGATCACCTTGTATTGGTGATACATCAGGTGAACTTAAATCTATATTGCCTTGAAAATATGAGTCTCTAAATTTTTTTATCATTTCAAAAGATAATAAAAATACTTCATTAGAACCTCTTTTTCGAATCGTACTCGGAGTAAGTCTTGCATCATAAGATCCGTAAATTAAGTTCGCTCCTTTAAATGGCCCTAACATATCTTTATCTTTAAGCCTTTGAAGAGTAACGGCCGATAGATTTGCTCCTGCCGACTCTCCCCCAATTATAATTTTTTCGGTATTAAATTCCTTCTTCGAATTCTCAACCAACCAAAGAGCCGCTGTCTCGCAATCATCTGGTGCAGCCGGATAAGGATTCTTTGGAGCTAATCGATACTCAACGCTTATGACGACACAATTCAAATCTTTTGAAACTTTCTCTAGACTTTGATCTTGCATATCTGCTGCTCCGATACAATGTCCACCTCCATGTATATGAAGATAGATAAATTGAGGATCTTCAATGCTAAATATTCTTACTGATACTTTTTTTGAAGCATGCTCAATAACTCTATTTTCAGCATGTTTAGAAATAGGCTGAGATGGAAGAAGACCTCCACCATTTCTTCTTATATCTTGTAAAACATCAAAAGGGATTTCATGCGATGGTGGTACATTACTTAACAATGAAGCAATATTGTTATTCATTTCATGTATGTCTTTAGATACATTTTTTTTGTCAAATGCATCTGGAGAAATAGATGTAAATATCATTATAATGTTTTACTTTTTAAATATAAAAATGATCTATTTAAGATCAAAACATAAATGGGTAAAAATGCCAAATAACAAACTATAAGTTTTAAAATTAAATCGTTATTTGCAATTGTTAACCAATTTTCTCTCATAAATTCGTCTGCTGAGTTGTTGAATGCTATTCCATAAAATAAATAAGTATCAATAAGCTGCGCAAAAAAAGTGCTGACTACTGGAGCTAAATACCATTTTGAATTTAAGCTTAAACCATTGTCACCTATTCTTTCTCTTACTTTAGAGAATACATATACATCCAAAAATTGTCCGATTGCATAAGCAGCAACAGATGCTATTGCAATTCTAAAATCTGCAAAATAATAAGATATTGCAAATGCAGGAATAAACGCCATAGCTATAACTTTTCTTGCATTACTTGAACTAGATAGACGCACTGTAAGGTCAGTTGCCAAAACAATAATTGGAAATGTAAAAGTTCCAATAGTATAGTCTAATCCAAAAACAACGATTGGAAATTGCACAAGATAGTTTGAAACTGCAATGATAAAACAATGAAGTAGCACTAAATAAATTAGAAAAGTTCGATTAAGTTCCATAAAACTCATAATTAATCCAAATAACAGTTAATACAAGTAAGATTGCCATAAAACCATTAAATGTTTTTATTGATCTTTCTGATTTAATAAAGTTATTCAAAAAAACTCCTACCGATGTCCATGTTAATACTGCAAATACATTAGAAATTGTAAAAGCAATTAGAATAAATATCATACCCTCGATAAAAGTATTGATAAAAGTAAAGCTTTTAAAATCAGTATAAATCGAAATTGTAGTTATAGCCATCATAACGCCCTTAGGATTTACATATTGAAATAAAGATGACTCTAAAAATGTTATAGGCTTTGAGCGTGAATTATTTTCAGAGCTATAGGAATGATAAATTCGATATGACAAATACAATAAATATATAGAACCTGCTATTTGTAATATTGTTTGAATAAATGGGTAAGTTATAAAAATTGATATTAAACCTAAACTCAATACAATTAGTAAGGACAAAAATCCTATAACTACTCCTGCCATATGAGGAATTGTTTTTAAATAACCAAAATTCTTACCTGAGGCTGTCAACATAATATTGTTAGGTCCTGGAGTCCCTGACTGAATTACGCATAAAAGCAATAATGGCAAAAAATACTCGATCATTTATGGAATATATTGTTTACAAGAAAATTATTCACAGATGAAAGCTTTTATATTGTTTTTAGGGGCACCACAATCTAACAAATAGATTATAAATGATAGGAATTATGACAGTTTTTAGATATATTAAGAGCCTATGCTGCTAACAAA
>CAJWZD010000041.1 GCA_913049685.1 uncultured Fidelibacterota bacterium
TGCACTTGATTACGGCTCAAGAGGTTGCAGGTTTGAATCCTGCCGAGGTCACAATAATAACAAGGGGTTGCAGCAATGTGGTCCCTTTTTTGTTTCCTCACTTGCAAACTATTTGCACACAAGTTTTATCAAAGAATAACAAAGAAAGTAATCAATTATAAAATCTCAATAGTTAATGCAATGTATTGTATTTAGATGAAATTTAAAAAGAATTATAATAGTATATATAAGGTTTTATCAGTATGCGATTGAAAGAAATAAAAGATTATCAAATCTAATTGAAAAAGAGTTGAATCTTTAAAGTAAAGTCGTTTAATATTTTGGGTGAAAACAGTCATAATTAGTGTAATATTTGAAAATCAAAAAATGTAAAAAAAGATGAAAACTGAGCATAAATGATTGAAAAACAGTCAAAATTGAGCAAAAACGAGTCAAAATGACCAAAAAACACCAAAAATAAAAATTATCAAAATAGCAAATATGGTGTGAAAAAGCTGTCTAAATCTTAGTCACTCAATAGAAATATTTGATCAATTGGTAAATATCATTATTTGCAGCTAGAATTATGGTGGAGAAATTATTCCCTATATTTAAATAATTGATAATCAATAGATGAGACAGATTCTAATCTTATCATTATCCTTTTTCCTTCTTACAACTTGTAAGATGGAAGAAGATACAGTATTTATTACAGCATCAGTCCGTGATATGTCAAATGGATCTACCTCCTTCGAATCTGGTGAATACGGCTCAGGCCAGCAGCTTACTTTCAGTGCAACTCAAAATGAGGGATATGAGTCCGTAGAATGGATTAATGAATCTACGGGTCAAAAATATACAACAAACCCTTTGGCAGTTTCAGTTAATAATGATGGTAATTTTGTCGCAGTTTTTGCCCATCTACCATCGATTTAACAGTAAACGTTGATGGTAAAGGTGAAGTTCAAAAAGAGATTGTATCAACAAAACTTGATGGTGAGCTTACTCTTGGCTCAGTTGTTAAATTAACTGCGGTTCCTTCAGCAGAGCATTCGTTTTTCTATTGGAATAATGACGTAAACGACACTGAAAATCCAAAAAATATAACAATTAATGGTAATCAATTCCCATTATTTATACATCAGCGTGTATCAACAAAGTCACATTTAAGTATAAAATTATTCAAGTTTGATGCTAAATGTCTCTAAATTACAAAGGGTGATATTTATGTTGTGAGATCTCCAGTTTAATTTTTATCATTTCCAAGTGTCCCCATATTTATAGCTGGGGTTTGTTTTATAGAGACACTTTTAGAGAAACTAGAGCCTAAAGTTATCGGTAAGGTAATTCCCAACCGTTGTTATATTTGGGTATAATTAAATTGTTAGCTGCGGAATTATCAAAGTTATTTTTTTCATCATTCCATCTAATTTTTGAACCACTTCTAAATGCAATATTACCCATATGGGCAACTTTTGACACTCGACTTCCACTTGTTATGTTACAGTTTAATATTGATGGATCATTTTTTTTAATGCTATTTACAAAGTTTTTTGTATGTAAATCAAGGGGATCACCATACTTTTTGCGAACTTCATCCCAGTTATTGGTTGTTCTTGGGACTCCCTCAATATATAATTCCCCTCCATCACGGTAGTTTTTTTCTGGAATTACTTCCCATCCAGTTCTATTAACAACTATTGTACCTTTACTTCCAATAAATGCTATTCCTTCATCAAGCCCGTAATTTCCGCCATCAATTCCGATAGAATGTTCCCACAAAATTGTAAAATCTTTGTATTCATATATAGTTTGAAGTGAATCGGGTGTCTCTGTATCTTGGTTAGGATAGGCGAATTTGCCTCCGGCTGCAGAAATTGACAATGGATTTTTTGCATTCATCCCCCATAATGCTATATCAATTTCGTGAACTCCCCAATCTGTCATTAATCCACCAGCGTAATCCCAGTACCATCTAAAACTACCATGGAATCTATTTTTATTAAACTTTCTCAAAGGAGCAGGGCCCAACCACATATTATAGTCAACTCCTTTAGGGGTTTCTGTATCCTTTAAATTATTTACCCATCCATACATACCCATATAGGCCCATACTTTGACTAATCTTACTTCGCCTATATTTCCTGACCATAAGTAATCCATAGCTTCCCTGTATTGTCCTCCACTTCTTTGCCATTGACCTACTTGAATACATTTTTTAGATTCAACAGAAGCTTTTAACATTAAGTCAGCTTCTTCAATTGAATTTGAAATAGGCTTTTCACAATAAATATGTTTTTCTGCATGCAGAGCATCAACAAAATTTAAACAGTGCCAATGGTCAGGAGTTCCAATTACAACTGCATCAATGTCATTGTTTTCTAACAACTTTCTATAATCCTTATAGGTTCTAGGTTTTTTCCCTGTAATATTTTCTATATTTTGTGATCTTTCATGAAGAACTTTATCATCGATATCGCAAAGAGCGATGCAGTCAGTTTCACTATTTTTTAATATTGAGCTCATGTCATTCCACCCCATTCCTTTGCATCCAATTACCCCAAAATTAATTTTATCGTTTGGTGATATTTTTGATCTATTATTTGCAATCAACTCATTAGGCATATTAAATATAAATTGAGATCCTATCCCAATTTTAGCTGCTTTCCTAATAAATTGTCTTCTGTTATCCATGGTATCTATATAAATCAACTATTTTAAAATTTAATAAAGTTAAAAAATCTGATATGATTATGTCATACTTAAGAGTGATATATTTAACAACTTTGTAAGCATGACCGATTACCAAGAATAAAAAAAACTACTAATTAAGTAAGAGAAGAATTGCCTTTGTTAATTGAGTAATTTCAGAAAAAAAATACGAAGTAGAGATACTGTATATTTTTTTATGAAAAAAACCCCTCGTTTTAAAGAGGGGTGTCTATATAGCCTATTTTGGTTAAATGAAAAAACCTCCGTTCAGGTAGAAGCCTATCAACTTTATTTTAGTTTCTCTTCAATCACTTTAAGGGCAATATTTGCTGAGTTTGAAAGAGGAAAGATATCCAAGACTTTTTCATAATATTTTTTTGCTTCCTCATAGTTTTTTTCATACATGTAATATTCAGCCATAGAGTCGTAAGGATTATATCCTTCAGGATAAAGTACTAAATAACTTTCAAAAGAGGCTTTAGATTTTTCTTTTTCACCTGCTCGATAGTACAAATAACCAAGATAATTCAAAACTGGTGCGTGAGAAATACCTCTTTTTTGCCACTCTTCTTGAAGCTCTTCAAGTGCTTTGATTCTATCTTTTAAATCAGGAGCCGTTGTTGCCATTCCAAATTGAATAAAAGGACCTCTAGGCTCTTTTTCATGCATTTCATTCCAAAGCTTATTTCTTTCTGCTGTTGCGCCATTGATTGATCTGTTTCCAGAATCACTTTTAAAATTCAAAAAAGAAACAAATCGTTTTGAGTTTTCATTTTTGTCTGCGACATATTTTTTTGCCATGCTGTAATGAAGTTCTTGCTTTTCTGAATTGGCCCGTGACATGGATGCGAGCATCACGTGAGCAGCAAAAGAAGTTGAATCCAGTGCAATAGCCTTTTCAAAGAAGACGTAAGCTCTTTCCCATTCAATATTGTGATAGTGATTCATTCCACTGCGGATCATGCTATCGTGACATATCTCGCCATTGAACCATTGAATATAGTTGTTGGTTTCTTCAACAGTTTGCGGACTGGGTTCGTTACAAGAAAAAAACAAAACTCCCAAAAGCAATGTTAAAAATATTTTTTTCATTTCAATTGATTTATCAAATAATAATTTGCTAATGTAAGAAACTCTATCTCTACTCATAGTTTTTATTCTTGAACTTATTAAACAGGATATGCCTATGTTAAAGTAAAAACCCCTCTTAAAAAAAGACTACTTTGTTATAGTCCCTTTTTAGTTATTCGAGAATATAGCTCGACTAATTCGAATCGGCTGATGCCATATTTTCTTGATATAAGCCAGCTTCTGCCATTAATTCTTTTGGGTCCATATAACACTTTGTGCTAACAATTTTATCACCCTCCCATTGCCACCAACAGTGAAAAGTAGTTTCCATTATATCGCCTGTAATTTTAGATTTACCAGACCAATCAGACCATTGGTTGGTATATATCTCTCCATTATTGTAATACATAGTCGTTACGGTAGGATTCACATGTTCAATATTGTCATAAAGAACAGAATGAAAATTATAGCCATCTATGGTCTCATTCACAGTATATTCAACGTTATTGAAATAGTGCTTCCCATCAGTAGTAAAATATTCTTTTGCTAATTCAAACGTGCCAGCCCTATATGCTGCGGCAAGTTTTTCAACAATAGCTGTTTTTTCGTCACCTTGGCTGATGGTTCCGCCCATGGGAGAAGGATCGATTTTAACACCACTCTCGCAAGCAATGAAGAAGCTTATGCTAAATAAAAATAAGATAGTTTTTTTCATTTTTTTATTATTGTTTATGGTTGAACTTTATTAGATATAGTATTCGGTCATGTAAATTAAGAATATTTTTTATTTTTTCATAGTGAAGTCATTTTTTTGTAATTTTCCAATGATCAAGATGAAAAATCATAAAACCTAATTCAAAATGGCAACACCAGTCCCTGGAACAGGAGGAGAACAGGATCAGTTTTGGCCCATGCCAAAATATTACTTTTCAGTAGATATTGGAGATTTGACAGATATCTCTTTTCAAGATGTTGCAGGAATTGATATTGAAGCAGATGTTATAGAATACAGGCATGGTAATAGTCCAGATCATGGGACAATCATTATGCCAGGGATAAAAAAATCGGGGGACATCACTCTCAAAAAGGGAACTTTTGCCAATGACGACTTATTGATTGATCAGTTTTCTAAAATTTCTCTCAACACTTACGAAAGGATCACCATAGTGATACGATTGTTAGATGAAACAGGAACGCCTAGAATGAGTTGGACTTTTAACAATGCGTTTCCTAAGCAAATCACAGGAACTGATCTCAATTCAACGGCCTCTGAAGTTTCTATTGAGACCATTGTATTTTCTCACCAAGGTTTTGTTCAAGAAGTGTAGAAAATATATTTCATTATGTTAAATCTATTTTTTATTTATCTATATTTAATAAAAATTAACTAAATGTCTTTAGCAATTGATAACAGAAATTCAAATAAGAAAGTTTCAAACAAAAATAACTCTTCTGAGACTACTAAATATCCGGCTGAATCATATGCATCTAAAGATTTTTTACAATCTTATCAGCTAAAAGCAAACTCAAGTAAAAAGCAAACTCAATTAGCAGTTCTTCAAAAAAAAGCTAATAATACTGGTCTTCCAGAAAATGTAAAAAATAATACCGAATCTATTTCTGGGATTTCGTTAGATGATGTTAAAGTTAATTATAACTCTAACAAACCGGCCCAACTAAATGCTCACGCATATGCCGAAGGATCAAATATTCATGTGGCACCAGGCCAGGAAAAACATATTGGTCATGAAGCGTGGCATGTTGTCCAACAAAAGCAAGGGCGAGTCAAAGCAACCACTGAAGTAGGAGGTGTTCCTATTAATGATAATAAGTCGCTTGAAAGTGAAGCGGATAAAATGGGAGAACAAACCTCAAAGGAAGATACTTCTAAAAATAAAATACAGTTAAAAGAAAAAAGTAAGGGAAATTCTGTAGCACAGCTAGCAACCGAATCGCAAGAACAAATGACTGGAGGAATTTCAATAAAAGAGCGCAAAGCAATGCTGGCTTTAAATGGATTGACCGATGGTGGGAAAATTATTGAAAAAGCTAAAGCAAATAAACAAACAGACGAAATAGCACCTGAATTAGATACCCCTGATGTACAAGCCTTAGTTAAAAATTCTGATGAAGATGGCACTATAAGAATTAATGATAGATCAGAACTAAAGAAATCTAAACTTAGTGTCAAAGAAGCTGTTGCTATGACTAACAACGCTGATGATCTTGTTGACAATATAATAACAGCTTCAGGAGATGCATCATCTCTTTACACAGCCGTAACTGAAAGTAATATATCTGATACTGATAAAAATGTTGAACAAGCATTTGGGAGAACAGATTCGATGATAACCAATTTATTTGGTACCACTGCAAAAAAGTTAATGGATATTGTAACAAGTTTTGTTCTTCCTGCCAAAAATGCAATTGTGGCTGGATTAAGTTTAAAATCCAAAAAAGATCAAAGTAAAGTGTTTAAGGAAGCTGCTAGAGTAGCAAATGCAGAAAAAACTGAAAATGTTGAAAATCATGGTCCAAGTGAATTTTCTGAAATGCTTAAATATGCAATAGGAAAAATATGGTATGGTATAAAAACGCAGATATGGAAAATAATTAAAAACGTTAGTGTTTTTGTTAATAACCTTTTACTTATAATACCAAGCCCTGCACAACCAGTAGCAGCAATTATAAAAACTGGACAAAAGATTATGGATGCTACTCTTGCAGCAGCGGGTTGGTTAAAGAAAGGATATCAAAAAGCTTTTGGACAAAAGAAGATAAAAAATGCAAATTATATTTTGGATAGTGCATTAGCAGGTGATCAAAAGGCACTTAAATTAATTTTTGACCTTAAGCTTGGTTCAGTTGCAGGTACAGGTGTTGGAAAATTCGATTGGATAATGCAGAAATTAGGAATAATTTTTGACCCTGTAAATGGTATGTCAGGGGATCGAGTTGTTGATTTAATCGGAGTTGGAGGACCTAAAGATGTTAATCAACTTCATGAATTTTTGAAAAAAGTTTCTAGTAATGGTTCATCAAGAAAATTCCTTATAAGTGATTTAGCTGAAGCTATGACCGGGACGGGAACAAGTTTTTAAGGATTTAAATGCATAAATTTAATTATGATTAAAAATTAGTGATGTTATTGCTTACACTGAGTACTTCAATAAGAGTAGATATTTTAAATTATTAAACCTTCACTCTATTCAAAATAAACTTACAGATTGATTTTATTTATTTTATGTTAAATCTTATAAAAGAGTTAATCAGTTGATATGGGATGAAGTAACTGTAAAAAAATTTATGAAAATTAAGGAATTACAATATAGAAATCAAAAACGATATATGATATAAAATCAGACAACTACATCAACATTGAATTATTTATCACAACTTTTTTAAAAATGATTTATATTAACCATTCATAATCGAATATTATTTAAAACTATATAAGCGAAGTTTACCTGTCAATTATGAGATTTTAGAATGCCACTATCTATTTTATCTTCATTCAGAAAACTATTTGATACTTCAACCAAACTAGGCCATAGAATAGAATTATTTATTCAGATCCTGATTATTATTTCTATAATAAATTTTACCGTTCAAACTCTTCCTAATATAAACCCAACCTATCAA
>CAJWZD010000042.1 GCA_913049685.1 uncultured Fidelibacterota bacterium
CAAAATTCACCTGCAAAATACGCAGAAGATGTGATTGCTTTTTTTGTAAAATCACAAGGAATTTCTGAAACAGAGGTCAATGATTGGAAAGAGCAAATTAATCATGCCGAGAAAGAAGGTAGATTTGGTTTTACAAGTTTCCCAGTTTTAACAGAAGCTTTTTTAAATAAAATCTGACAACGCTACATTCTTTTTTGGAATTAAATATCAGTATAATTTTTTAAAAGTAAAAATCTTCTTTATATAAATTAATTATTTAAATTATTAGAATGAGGTATTGATGAATGATGTAAATTAATTCGTAAATTGCCTTTTTTATCTTTTATATATCCAAAGGTATATTCTACCTTAGTTTCATTTTTTTTATCCTCTACTGAAGTAAAATAGTAATTTCCCATTGCAATAGCATTATCATGAGCAATAACAATTTTATTTTCAGAAAATCTTATTTTGAACCATGGTTTAATGGCAAAACCATTATCCTCCTCAATATTTCCACCAACGAAATAAGATAAAGCATCTTCAAAACTATTACGAAATTGATTTTGAGAAGCAAAAGTTGGTTTGAAAAGCACATTACTTATATCAAATGCATATAGTTTTTTTAATGTTTTTTCTGCTTCCAGTCTGTAATTACCTTTATCTAAAAATATCTTCCCAATTGAAATAATTGAATCTGCCCATTCCTTTTGAATACTTAAAACATCTTCCTCTCTAATCGCAGTTGAATTTAATTTTTTATTTGAATTGGTATCAAATTTACTTTTTTGGGTGATATTTTTCTTTTCAGTCAGAGTTGTTTCTATTTCTCCAGATTCATTTTTTGCTACTCTGTAGAAACAGTTCCTTCTGCCTGTATGACAAGCTGAACCAGTTTGATCTACCATTAATAAAATAGTATCTTCATCACAATCATAGCGAAACTCTATAAGTCTTTGTGTATTTCCAGATGTTTCTCCTTTACGCCAAAGCTTTTGGCGAGATCTGGACCAATAACATACTTGATTAGTAGTTAGTGTTTGTTGGATAGAATCTTTATTCATCCAAGCTAACATCAATACTTCTCCTGTATCATGTTGTTGAGCTATTGCAGGAACTAATCCATCTTTATTAAATTTAATAATTTTTATTAATTTTTCGTTCATAATTCAAAAATCTCTTTAGGAAGTCCTTTTTCTTTGTCCAAACCCATTAGAGGGCGAAAGAAATCTTCAATTTGTTCTTTTTTAATATTTTGAGTTATAAATACAAGTTTTGTTCTCCTGTCATTATCAGGCCATGTTTCAAGCCATTGAACAGGATGAAAAATGTGTTGCACTCCATGAATTACTGCAGGATGTTCTTCCCCGGCAATATTTATAATACCTTTCATTCTTAATAAATTAGCCCCTAAAGCAGCAGTGATCATATCACGAAAAAAGCTGAATGCAATCATGTTAACAGGCTTTTCGCTCATCATTGAGAAGGCTCTAATATTCTCATTATGTCTATTAACATCGTGATGGTGATGATGTTTTTTATCTTTATATTTTTCTGCAGCTAACCACTTCTTTACATCTTCAGATTTTTTATATGGATCATAAGCGCCCAATCCAAAAATTTCTTCAAGAGGTATATTTCCAAATTTACTAAAAACAATTTGGCTAACCGGATTGATTTCTTTTATTCGATAAATCAATGAGTTGATTTCATCTTTGTCTACTATATCTGTTTTGCTTAAAATAATCTTTTCTGCAAGTGCTAATTGTTTCAATGACTCTTCATGTAAATCAAGTGTTTTTTCTCCATTTATAGAATCAACTACAGTAATAACTCCGTCGAGTGAATAAATTCTGATCAGCTCTATTGAGCTCATCAGTGTATGTATAATTGGCACTGGGTTGGCAAGTCCTGTAGTCTCAATCAGAATACGATTAAATGATGAAACTTTCCCATTCATCATTTTATCAAACAGATCAATTAAGGTTTTATTTAAATCACCTTGGATTGTGCAGCAAATACACCCACTTTGTAACTCTACAATATTTTCATCCGTATGTTCAATTAAAGCATGGTCTAGACCAATTTCTCCAAACTCATTAATTATTACTGCAGTTTTCTGCATTTCTTTTTTTTTCAGTATGGAAGATAGTAAAGTAGTTTTTCCACTTCCTAAAAATCCTGTAATTACTGTGACTGGTATCTGATTAATTTGGTTCATTTAATTTTCCTATTTAAAATCAGATTAAATTTTATTTTTAAAAAAGACATTGACTGTCGTTAATATAAAGAAAAATAAAGAAGCAACACATACAATTGAGGGACCTGTAGGAGTATCAAATAAATAAGCAGCATTTAAACCTAATAGGGATGATAAAACCCCTATTACAGCGGCTATAATTCCCATGGACTCTGGACTTGACGCGACAGATCGAGCTGAAGCAGCTGGTATGATTAGTAATGCAATGATGAGGAGAACACCAACGACTTTAATTCCAACAGCCACAACTATTGCAAGAGATAATGTAATTGCAAAATTTTCTTTTTTTGGATTATAACCGCTGGCAGATGCTAAGTCTTCACTCATAGTAACCAATAATAGGGGAGACCAACGCCATATAACTAAACTAAATATGATTCCTACTCCTACCCAAATCATCAAAATATCCATATTGGAAACAGCCAAAATATCGCCAATTAAATATGCCATTAAATCAATCCTTACACCTGAAATAAAAGAAACTATAACAAGACCTGCAGCAATTGAACTATGTCCTGCTACTCCTAAAAGGGTATCCAAAAATAGTGATCGCCCTTCCAAAAAAGTTACAGAAGAAGCCATTATTAAAGATACTAAAATGGCACCTGCTAATACGGAGAATTCAAATGTTAATGAAATAGCTATTCCAAGCATAGCCGCATGAGCGGTTGCTTCCCCAAAATAAGCCATACGACGCCAAACTACAAAACAACCAAGAGGTGCTGCAGCAAGTGAGACACCAATTCCAGCAAGTGTTGCACGTGTCATAAAATCGTCTAGCATTATTTATTATCTTTCAATTTTAGAGTCGTGTTTATGATCATGGTGATGTCGATATAATGCAAAAGTACCATCAACATCAGAACCAAAAAGTGCTTTGTATTCTGGAGAAGTAGCTACAGATTCAGGGGCTCCTTCACAACAAATATGACCATTTACACAAATGACTCTGTTGGAAGAACTCATAACTACATGTAAATCATGGCTAATCATGAGGATTGCGCAGTTGGTACTATTACGGATATTTTCTATCTTTCTGTAAAATGATGCAACGCCAGGCTGATCTAGTCCTCTAGTTGCTTCATCCAAAAGTAAAATTTCAGGGTTATTAATAAGAGCTCTAGCTAAAAGCACTCTTTGCATTTGACCCCCAGATAAATTATTGACTTGAATATTTAAAAGATCTTTAGAGCCAAGAAGTGCTTCTATTTTATCAAGAGATCTATTGAAGTTTTTATGTGCAAGCTTTAAAAAACGCTCTACTGTTATTGGCAATGTTTGGTCTATTTTCAATTGTTGTGGGACATATCCAATTCGTAAATTTGGTTTTGTGTAAATTTTCCCCTTACTTATAGGAATTGCTCCTATTATAGCTTTGAAGAGTGTAGTTTTTCCTGAACCATTTGGGCCAACAATTGTAACTATTTCTCCAGAATCAAGTGTAAGATTCATATTTTTTAAAACAGTTTTATAACCATATTTAACATCTAAGCTAGATATTTTAATAAGCATTAAATTACCTCAAGTTTGATACAATTTTTACAAATGCCAATAAATTCGATAATTGCCTCTTCAATCTTAAATTCTGATGATGTCTCTTTGTTAAACTTGAGTCCACTTTCTTTTTCATTTATTTCAGCAACTTTCTCACACTTTCTACAAATCATAAAAGTTGGGGAATGAGAATTACCAGGATGGGAACAAGCAACGAAAGCATTCAATTTTTTTATCTTATGAACAAATCCGTGTTCAATAAGAAAATCAAGAACTCGATAAGCAATGGGGGGTGTAGAACTAAAACCATCTTTTCGTAATAAGTCCAGAATTTGATAAGCACCGAGAGGCCGATGATCTTTTAGTAATAATTGGAATACTTTGAGGCGTAAGGGTGTTAACTTAAGTTCTTTTTCAATAAAATGTTGTTTGAAATCCTTCAAGGAACTTTCAACGCATAACTCATGATTATGATTCATAAAATTTTTTGAAATATTTGGGCTTGTCTTTTTTTTTTCCATGATTGAAGAAAATTTTTCTCTTGAACATAAATTATAATCAATATAAGTCAATGTTATATTATAACATTACTACAATATATGGAGACCTGTATGTCGAATAAAATTTTCTCTATTAGTTCAGCTTTTGTGTTGGGTGCAAGTTTTGCAGTTGCTGATGTACCAAAAGTTGCTGTTGATATAGCACCGGTACATTCACTGGTTTCAAAAGTCATGAATGGTCTGGGAAAGCCAAATTTAATCATTCCATCAGAAGCTTCACCTCATGAATATCAACTTAGACCTTCCGAGGCTAAGGCACTTCAAGAAGCTAAACTTGTTTTTTGGATTGGAGAAGATTTAACACCTTGGCTTGAAAAAGGCTTATCTACTTTAGCTAAAGATGCAACAATTACAACCTTACTAAAAGCTGACGGGATAGAGTTACTTGATTTTAGAGAGGGTGCTTTATTTGAAGCACATGATCACAGTGATCATGACGACCATGATGATCATGATGACCACGACCATGGTAAGCATAAGAAAAAAGATGATCATGATGACCATGAAGGACATGACCATGGTGAACATGATCCACATGCATGGTTATCACCAGGTATAGCCAAAGTTTGGTTAAATTTAATAGCAGCTAAATTATCTGAAGTAGATCCTAGTAATGCTAGTACCTATTTCTCAAATGCTAGTTCGGCCAATAAAGATTTAGATAGTTTATCAGATGAAATCAATAAAATCTTAGATCCCATAAGAAAGGAAAAATTTGTTGTTTTCCATGACGCTTATCAATATTTTGAAAATCACTTTAATATTAGTGCTTCTGGGGCAATCTCTTTAGGAGATGCTTCTGACCCTAGTCCAGCACGTCTTAAAGAGATTAAGGAGAGATTTGAGAAAGAGGATATCCATTGTGTACTTGCTGAGCCACAATATAACGAGGGCTTAGTAAAAGCAGTTATAGAAGGAACACATGCTAATAATGCTGT
>CAJWZD010000043.1 GCA_913049685.1 uncultured Fidelibacterota bacterium
GGGATTGAAATAGACAAATCGTTAGGCAATCCGCGATACACAACCTTCATTTGATCAGCAGAAATAACAGCGTCATTAGGCTTGTCAATTACAGATATTACTTGCGCAACATCTACAGATTGTTCTTTATTGTTACGTTCGAAAAAGAGCTTTCCGGTCAACTTATAAGAGCCAGGAGTACTAAAGCGTTTCTTAAGCTGGACACCACCCGCAGCAATTTCGAAGTCTCTACCTTGACGCATTGGTCGGTCGTTAAGCGAAAGCTCAACTCTGTTGGGTTTAAAGTTCGAATCTTTTTTACCCATTACAATAGAAGCATCAACCAATTCACTTGTGTAGTAAGAAGATTTAGACGTTTCTAAGAGCGTTTGGTATTTGTTAAGTCCACCCTCGTGCGCATTGATGGTACTCAACATATTCTCCAAAATTTTATTCTCAACAAATCGAATATCAGATTGGATTTGGGTGAGTTTAGATAATGAAGCAATTAATGGGAAACCTTTATAGTGGTATTCTAGAAAAGGCTGTTGTTTACCTTCTCGGTTTAAAACCATTTCGGAATAGGCAAAACGCGTGAATAAATCATTTAAGAAAGAAAAATCAAAGTCAGCGTACTCACCTTCCGGCGCGCCATCTGTAGGCGGATCTTTTTCTGCATCAGCGGCTAAAAAGGCATCCAGCTCTTGCTGAATTTTAGAAGGAAAACTTGAAAATTGATCCACAAACTCCTGACCAGCTTCGGAATATTGATCACCAGCAAAAAATATCTCGTCTAAATACTGAGACTTGTCCATTACTTGGTAGTCTACAATGGAATCAATTTCGCCAGTGGCTCTGTCCTTACGACTAATACGATAGCCGTTTTCACCCGTGTCTATCAAGCGATTTTTCAGCGTATCAATGTAATTGTAGTACGCATCAGCTATGGATTGAATTTGAGGGGTGCTTTGGGCAGCAACTTTGTAATATTCGTTATTACTGTTGTTGCTGAACAAATCGTATTTCTCATCACTATCCATAACCAAATCTTGGGTTGCAGCAGCGATATCATCGTTAATTACACCCAGTGTAGCCAATACTTCCTTACTTATATTCAACGCCAACATGGCGATGAATACCAAGTACATCATATTGATCATTTTCTGCCGAGTATCCTGTTTTGCTCCAGACATATTTAGTTTTTCATTGCGCCTAAAATGTCGGCGTATTTGGCATTAAGGTCTGAAACCATATTTTTCATTGTCGCCAATTCAGCGTGCAATGCATTCATATTGGCGACTACCTCGCTATGTGCTTTTGGTTCCGTTGCAACAGCTTCTGTTGTGGCATTGTAAGCTGCAGATAACTGCTCTAATGCTTGATTCGTTTGTGCAACATTGCTATTCAAGCTGGTCATGTTTTCAGGCAAATCAGCAGGGACTTCCAGTGACCCTGTTGCGCTTACCGCACTGCTAAGGCTTGTGCCTAATGTCTCTAATTGTGATGTCGCATTTTGATAGGCTGTCTTCAATGCTGCTGCCTCAACAGCAATATCGGATAAATCTGTAACGTCTTCAGAACCAGCGGCAGGTGCGTCTTCACTTAACAATACATAACCTCTAAACCCAGCAATAAGAAAAATAATAGCCTCTGTCACCAAACCAATACTAAGCATGCGATTTGCTGATATAAAATCAGAATTGAAGTGCGTGATTTTCATCAATGCACCAATAATAACTACGGATGCACCAACTCCAAATAGAAGCTCAATTATATTTTCAGGTATTGGAAATTTCTTTTTATTCATAATAATTTATTGTTGTTGTGAGTCGTTAGCGCCTAAATAGTCTCTTACTAAACGGAAGCCCAAATAACTTCGGGCACTATCGGCATATTCGTAATCTCTTGTCGCAACCCGTAAATAGTAGGCAACATCTTTCCACGAGCCCCCGCGAATTACTTTTTGTTCATCAGTAATGTTAGAATAGTTAGGGTTTACGGATGAAACAAAATCGTAAGTATCTTTGGAGTACGTTGAATTTGTCCACTCTGAAACGTTACCAGACATATTATAGAGTCCGTAATCGTTAGGCTCATATGAGTCTGCCTCTACAGTATATAAAGACATATCAGCAGCATAATCGCCACGTCTGGGTTTGAAATTAGCCATAAAACATCCACGGTCATCGGTAAGGTAAGGACCTCCCCAAGGATAGATGGCAGATTCCAGTCCGCCTCGAGCTGCATATTCCCATTCAGATTCGGTAGGTAATCTAAACTTTCCTGTTGTATACTTACGCTTTTTTCTACTGCGCAAATAGTCATTTCTAGTTTTTGTTCGCCAGTTTGCAAAGGCTCTAGCCTGATTCCATGTTATACCAACAACTGGGTAAGTAGCATAGGCTTGATGCCAAAAGTAGTCGTTGTGCATGGGCTCATTGTAGCTGTATTTGAAGTCTTTAATCCAAACTGTGGTATCTGGATAAATTTCATATACTTCATGTCGAGCAAAACTTGATCGATCGCTATCAGGATTTTTGATGGCGTCGTTTAAATCAACACTTGTAAAACGATACTTAAGAAGCTTGGTATTAATTGCAGGCTCTCCGTTAAACCATTCTTTTTCTGGTAAATATATTGTCTCTTCAAAAACACGCGCATAATCAACATCTGGGTAGTCCTCACGATCTTTAATGATATCTACGTCTTTATTAAGTGGAAGGTGATAATTAAATTCGTTGTCTGGAGCATCTTCTGTTTCATAATAGTTTGAAACGACGTCCGAAAAGTTTTCTTCTAAATATTGTTGGTATCCGCTTTTTTCATCTTCATCTTGATTTTCAAGCGCATCCATATCATAACTCGGCAGATATTCAAGTATGGGGTTGGTTTCAAATTCTTCATCTGATGTTGGGAATTCTGAAACAGAAAAATAACCACCATTAAGCAATGCTGCTTTAGCAAGCTCTGTTCTGATAATGGAGTCTTTAACCCACTCAACAAATTGCATGTATTCAGCATTGGTGATTTCGGTTTCGTCCATCCAAAAGGAGCGCAAGGTCACCGTTTGCGTTGGATTGTCATTGGAAGCAACAATATCCTCATCAGACGATCCCATAATATATGAACCGCCAGGAATTAAAGCCATTCCATGAGGCTTCTGGGGATAAAACTTCTTTTGCTTCACACCGACCAACTCACCCTGGTTGGATTTACCACAACCAATTAGGGCCAATGCGACAAGAAAAAATAGCGGTACCTTTTTCATTAAGTTTTAAATATTATTTACCTTTTAACAAAAAAGAACTAACTTATTAACAATTATGAAAGATCCATACCACCTCAAATCATCTAATTTCTTTTGTGTATTGTGCTTAATGTTACTGATGGGCTCATGTCAAAGTCCTGAAGGACTAGACGAAGTTACACTCAAACTCAGTAATCAAAACATATTATACGTAAACTTGAGTCTCGGATTTATTATGCTAGGTGTAGCTCTTAAACTACACATTAAAGATTTTATTCTCGTCTTTTCATCTCCTAAATCAGTTTTTATAGGATTTATTTCACAATTCTTAGCCCTTCCTTTTTTTACTTTTATATTGGTATTGATTTTTAACCCTATGCCCAGTGTCGCCCTTGGTATGATGCTGGTTGCCGCATGCCCTGGAGGTAATATCTCCAATTTTATGTCGTCTCTCGCCAATGGTAATGCAGCCCTATCTGTATGCATGACAGCTGTTGCAAGTGTTTGTGCCGTATTTATGACACCTTTCAATATTTCTTTCTGGGGAAGTCTCTATCCCCCAACTGCTGAAATTCTAAATGCTGTAAATTTAGACTTTTGGGAATTATTGAGGATTGTAGGCATCATTTTACTTATTCCCTTGATTATCGGTTTAACAATAAGGGCTTTCAAACCAAAAATAGCAGATTTTCTTCACCCATTCATGCATTATGGCTCTATCTTGATTTTTGCTGCCATAGTCATACTTGCTTTCCGTGCAAATATGGATTTATTTTTAAATTATGTTCACTTGATCGTTTTCATTGTTTTTGCTCATAATGCAGTAGGTATCGTCACAGGATTAGGATTAGCACGACTTTTCAGGCTACCCAAACCAGATCAAAAAACTTTGGCTATTGAAACTGGAATTCAAAATTCAGGATTAGGGTTAGGCCTCATTTTTGCTTTTTTCGATGGCTTAGGAGGTATGGCAATAGTAGCTGGTTGGTGGGGTATTTGGCACATCATATCTGGATTAAGTCTTGCTTATTTTTTTAAAAATAGAGGCCTTTAAAAATCTTTTAACATGATCAATAACCATAAAATAATACTATCACCTATCTCCAAACATGAAAAAATACATTTATACACTTATAATTAGTGTTCTACTGCAATTTTCAACTTTTTCTCAACCCTACACTGAACTGGGTACTCTTAAGTTTCAGAAATATTCATCAGATAAAAACGAGACTAATGAATATTCCGCGGCTGTTTTTATACCCATGGTAACAAAAAAAAATAATTATTTAATTTTGGGAGCTGGATACAACAAACTTTCACTCAAAAATTCATTAAATAAGCCACTAATTAGTAATTTAGGAGCTTTATCTATTCAGCTTGGTGGACTCATTAATCTAAATAATGATTGGAGCTTGACTGGGATGATGATCCAAAAAATTAGTTCTGATTTTGAAGATTTATCTAAAAAAGATTATCAAATAGGTACAATAGGCTTTTTAACCAAGAAATTAAACAAACATGTAAAGTACAAGCTGGGATTATTCTATAATCAGGAGTTCTGGGGTCCTCAGATATTTCCAATTTTGGGTTTTGATTTCATACTCTCTAACAAACTGCACTTTTTTGGATTACTCCCTCGAATAATGACCCTTGAATATCAAATTTCAAAATCAGGCTACCTAGGCTTTAAGTTTAATATGAAGAGAACCTCCTACAGATTGGAGCAACAATATACGCACGGATATGTTCAGGAATTTAAGATTGAAACTCAAGGTTACATCGATTATTACCTCAGTGATGTGTTGACTCTTTTTGGTACTTTTGGTTATGCTCCCATTCGTACATATAAGATTTTTGAAACAACGGATATATTATCCGAAGATTATTTAGCCGAATTTGATAATCAAATTATGGCTCAAGTAGGTTTGGCCATT
>CAJWZD010000044.1 GCA_913049685.1 uncultured Fidelibacterota bacterium
TATTAAGAGTATCGCCAGGAGTAATCAGTCGTCTATACCGTACTTTATCAACTCCTGATATAAACATATTTTTTTTCAAGGGATCATCTAATTCATGTAACATGAGAAATGCTGTAGCTTGAGCCATAGACTCTAAAGATAGAACACCAGGCATGACAGGCTGTCCAGGAAAATGCCCTTGGAAAAAAGGCTCATTAATCGTGACATTCTTAACTGCATTAACATATTCGCCCTGCTTGACTTCATCAATCCTATCTATTAAAACAAAAGGATAGCGATGAGGCAAAATTTTTATTATATCTTGTATGTTATAAGAGCTTTTTATAAGACTTTTACTCAAACCTTATCACCTTTCCCTAATTCTTCTAGTTCTTTAGCATAAACTTTTTTTAATTTTTTTACAAATTCAACATTGCTCGCATGCCCCGCCCTCGCAGCAGTAACGTGGCCAATTATTGGTACTCCAAGTAATGCTAGATCTCCAATTAGATCTAACGTCTTATGTCGTACAGGTTCATTTTTGAACCTGAGAAGCTTCCCATTTAGAAGCCCATTTGAACCATTAATAATTGCTTCTTCAATTCCAAATAGATTCCGGAGACGATTTATCTCTATCTGATCAATTTTTTTATCAACAATAACAAGCGCATTATCCAAACCACCACCTTTAATTAAACCCTGCTCTTTCAGCATCTCAATCTCGCTTAAAAAACAAAAAGTCCTTGCTGGAGCAACTTCGACAGCAAAATCTTCCTCCATATTGTATATTGCTTCATATTGAGTACCTAATGCAGGCAATGGATATTCAACTAAAAATGTAACTCTAAAATGGTCACTTGGGATGACATGAATATCAATATCTCTATAATAATCAGTATAATTAACTGCGCGAGTTATTTCTAATACTTTTCTTTTTGCCTCTTGCTTTACTAAACCAGCATCTGATAGAGCATCGACAAAGTCTTTTGCACTGCCATCCATAACAGGCGTTTCTTTATTATTGAGCTCTATCATAACGTTGTCAATCCTCAAACCATTAACTGCTGCTAATGCATGCTCTACGGTATGAATATGAACGTTATTTTGTGCAATAGTAGTCCCTCTTGAAATATCAACAACGTGATCTATATCTGCTTTTATTTCAGGAGAATTTTTAATATCTGAACGAACAAACCGAATGCCATAATTCTCTGGGGCAGGATGGAATGTGAGTACACTGTCAACACCAGTGTGCAATCCAACACCTTTACAAGATTTTGAATTACGAATGGTTCTTTGTCTTCTGTGCATTATTTAATGTCTTTCAGAGCTTTGAATTAATTGTTCAACTTTTTTCTTAATTATAGAGACTTCACGATGTACCGCATCTCTTTTATGTTGATCTCTAATTGGTCTTGCTGGGTAACCTCCATACATTTGTCCACCTTTAAGTGATTTAGTTACGCCTGATTTAGCTGCAATGATTGAGTATGAACCAATTTCAACATGAGGAACAATACCTGCTTGACCTCCCATTTGGCAATTATCTCCTATTTTAGTACTACCAGCTATACCAACTTGAGCAGTAATTAAACATCTTTTACCAATTTGAACATTATGTCCGATATGAACCAAATTATCAATTTTGCTCATATCTCCTATTATAGTTTCTCCAATAGTAGCCCTATCAATTACTGTATTAGCTCCAATTTCAACATCTTTTCCTATAATAACTTTTCCAGCCTGGGGAATCTTAAAATGCTCATTATCTCCAGGAACAAAACCAAATCCATCACATCCAATAACTACAGAACCGTGTATAATTGAGCGTTTACCAATTCTCGAGTTATCATAAATAACCACATTTTGAAATATTTTACAATCAGACCCAACCCTTGAATTTTTACCAACAAAAGAGTTAGCCCCTATGAAAGCGTTTTCCTCTACCTCAACTCCAGATTCTATAACAGCCCCAGCTTCAATTGTTACGTCTTTACCAATCTTGGCAGATGAATCAATAATAGACATAGGGTGAATTTTTTTTGAAAAAGGCTTTTCAGGGAAAAACATCGTCAACACTTTGGCAATAGCTAACTGAGGGTTATCAACTAAAATTCCGTTCTTTCCTTCTAATAGGCTTTTGTCTGATACTATCATTGCAGATGCACAAGTAGTTTCAAGGTATTTAGCATACATCTTATTTCCCAAAAACGTAATACTACCGTCCATAGCATTTTGTATTTCAGCTACTTCAAAAATCTTGATATCGGGATCACCATGAACATCTCCATCAACAAAAATAGCAATTTCATTTAAACTAAACTTCAATTACTATCTATTTTGCTGTGTCTAGTTTTCTTAGTTCATGGAGGACATCATCTGTAAGATCATATTTAGGTTTGTAATATAGTAAGCCAACTGATGCATCAATTATATAATCATAGCCACCATTGATAGCTACTTTGTCAACAGCTTTTTTTACTTTACCAAGAATATCATATTCCATTTGTGCTTGCTTGCGCATCAATTCACCTTGAGGTCCAACTTTTTCGGCTTGATAAGTCTGAATTTGTTTTTCAGTCTGTTCTATCTCTTGTTTTATACTTTCACCTTTATCAAGAGACATAAGCCTTTTTACTTCATAATCTTGTTTTAGGCTATCAAGTTTTTTCACCCTTTGGTCAAACTCGAACTGAACCTTTCTATACTCAAGCTGTAATTGAGATTCTGCTTCCTTAAATTCTTCATATTCCCCACGAATTCTTTCTGATAATATGTATCCGATTTTCAATTGAGCGCTTAAACTAGCGGACATGCCAGTTAGTATCACACATAATATGGTTATTCTCTTCATTATACCCATCTTCTCCTTAATTAATTTTAAAATTGTTGTCCTATAGTAATTGATGATTTCCATCCTTCAGCTTGGCCATCACCATTAAGATCATCAAATCCATAACCAAAATCAAACCCAAGCTTCCCAATCATTGGCATAAAAAATCTTATCCCTACTCCTGCAGAACGTTTTAAATCTAATGGCCCAATTCTAGCTAAGTTAAACTTCTCTTGCAAATGAGATTCAATCCATACATTTCCCATCTCAGCAAACAGCATTCCATAAACAACAGGATTTTCAGAAAAAGGAATTCTAAATTCTGATGTCACTTTTATTAATGCATTGCCTCCAAAAGGCCCACCACTAGATGTTAATGGCCCAACCCTATTATCTTCATAACCTCTTAATGGATTCCCATATACCATACCACTTCCGCCCATTATAAAACGTTCATTAAATGGCACCATTGACCTCTCATTATCACCAGATGGTAATGTTTTTATTCCACCAATTTTTACGGAACTCATCAAAACGAATTTCCAAACTGTTGGTGTATACCACTCAAGATTTAATACATGCTTGTGAAAATCTTCATTCCCACCTAAAGGCCCACCAGAGATACTACTACTGATTGCCATTAAAGAACCAATGGTTGGAAACTCCGGATGATCTCTACTATCCCGGCTAATAGATTGTGTTATACTTACACCTACTGTTTCATTTAAACCACCAGTGTACAACTGTAGTTGCTCTTCGTTATCAGCTTCATAAATTCTTTGATGTGCTGTGAAGGACCAACTACCTCGAAAATAATCATCTGGCCATTTAAATCTTCTACCCCATCTAAAACTTCCTCCTTTTGTTATCATATCTAAAGGAGCATAGTACATTGAAGACCTTCCAGAAAAACTATAAAATAAGGATCCGCTCAATAAATTATTAGTATCGTTAACCATTGGGTCTGTAAAACTAATTGTTGCTCGTTCTCTTTTTTGGGGCTTATAACTACTTCCAAAATAGGTGTTATTATAATTAGCTGCTCCGACTTCAAAAGACAAAGCTAAATGTTGACCCTTACCCCTAAAATTTGGTAGTGAAAAACCACCTCCACCTGTTACGCCATAAGCTTGACTAAAA
>CAJWZD010000045.1 GCA_913049685.1 uncultured Fidelibacterota bacterium
ACGATCTTTCTCAAAATGGCGATATTTTAAAAGAGGAAATTTTCCCAAATATTTCTGGAACGGTTGAATACGACTTTGGTCATTCTATATCTGTTGATAGCGATTTTATGGTTGTTGGTGCTCCAAGTAAGGCAGGCAGTGGAACAGGTCGCGCTTACATTTACCAAAAAACAGATAAAAATAATTGGGTTATTGTCAAAGAAATCATTCCTAATGCAGAGGACTGGACAACTGATTTTGGTTCATCGGTAGCAATTGATGGCAATAACATTCTTATCGGTGATCGGTTTACTCAAAATGAAAACGGGATGGTATATGCTATACGTTATAACAGAAATACCAATCAATGGAGCAAAATTAGTTCTATTTCTTCCAGTAATATTGTTTCTCATGGAATGTTTGGTCATTCTCTAGATATCAACGATAACCGCGCAATAATTGGATCAAGAGATGGGAATATTGCGATTGATTATTTGTTTGACGAAACTTCTTTAACCTGGGTCGAAAATCATACTTTTTCTCCTTTAAAACTACAAAGCGATGGAAGATTTGGGTATTCCGTTTCTTTAATTGAGGATAAGGTTTTTATAGGTTATCCTGGATACAATCAAAAGGGAGAGGTCCATGTTTATAGTCTTAAGGAAAATACCTGGAAAAATGATCAGATTATCAAAGTGGATTCTACTCCTGAAAAATCTTACTTCGGTGCATCTATTGATGCAAAAGGTAGTAGTTTAGCCATTGGCAATTTTAATGGTGAAAATGTTAATATATTTAAATTTGAAAATGGAGCATATATTAACTCGCAGTCACTAGCTCCACAAAATCTTCCAGATTCTAAATTTGGAAGAACTCTTTTTCTTAGTGACAATAGATTAGTTGTTGGTGCAACATATGGTCAATTAGCTTATGTATTTGACAAAGCTGATAATCATAATTGGTCAATAAAAGAAATCTTGTCTAGCTCACGAAGAAGCAAAAGTATAATCAATAACTATTCTCCTTGTTCCTTGGGAAATATAAATAATTATTACAAAGATGGTGGATTTGCCAATGGCGAATATCCTTGTTCTGGAATCGATTTATACGCATTTGTTAGCGCTGAAGATTTGGGAGGAAGAGAGTTGAATGATATATGGGGGTGGACTGATCCTCAAACAGGAAAAGAGATCGCCCTGGTTGGTCTTTTAAATGGAGTATCTTTTGTGGACGTTTCAAATCCGTCATCTCCCAAAGTATTAGGTATGCTGCCTACAGAAACGCGAAGCTCTTTATGGAGGGATGTAAAGGTGTTTAAAGATCATGCTTTTATTGTAGCAGATGCCCCATCAGGACCTGCCTATAATAATGGCATTCAAATATTTAATCTAACTCAATTAAGAGGTGTTACTACATTTACGACTTTTCAGAAAACCGCGTATTATGATAAAGTGGGAGATGTTCACAATATTGCAATCAACGAGGAAACCGGTTTCGCGTATGCCCTTGGTATTGGATCAGCTCCAGCTCCAGAGTACAGATGTGGCGCTCATATAATTGATATTAATGATCCGGTAAACCCTAAATATTCTGGCTGTCTTGGTGATGAAACAACAGGGAGATATAGCGATGGATATGTACACGATGGCCAGTTTATTATCTATAAAGGCCCTGACACTGAATATTACGGTAAAGAAATTGCATTAACAGCTAACGAAACTGCACTTGGAATAGCTGATGTTTCTGATAAATCCAATCTCAAAATAATTTCAAAATACGAATCCAATAATTTTAGGTATATTCACCAAGGCTGGATATCGGATGATCATAGATACTTTTATACAAATGATGAATTAAATGAAGCATACCGAGTTGATTATTACCAAACGACTCTAGTTTTTGATATATCTGATTTAGATGAACCAATCTTAGCCAATACATTTACATCAGATTTGAGAACGATTGATCATAATAATTATGTTATTGATACATTGTTATATCAAGCAAACTATTCATCGGGCCTGAGAGTTTTAAGTATTGCTGACCCAATTAATCCAAAAGAGATTGCTTATTTTGACACGTACCCAGCTGGTGACAAATTGGATTACATAGGCAGTTGGGGAAATTATCCCTTCTTTAAAAGCAAAACCATTGTTGTGAGTTCGATTGAGGAGGGTTTATACGTATTGAAAATCAATGAAGGTGAAGATTTATCAATTGAAAAAGATGATATAAGTCCTAAAGGATTTACGTTAGAAAAAAATTATCCAAATCCTTTCAATCCTCAGACAAGAATAAACTACTCTCTATCAGAAAGCAGTCAAATATCCCTAATTGTATATAATAGTCTTGGTCAAATTGTAAAAATATTAGATAATGGATTCAAGCAAAAAGGGTCGCATAGCGTTACTTTTGATGGCTCAGGATTGGCTAGTGGTACCTATTTCTACCAACTCTCATCAAAAGATTTTATCAAAACTGAAAAAATGTCATTATTAAAGTAAAATATTTTTTAGGTAGTTATTCAAAATGAGTCACTAATTTTAAATTTTACATTTCATAATCGTAAAAGGAGTATATATATCATGTTTTTAAGAAAATTATCATCCTCACTGGTAGCATTTTTTCTTTCTTTTTCATCTTTATTTTCTCAAGATTTTTATGGGCCAAAAACATTTATAGACATTCTAAAATCTAATTTTCCTTTGAAAAGCAAGCCAGAACCTATTTCTTCCATTCAAAACCTGGAACATGTCATCTTTTTTGACCAGTCTATGTCCAATTATATATCTATTGGGGATAACAACTCTTTGAAGATAGAGTCCGCTCAAGCAACGATTGCTAATGGATCAATTAAATTGGGAAGCGGTACTTACTCTGATGTAATGCGTGGAATATTTCAAATATTGGATAGAAATACATCTGTTTTATCTTCAGAACAACTGACCGGAGAATATGTTATTCACCCTGAGCTTATGTCATACTATGCTTTAGATGCAGATGCTGCAACAGGAGCTAGCAGCGCATCTACAATTCTAGTTCGAGATAAGAGTAGCTATTATTTAAGCTCAAAGAATATCAAATCTCATCTTGTTTTCAAATTTTCAGGAACCTCAGCAGCTGTAAAAATTCAGGCCATGTCACGATACGATTATAACAGCACTGTAGAAAATTATCCTTATGAAAAAAATGCATCTTGGTCTGAATCCCAATACCTTAAAATGGATTCAAATGGAGTAACCCTTGTTTCTAATTCAAGTGATGCAACTAGCTTTATCATGGCAGACGCTAATGACTTGATACAGATTTCATTTACCGATAAATCTGATTTTAATCCAAACAGTACCCCATGGCAAACCAATTCATTCGCTGATTGGCCTGAAAAACCTGCACCATGGGCGTATTTAGATAGTCAATTAAAATCCAATACTTTTTACGATGCAGTTGATGAATACTATGATGCTCAACTGGGCGATTCCGAGAGTTCACATATTGCAGCTGATTCCGCGTTACAGAAAATTATTTCGACGCTTTCTAGAAAAAACGAATCTTTACGATATTCTAAAAACGCTTATTTAACATTTAGAAAATCTCTTCTTAGCAACAGGTTTGGTGCTATGGATATGTACAATTCTGTAATGGGCGAGAAAACCGTTGAAAACGTGTATTTTACCAACGCAGCTGATGATAATGGTAGTTTTCACCCATTCATGGTTATTGCTACACATAACGCTCACTCTGGCCCTCAGCATTTAATCAATGTTCCAAGACCGCCGGGTGATGGTCAATCTGCCGGAGGATATGAAAATCAAAAAATTACTCGCAATGCGGTGATTGAAGCAAAGCTTGTTAAAATTCCTCTTAAAGACTATGGCTTTTT
>CAJWZD010000046.1 GCA_913049685.1 uncultured Fidelibacterota bacterium
AAATAGGCTTCGCCGTTGGCACCCCAGGTTCCGGTTACGGCAAAGTCCTTGCCCTCGTGCTTACCGATACCAGGCCAAATCCAAAGGTCAGATGTTAAAACATTTGATATCAGGCCATGCCCAACGAGTTTGATTTTTTTGCCCACATCTCGTGGAACCACTTTTATGGTTTTTTGAGCAGAATAGCCTCCAGCAGATGCTGAAACAGTATACATACCCGCGGTCTCCGCTACAAAACGTCCATCACTAGTGACCTGAGCGGAAGCCGGTAGTCCAAATTCACCGTATTCAGATTTACCACCATAAGAAAAATATACTGGGACATCATTTAATCTTTTGCCGCTGCTGCTAGTTGCTTTAGCATCTAATGCGAGGACATCTCCTGTACGGATTTCATCAACTCCGTTAGTAGAAAGATCTACGCCCCTAGCAGGATTTTTTGAAACCTTGATTTTAAGTTTTGTTGTAACACCTTCAGCAGTGGCAGATATAGTAACATTGCCTGATTTGTGGGTAGTGAGATTATTCAACTCATCAAAACTAGCAATACGATCATCGCTTGATTTATAATCGATTGAAATTGTTGAGGTTCTATCGAGGCCAGCTTTGTCTACAGCTTTAGCAGATAAATCGGTAATTGTATTAGTATATAATTTTTTAGGAGACTGTTTAAAGGTCACGCTTTCTATCGGGGGAAAGGGTACATTGACAATTAATTTTCCACGCACTCTGTCATCTCTTTTGACAGTAACTGTTTGAGTTGTTACAGCAAGCCTCCCAGGCTTGTGCACTTTAATAGCTACTTTAACCTTTCCAGAAGATTCACTCATCCTAGGTGAAACAGAGATAGATCCTCTTTCTCCTATTACAGAAAATGGATTATCGTAAAGTTTGTTATTTTTGTCCAATAGACGTATTTCAATTTCCTTAGTTTCACCAACGTTTACTTCGATTGAATCTACTCCAAAGTCAAAACGTACTTGATCTTGAGCAAAAATATTAGTTATGAATATTAAACCTAAAAAAGCTGACCGCATTTTTATCTCCTGATTATTTTTTTTATTGTATCTTTAATCACAATGTAACAAGAATATACATAATAAAAAAATTTACGTCTATTTTTTATTTTTTTGACCACTCAAGCCCATCACAATCACAAAGCTGTCTTATTCTATTTACTAAATATACGATTTCTGAATGAGATAGCTTCAAGCCCCAGCTTGGCATGAAATGGTGTTTTTTCATAATCCTTCCCCCATTATACAGAGTTTCATATAATGTGTCGTCCGATCTTTGGGAAATTGTTTCAGAGTCAGATAAATTCCCCGGAGAGATGGGGAGATATTTTGCATTGAAACCGTCTCCAGCGCCATTCAATCCATGACAAACCGAACAATTAGCTATGTATATATCATCTACTTTGTATGGTTGGTTTTCAACTAAGCTTATATAGATAGGTGGATTGCTGTTTTTTTCATTAACCTGCATTTTTATAAAGGACTGCAATAATTGTGTTGTCTTTTTATTAATTACTTGTTTGGGCATTATGCTTTCAGGCATAACCATTTGCGGGTGTTCAATGGCCATTTTAATATAACCATCTGTTAATCGATTTCCAGCATTTGTTAAATCTGGCCCTACTTTTCCACCTTTTTCATTGAGCTGATGGCATCCTAAACATGAAAGTTGATTTTCGAGTAAGTTGTGTATTTTGTTTGATTGAAAATTTGATATTTCCTCAATAGTTGTTTTTTGAGGAAATGAGCCTATCCATTGCATGATGCTGTTCACCTCATCTGAATTGAGACTGTAATTTGGCATTCTGCTTCCTGTTCCAGGAAAATATCCATATGGGCGAATTGGTTTTGGCTCCTCAAGATACGATAGTAGCCATTGTTTTTTCGTGCGCATTGCCTGGCCCGACAAATCTGGTGCATTGTGATCACTAAACCAGCTAGTCTCATCTTCCATTGTGTGGCATGAAATACAATTTTGTGATAGAAAGATTTGTCTTCCAAGCTCACTCGTTATGTGGGAGAATTTTTTTCGTGCTTTTCTAAGCTTTTTATCAAGCTGCTTTAATTTGTCATTTCCCTTACTATATATATATTGAGTCATTGATCCTGCAGCAATTTTAGATTCTTCATTGGTATCATCAAAAAACATTGGCATAGAAGTCCCCTCTGCTATATGCTTTTGAGGGTAGAAAATAGTCTCATAAATCCACTCTTCTTTTAATCTGGCTCCAGTAGAATTAAGATCAATAGACCTATCAAGGCCTTTTTCGTTTAGAAGATGACATGAGGTGCATTGATAATCTTCGTTAATAAGTTTAAACGCATCAATACTTCTATCCCCCCTATTGAAGTGATCAGATTTTGATTGGAGGGTTTTGGTTTCTAGGTAAAGCGTTAAGGCATATGCCTCTTCATCAGACAAATTAAAATTTGGCATTCTTGAAAGGCCAATATTTTTTCGAACACTATGAGGCTCTTTTAGATAATCATAAATAAATGAGGAATTGTATTTTGAACCTGAACTTGATAAATCGGGTGCCCTTAAAGGAATAAGCGAAGACTGTTCTGCACCTAGATGGCAATTTCCACATCCAAGTTCATTTATAAGATTTTTTGGATCAATCGTCGTCTGTGCAAAGCCATAAGACAAATAAACCAAAAAGAATATTCGAGTGAATTTTAGTTTACCAGCCAAATTTTAGATTAATATTTGGTAGAAGATGGGCTTGTCCTCCATATGGATACTCCCCAACTATAAGTTTATACCCAAAAGATAGACTTATCTTGCTACTTTTTTGCCAAACTAATAAGGATTGCTGTTCAAAGGCATAACGACCAGCACTTCCAGGCATAAGATACATATCGTAGTCAATTAAATAATAGAATTTATCTGAAATCTGACGTATATATTCAGCGCCAGATAAAATAACAAAATCATTATAGTAGACTGATAGCCTGGGATAAATAATTGGTAGGTCTATTGTAGCATCGCTTGATAAATCTTTTGTGTTTAATGCAATGCCAGCACCCGCTCTTAGAGATAATTGTCCCGATTTAACGCCTCCTTTTGTTCCAATAAATTCAGTGAAAAATGACAACATATGTGGAATGGTAAATTGGGTTGATATTAAGGAAAACATGTTGGGGTCTCCCATTTCACCGCCCAATGGACTTTGGATCCATTTTAATCCGGCGGTTGGGTATTCAACTCTGAATTTTCTAGCCATTTTCCAAGATTTATACATTGACATTTCTTGTTTTAATGACAGACTTGGCATCAAAAGAAACTTGTTTACACCGAGTTCGGAGCCATTACTCATCCCCATTTTAAACGGAGTGAATATCCCGACCTCTTTTCTATTTTTTTCCAATAAGTATGCGGACTCGCTACTCCACTGAGCTGTAATAAATGAAAACATAAATAATATTGTAGCTTTTCTCACTCCACCTCCCAAACAGCGGTAATTGGAATATGGTCAGACAGAGTAGTTGCGTTCTGATGCGTTGTTCCATTCGACCAGGATGTATTAGTCCATAAGTAGTCAAGCTTTCTATCAAGCTTGAGCTTATCTCCAGGGCTGTGAGAATAATGCTTAGACTCATTCATACCATACTGCTCTAATGTTATTGCGGGCTCATAGCTTCCATACAGATCATTCAACCAATTAATTTCTTCCGTGAAATCACACCCTCCTTTTTTTTCATGAGTTGGGTCATAGTCACCTATTTCGCATTGATCATCATAACAATAGTTTGTTTTAGTTGCATTAGGCGGTATGGCATTAAGGTCGCCACCAGCGACAAAACTAA
>CAJWZD010000047.1 GCA_913049685.1 uncultured Fidelibacterota bacterium
TAAAAAATGCAAAAGAAAAATTAAGGTCTAAAGGCTGTGATTTAATAGTAGCCAATAAAATTAACAAAGACTCTACGGTGTTTGGTAGTGAACATAATGAAGTGAGCATTATTACCAACACAGATACTAAACACTGGGATAAAATGTCTAAGTACAAAATTGGGATTAAATTAGGGGATTTGATTGAAAAACACTATGCTTATGAATAAAAAAATTACGGTAAAAACGTTTTTTAAATTTTTTACTATCATTTATTAATTTTTCTGTCATGCTATCCACGGGGGGACTCGTTTTGGTTCAAAGCACTTCAGATCATTCTGAAAAGCTATCTCTTGCTATATTTGCTCTTAGCGAGATTGCTACAAAGAAGGTATTAGTTGAGAAAATACCTTTTGAAAGTGAGTTGGATATATTCTGTAATGCGCTTTTAGCTCGCAATGATGAATTTCAAACTCAGTTCATAAATGATTTATGTCATCAACTTGGGTCAACTGATCCTATTCTTGAGCAATTCATTCCTGAAGCTGCCAGAAAACTTGGCCAAATGTGGAAAGATGATAAAGTTTCTTTTTTAGATGTTTCATTCGGCATAGATAGACTTCAAAAGTTAGTTCGAATATATGAAAAAAAATATTTGGGACCACTTTATCACGATTACCAAGGCCCACCTGTGCTTTTAATTCTACCTAAATCTGAAACCCACAGCTTAGGAATAATCACAGCCTCTATTATAATGAGGAAAAATGGGGTTAACCCTTTTTTAGCTCTAGGCTATTCTCAAAAAAAACTTTTTGACCTTATAAATTCGATAGATTTTAAATTACTCGGTCTTTCTGCTTCATGCAGTAATAGTCTAGATGAATGTGTCAAAATAGGAAAAACACTTAAAAAAGTGATCAAAAAAGATATTCCTTTGGTACTTGGATCTAGTATTGAAGACCCCGAGTATGAAAAGGAATTAAAGAAAATTTTTTCAAAGATTACTAAAGATCCCTTGGAAGCAATTAATCTCATACAATAAACATATTTTTGTCTTGGCTATTTAGGAGAACACGTTGATTGATCTTTATACTTGGTCAACGCCCAACGGGCGTAAAGTTTCTATTCTGCTAGAAGAGCTTGGTGTGGAATATACTGTGTATCCTATAGATATTGAAAATGGGGATCAATTTTCTAAGAAATTTCAGCAGATTTCCCCTGATTATAAAATACCAGTTATATATGATCATAAAGACCAAAGTTATATAAGAGAGAGTGGAGCCATTTTACTCTATCTCTCCCATAAATTTGATCAATTTACAGGAACTGCCGATTACCATTGGGATGTAATGCAATGGTTAATGTGGCAGATGAGCGCTATTGGTCCTATTTTAGGTCAAGCTCATCACTTTTTATATTATAATCAGGGTCGTTCACCCTATGCTGAAGATCGCTTCAAAAATGAGGCTAAGAAACTTTATGGCGTTTTGGATAGCCAGCTAAAAAACTTTGAATACATTTCTGGGCCAGGTAAAGGCGAATATTCAATTGCCGATATAGCTTTGTGGCCATGGATTTCAAGGTTTCAACGTCATCAAATAAATTTGGACGAGTATCCAAATGTATATCAATGGTATAGAAAAATTTCTGAACGGCCAGCCGTAAAAAAAGGCTACGATATTCCACTCTCTGGAAATAAAATACCTACCTAATTAATGAAACTTTTGCGTGAGGTTTGAGAAATGATAATCCCAGCCCCCACAATCAATGCACCTAGAAAATGTAATCCATTCCACACGCCTCCTAAGGAAAGCATGATTATCATAACATAAAAGGAGACAGTATTAATATGGATAGAAGCCAGCCCAAGGCCTATTTTTTTAATACCTGAAAGCCAAAAAAATTGGGATACTGCCATACCCAGAATTCCATAAATCATAAGTTGACCCAATTCTATTTTCGACATGTCAAAGATTGATTGATTTTGAAACTGATCAGTCAAAAACATAATAAATGATATGATACTCATTACAAAACATGATCCCACCATGCATATGCTTGTCTGACCCAGTGTCGTGAGATTTGGAAAATCAACAACATTGGCTCTCGATGCCCAAGAAAATAATATAACAGCCAATAGCGCAAATAAAGCTCCCCATGAGACCCTAACCATATTATCAGCCCCTGCAATCACAACCATTCCACCTATAACAGCTATACTTACACCGATAACAAATTCTTTATTCAGTTTTCGCTTATCAAGAATAACTTCTAATAATCCAGAAATAGCAGGGAAAACCCCAGAGATAATCGTAACTGTCACGGGATCGGAGAAAACCTGGCCATAAAGTAATAACATACTCCCAGCACCAAAGCCTATTCCACCAACAAAGATTCCCCATAGCCAATTTGCACCTAAAAATGCTTTGAGACCGTCAAAGTAAATCCATACAGGTATTAGAAATAAAACCACTATGATATGTCTTAAGAAATTCAAATATACTGGGTGCCAACCAGCATTCAGAAGATACTCTACAGCAACGAACCCTGATGAGAAAAACATCATCGAAAGCATGCATATTAGATTTGACTTTATTAAAGACTGTTGGTCAGAAGACTGATTTTGCATAATCAGTATCCTTTTATATTGGATCGATATTAAAGCCGTGTATATTAAATTTAAAATTATTACCAGCTATTTAAAAACTTCAATATTTAAGCAAGTAATTTTGGAGTAAACCTATATCCATTCATGCATCAAATTGAAATTTAATAGCATAATAATATGATCCACCATAAGGTAGTCTCATGACTACTCTCACCTTTTTCATTATTATGTTTGCAGCTTTATTACATGCTAGCTGGAATGCCTTAGTAAAAGGCGGCTCAGATAAACGTCTACAAATGACTGCAATAGCGCTAGGCCAATTTCAAAGTTGCCTTTTGTTAACATTCCAAACACCCCTATATGAGTTTCTATAAAAGACTATATTTTCCTGTCTGCGTATGCCTTCTATTCAGGTGAAAAATGAACAAAAAAACGTCGTCAAGATCTCATATAATTTTTACAAAATTTTCATAAAAACACAACATCGTTGAGCTATTTCCTTGAAAAAGAGGGTATGATGCTCAAAATAAATAACCTGACAAAAAAATTTGGTTCTAATATTGCTGTCAATTCTGTCTCAATAGAGGTGGAGAAGCCAATAATGCTCGGCATAATTGGTGCTTCTGGAGCAGGAAAATCTACTCTTTTACGAATGATAAACCGATTGGAGACAGAAACATCCGGGAATATTTCCTTCGAAGGTTTATCAATATCCGATTTAAAAGGTGCAGCAATATCAAGATGGCAATCAAATTGTGCAATGATCTTTCAACAATTCAATTTAGTTCCCCGAATGGATGTCGTAAGCAATGTGCTTCATGGAACATTGAATAAAAGATCTACTTTCACCACATTTTTCAATTTATATCCGAAATCTGATATAAATACCGCCATTGAAATTTTGGGTCGTCTTGGAGTTGCAGAGCACGCCGCCAAAAGAGCCGAAGCTCTTTCTGGTGGGCAGCAACAAAGAGTTGCGATAGCAAGAGCGCTGATGC
>CAJWZD010000048.1 GCA_913049685.1 uncultured Fidelibacterota bacterium
CCGAAGTAATTTTTTGCGTGCTTTTAATGCTCGCAATCTGCTTTCTTACTTCTTTTGTATTAGCCATTAGTTAAAAATTAAAATGTTTGTGTCTTTTTAAATTGCTCAACAACTTCAGTGAACTGTTTTTCAATGTCATCATTCCAATCGCCTGTGTCATTGATGCTCTTTTCAAGGTCGGCTTTTTCTGATGTGAAATAGCCATGTAATGCTTCTTCAAAGCTGCCAATTTTTTCGACCTCTACATCATCCATATAACCTCTGTCTGCTGCAAAAATACTCAGTGACTGTTGAGCAACGCTCATAGGGGCATATTGTTTTTGTTTTATAAGCTCAGTGATCCTGATACCTCTGGCAAGTTGGGCTTTTGTGGCATCATCTAGATCTGATGCAAATTGAGAGAAAGCAGCCAGCTCCCTGTATTGAGCTAGCGCGGTTCTAACTCCTCCACTGAGTTTTTTCATAATCTTGGTTTGAGCAGCACCACCCACCCTAGAAACAGAAATGCCTGGGTTAATAGCAGGCCTTATACCTGAATTAAATAGATCAGTTTCTAAGAAAATTTGGCCATCAGTAATTGAAATAACGTTGGTAGGGACAAAAGCTGACACATCTCCTGCTTGGGTCTCAATAATTGGGAGCGCGGTTAAAGATCCTGTTTTACCTTTAACCTTTCCGTTTGTAGCTTTTTCTACATAATCTGCGTTTACCCTCGCTGCTCTTTCTAACAGTCTTGAGTGAAGATAAAAAACATCTCCAGGATAAGCCTCTCTTCCTGGAGGTCTTTTTAAAAGCAAGGATACTTGTCTATATGCAACCGCTTGCTTGGAAAGGTCGTCATAAACAATCAATGCATCTTCTCCTTTATCTCTAAAGTACTCACCCATGGAGCACCCTGAATATGCAGAAAGATACTGCATTGGAGCTGGATCAGATGCTGATGCTGAAACAACAATCGTATGTTCTAACGCTCCATGTTCTTCAAGCTTCTTAACGACATTAACAACGGTTGATTGTTTTTGCCCAATTGCAACATAAATACACTTAATGCCGGTTCCCTTTTGGTTAATGATTGCATCAACCGCAACAGCGGTCTTGCCTGTTTGTCTATCACCTATAATTAACTCTCTTTGGCCTCTTCCTATCGGAACCATTGCATCCACAGCTTTTAGACCAATTTGTACTGGTTGATCAACTGACTGTCTTGCGATAACACCAGGCGCCACAACTTCAACAGGAGCGGTTTTTTCTGTTTTGATTTCGCCTTTCTTGGTTAATCCTGGCTCTCTGAAGTGAACCTGATCGTCTATTACTCCGGGCGCTACATTTTTTCCCTTAACATCAATTTCTTTGTTGGCATTTTCAGAGATTGTAGTAGAAATTTTTTCTATTCTTTTATCTTTAATTGCGATATCAACTTGCGATATTGAATTCTCATTAATTAAATTACAGTTTCTAAGGAGTAAGTCAAAGTTAGGCATGATTAAATTTTACGAACAATGATACAACCATAGTTTATCCCAGAACCTATCTCATAAATACAATCAATATCTTCAAGAACATCTTTCACTATATTTATCATTTTTTGACTGTTTCCACAGATAATCAGGATTGGCATATTCTCTTGATTTAGGTATAAAAAATTCTCAACCTTTAATGGAACTTCATGGTGTCGCGACCCATGCAAATCTAATTTTAGATCAGTCATCTTTGTTAAACGTTGATATTTCAATTCCATCAGGTTGAGTCTTCGAATATTCCCTTTTTGTAGATATAAATTTACTCTCAAAAAATGATGAATTTCTAACGTAAGATAAGTAATCTTCCATATTAAATAAAACAACGTTATCAGCAAATATTACAGCTTTATCATTCAGCAATTCTAGAGACTTCATTGTTTTTAGATCGGATAAATATTCATCTTTCCAATGATCCAGAAACACAAAATCGTATTTTTCTCCTAACGATGGAATGACATTTTTTGCCTTACCTCTTAAAGGATTCCACTGATTATTAAGACCGGAATGAGAAACAATTTCTTTGGATATTTCATAATATTTATTACTTGCTTCGATCGAAGTTAGTATTGAGTCTTCTTGAAGATTTCTTAAAATTCTAATTGATGAATATCCCAAATAAACCCCCAGCTCTAAACAGTGCTTCGGGTTTTTTTCTATTATTGCTTTTTCGAGAAGAAGGCCTTTTTCATCACCAATGTTCATTAGAAAAGCTTTATTCCAACCAAAAAAATCTATCGTATCTAGAATACCTTGTGGGTTATTTTTGTTACCGCTTTTTAAGACAAGATCTTTAACGGTATCTACTTTAAATTTTTTTACTCCAAAATAAGAAGCAATATAATCAATGACTTCATTAATTAAAATTTTAGTTAGATCTAATAATCGATAAAGATTTTTCATTGAATAAAGATAAAATTAAAAATTATAGATACTGAGTCTATAATAGCCAGCTTGTTAGTGTTTATGAAAAATAAAATTTTAATAGTATTTTTAAGTTTCTTTGTTGCCTTTGGATTGATCGCAGATGAATCTAACGATGATCCAAAAGAGGAGGAAGCCAAGGAAGAATCTAAAGAAGACGATCGAGAACTAATTTCAGAATTTGTTGAAGAATTCGTCTCCTATGAAGGCTTGTTAAAAAGCTATCAAGATCCAGAAAATGGAAATACTTATTTAGAATTAAGTGATGAAGATATCTCAAAAGAATTTATTTATTTTGCTCATATCATTAATGGGACTGTGGAAGCAGGTCTGTTCAAAGGGAGCCACATAGACCAAGCAGTTATTAAATTTGAAAAACAATTCAACAGCCTAAATCTCATTAGAGTGAACACTGGATTTTATTTTAATCCTAATTCGGAACTTAGCAGGCAATCTCAATCCAATATAAGTGATTCGGTCATTGAAAATTTTGAAATCACTCACAAAAATGATGATGAAACTACCTATCTCATTGATATCACTAAATTATTAAAAAGCGATAATTTAACCAAGTTAAAATCTGAGCCTAGAGATTATGACTCCGATAGTTTTGGGGTTGGGTCTTTATCAAGATCTAAGACCGCTATATCCAAAATTTATAACTATCCAAAAAATACCGATTTTGAAGTCGATTATGTTTTTTCAAATCCCGCAAGCTATGAATCATTAAGAAATACCTCAGTAAAACTTAGGTATACATTTCTTGAAATGCCACAAGATAATGGATTTGAAATACGTTTCGAAGACCCCAGAATAGGTTATTTTACCGATAGGGTTACGGATTTAAGTTCAACAGAAATTACGCCATATAGAGACTTAGTTCAGAAATGGAATCTTCAAAAACAAGATCCTGATGCTGCAAAATCTAAACCAATTAAACCTATCAAGTTTTGGCTAGAAAATACTACTCCAAATGAATTA
>CAJWZD010000049.1 GCA_913049685.1 uncultured Fidelibacterota bacterium
AATTATGGAGTGCGTTTTTAAAGCGATCTGGACTTATAAATTCCAAACATATAGTTATTGATAATTGTCCAAAAGAAAATTCAATAGCAATAAGAGGTAGTAATGAATTTTATGAATTTTCCGGATATCTACAGGGAATTGAGACCTTAGGATTAAATGATTTAGATAAGATTTTTCTTTTTAATGACACTTTGTTTGAGCATCATGCTACTTTGATGTGGGCGAATTTTTTTAAAAATATGAACCCTAAAAATGATGGGGTATACGGTGATGGAAGAATTGAACCTGTTTTGTGGGACGGTGAACCTTTGAAAATTTTTGCCTCCTGGCATTTTTTATTGAGAGGGAAAGCTAGCATTAAAGCTTTCAGTAAGATTCTAAAAGATATTTTGGTTGACTTTGATAAGCCATTGGTTATTGATGATGCCTATAAGTTATATCGTGAAAAATATTTATCAGGAGGAATATTTAATGGGTATTCTCTTTCGGGTAAATTAAATAAAGAAGACTCACTAAGAAAGAAAAAGTGCATTGATACAGAGCACCGACTTGGAAGAGAACTTGAGAAAAAAGGTAAGATGATTTTTTATTCAGGATTCAAATACCAATTCATACACCTTATGGATCGTTATTTATCTTTTCATCGTCGTTTTAAAAGCAGATTGGGGATATGATTCAGGGAATTCTAGCACATCTCATCTTTACTCCCAATATTAATATCCCATTGGGACTGGGGACTATAGAAACCTTCCCTTGGGCCTTGATATTTTGCTTAAGTCCACGTCTTGTTATTGACAGAGTTTATGTTTATTTAATGCTGGCATTTGCCTTGAGTGCAGGAATAACTTTAGCTATGTATGGTAATTCTTTGGCGGTAATCCGTTCTTATTTCGCCATTTTGAATGGGAGTTTGATATTTTTTCGGATCATGGGCGCTTCAGAAAAAGAGTTTTTAAAGATCATTCAAGCAATGATCGTTGTTTTTGGAATCAATACTTTCGTCTCGGTGATTCAACTGGTCGGGTGGTTCCCTGATTTTATTGAGCCATATTACAAATTATTCGTTCCAAGATTTACAGCTGAGTCTTTAGCAGGAGGAAGGGGAGTAGGGGGCCTGTATGCTGAACCGGCTTACTCTAGCTATGCGATGCACTTTATGTTTGCTTTTATGATACTCTGGTGGCGAATAAATCCCTTTCAACGTAAGGGTGCAATTGCATTTATAGCCATGCTTCTTTTTGATTTATTTGTAAATAAATCAGCGACTGGAACTGCATTTTTATTGGTTTTATTGGTTTCTTTTTTAGATCGAAAGACCATTGGGAAATTTGCCTTGGCTAGCCTCGTATTCTTTGGAGTCGTATTGTGGTTATCTGAGTCGATGGAAGAGCCCCCGAGAGCGATTGAACTTGTAAATAACTTGTTTTTCACCTGGGATACGGATGATATTTATATGACATTAATGAATGAATCTGGACACAGATTGATTTCTATTTTATCTGCATATAAATATGGCTTTGAAAATTTATTAGGAGGAGGAATTGGTTCATGGCCTGTATCCAGTGTTAACGCAATGGAGGCGATGGGAATGGAGTCTTTTGAAATTTACTATTTCCTTGAATTTAATGAGGGCTATTTTTTAGGAATTCGTCCCACGGCTTTTGCAGCCGGATTGTTTCTTGAGGCCGGTATTTTAGGGACTCTAGCATTTTGTTTCTCCATTTTCAGGTATCTATGGAAATTGCCCTACTGGAAGGATCCTTTTTGGAGAGCCGTGTTAAATTTATTTTTGTTCAGTTTCTTTTTAGTGGGAACCATCGGTGATCCCCTTCCATACATTGCTCTATCCATGGCGTATCTTGCGACCTCTAAATACAATAGAGAAAGTTTAGAAACGAATTGAATTTTGTTTTGATAAGACTCAAGATTTATAATCTGGCATTTATCTCGTTTAAAAAATGAAATTGATTAAAAGGCACATAGCGAAAACATTTTCCTGGAGAATTCTAGGGACATTGGACACAATGTTTTTGTCATGGGTAATAACCGGAGATCTAAAAGCAGGAATGCAAATTGGTCTGGCAGATGTTATTATCAAGATGATTCTATATTATCTGCATGAAAGAGCTTGGTTTAAATCGTCAATTTCCAACTCAAATAAAAGACATTTATTTAAAACAATTACTTGGCGAATTATCGGAACTTTAAGTACAATTATTCTTTCATTTTGGATATGGGGTGACTCATTACAAAGTTTACAAATTGGAGGTGCAGAAACATTAACAAAAAGCATTTTGTATTACTTTCACGAAAAATTTTGGTATCGCCTTTCCTTTGGATTAGATAGTGATCGAAAGAATTTAAAGAAACAGATTTAGATTTAAATATGGCCATATTTTGAAAAAAATAATATTTACATCAGTTTTATTACATGCTCTAGCAACTAGTGCTCAATCTGTCTCATTACTTAATAAGCCTTTAAATGAGGCTATCCGAAGAGCGCAGCTATGGGGTGATGTTCCAATTGTATCTAGCTTCTGCGTTAGACCTGTTGATGCAATTAAAGCATTGGGTTTTGATGATCCATATGCTTTAGACTCAAAGTATGATTTTGTCTATAATGATAAGACAAAAGAGGGCCTTTTGCCGGAATTCTCAATTCCAATTTCGAGGTTGACTGATAATATATCGGATTCGCTAATAAAATTTCTTGTTAATAAAGTTTCTCCAAAAAATCTATTCTTTTTAAAAGCAACCCCAATTACAACAAGGATTCAGTACAATGGACATCATGATTATGGCTGGCAAGACGGCCCAATGATTCCTAACAAAGGAATGCAATATTATTTAAATGGTGGAGTATATGGTAACATTGGTCCCATTGAATTTAAATATGCTCCTGAATTGGTCTTTGCATTAAACGATAGTGTGCCTCCGCCAGGCGTTCGATCTGTAGCGCAGCAAATAAATGCTGCGTATGATAATCCGGATCGTTTTGGAACTGAACCTTACAGAAGAAATTATTTCGGACAATCATATTTGAAAATCAATTTAGGAGCGCTTTCGTTTGGAATTTCAAGTGAAAATATCTTTTGGGGGCCGGGACGATATTCAGGGTTAACTATGACTGAGAATGCCCCAGGAATGAATCACTTTACTGTAGAGTCTAACAAACCTATTAAAACTAAAATAGGATCATTTGAATTTAATTTGATTGGTGGAAAGAAAATGCATTCAGGTTTCACATACTTAACGCAAAAAGATGTCTCAGCTTCAGATAGTATCAATGGCTTGTTGTCTCTTCCTGAAGTTGAAAGAGATACTAGCTTAGATGAAAACTTTAATGTTTTT
>CAJWZD010000050.1 GCA_913049685.1 uncultured Fidelibacterota bacterium
TCTGTTTATATCAACATCAGGTTCTTTTACGTGCTCAAGAATTAAATCTAATAGGGGATGTAAATTTTCTCGTTTATCATTCAAATCTTTTACGCACCATCCATCACGACCGGCTGCATACATAATTGGAAAATCTAATTGTTCTTCATTTGCATCCAACGCAACAAATAAGTCAAAAACTTCATCAACAACTTCTTCAGCTCTTGAATCGTGCCTATCAATCTTATTAATAACAACAATTGGCTTTAAGCCCTGAGCAAGTGCTTTGCCCAATACAAACTTTGTTTGCGGCATAGGTCCTTCAGCAGCATCAGTTAAAATAATGACACCATCAGCCATTCCTAAAACACGCTCAACTTCACCACCAAAATCAGCATGACCAGGAGTATCAATAATATTAATCCTTACATCTTTCCATGTAATTGATGTTGGCTTAGCTAAAATTGTAATTCCACGTTCTTTTTCTAAATCTCCAGAATCCATAAGTCGTTCATCAACTTGTTGATTATCACGAAACATTCCAGTTTGTTTCATAATGGAATCAATAAGAGTAGTCTTTCCATGATCAACGTGAGCAATGATTGCTATATTACGTAATTTTGAACTCATAAATGTTTGAAAGGGTTATTTTTAAAGGCTTCTAAACGCTTTGACGGATAAAATAAACCTTTATTTGTAAATAAATTTATTGAGTACCAATTGTATAAGGACCGCCAATTTCAATAGCTTTTTTATAAGCATCTCGCTTTTGATATCTAAGTAATATTTCTTTTAAATTTGAGAAAGGCTCAAGAGACTTAGACATCATCGCTCCCTCAAAAACAAATGAAAGCATAATATCGACTGCCGAGAATCGATTTCTAAAAAAAAATTCATTATCACCAAGAACTGATGATAAATACCCTAAATGATTTTTAATCTCTGAATATATTCTTGGCTCCAATGGTTTTGCGCCATCACCAAGAAAGCGACTATAGAGTAACAGTAAGAATGGTAAAATTGCTGATCCTTCAGCATAATGCAATAATTCTAAGTAATGAAAATAATCATCATCTTCATTTTTTGGGTAGAATGATTCATCAGCATATTTTTCAACAATAAAAGTTGTAATTGCCGCTGACTCAATCAAAGTCTTATCTTTATAGGTGATAATAGGAGATTTACCGAGGGGGTGAATTTTTTTAAGTTCATCTGGAGCAAGATTGGTGCTTTTATCTCGTTTATAATAGATAATATCATATTCAACTTTAAGCTCTTCAAGTAACCACAGTATTCGTTGTGATCTAGAATTATTTAAGTGATGAAGAGTAAGCATAAAAATTAAACTTTTTATTGTTATTAAATGTATGTAGAATAATGCATTATAACTTTTTTATATATGTTAGCGACTTTAAAAACAGAAGAAAACGTTTCAATCATTACACTTGATGATGGAAAGGTAAATGCCTTTTCTCCCGCAATGATTGCAGAGGTTGACTCATTATTGGACCAGGTACCAACTGACAAAGGGGCACTAATGTTCACAGGTAGAGAGGGTATGTTTACAGCTGGATTTGATTTAAAGGTCATGGCTACAGATCCTGATGCTGCTGTTGGAATGATTAAATCTGGATTTAAGATGCTCCAAAGAATTTTTTCATTTCCAAGACCAGTTGTATCGGCATGCTCGGGTCATGCAATTGCAATGGGAGCTTTTTTACTTTGTAGCAGTGATTACCGTATCGCGGCGAATGGAGATTTTAAGGTTGGAGCCAATGAACTGAGAAACAATATGATAATTCCAACCCCAATATTAGAAATTGCTAAATTTAAACTTGCTAAGTCTCATAAGCAAAGAGCGCTATTAAATGCCGAAATGTATTCAATGCAAGATGCAATTGAGCCGGGTTATATAGATGAATTAATTGAGGCTGATCAATTGTATGATGCAGCACTTGCTAAAGCAAAAGATCTGGGAACATTAGCGCATCCACAATATGATCAAACTAAAAAAATTGATCAAGAAGATGTGATTAAAAAAATTAGTTCAGGCATTGATCAAATAGAAGGCGTACTTCCAAGACAATCACTTTAGTTTAAGCTTTTTGCTTTGAAGATTTAAATCGATCCGATAATGGCAAGATTTTTGTTTTGCGGCCACGCACTCTCTGTCTCCACATAAGAAATGAAGACCTCTTCAAATTTTTTTTCATAATTGCAATTACATCTTTTTCATAGACACCGTATTGATTTTTTATATCAGTGAAGGTGGTGCGATCCTCCCACGCCATTTCAATAATTCGATCAATATCTGAGACTTGAAGAGACGGAATTGATTTTTTACTCATATGCGTTAATTAGTTTATGATCATCATATATCAAGTATTTAATTTATGAACATTAAGCCTGAACTAGAATTTGCACAAAATCGATTAAATGATTTTATTGAAAATAATATTCATGAATATGCAAATAAAAGAAATTTTGATTTTGGCCCCGAAAATAGATCAAACATATCATATTTATCACCATTTATTTCTCATCGATTGTTATTTGAGTACGATATTGCAAAAAAAGTCCTATCAAAGTTTCCCTATTTAAAAGTTGAGAAATTTATTCAAGAAATTTTCTGGAGAACATATTGGAAAGGATGGCTTGAGTTAAGGCCTGATGTTTGGAGTGATTATAAGTTATCATTGGATGACTTAGATAAAGACGACCGTTATCACGAAGCAATAGAAGGTAGAACAAATATTGATTGTTTTAATGATTGGGTTCATGAATTAAAAAGTAAAAATTATCTTCATAACCATGCACGCATGTGGTTTGCAAGCATTTGGATTTTTACACTTGATCTTCCATGGCAATTAGGTGCGCAGTTTTTCTTAGAACACTTGTATGATGGCGATGCTGCGTCTAACACTTTAAGTTGGAAATGGGTTGCTGGACTTCAGACCAAAGGAAAGCATTACATTGCTCGACCTGATAATATTCAAAAATTTACTAATGGTCGCTATAACAATATTAAATTAAAGACATCAATGCCACCACTAACGGATCAAAAAGACTATTTTATTAAAGATCAAAATTTTCATAATTTTGAAAAAAAATATGATTCACTTATTGTATTAGATACAGATCTTTATCTAGATGAAGAAATGACCAATAAATATAGTAAGATTTATTTGATCGAAAACAGAAATGACACAAGAGTCATTAAGTTGAGTGATAATGTTTCTATCTTTAAAACAAATCTTTTAAAAAGTA
>CAJWZD010000051.1 GCA_913049685.1 uncultured Fidelibacterota bacterium
TTGATTTTATCTCTCCATTTATTAGCTAAAAGATCTCCTGCTTTTCGAAAAATTGATGTTCTTTCTTCAAGGGGAGTATTTGACCAAGTTTTCCAAGTTTCAAGTGAATTTTTAATTGCTTTATTAACAGTTTCATTATCTGCTTTATGATAAGTAGCCAAGATTTGATTATGATTATGCGGCGCAATACAAGTACCAGTGATACTAGTATAAATCTTTTCACCACCAATAATTATTGGGATTTCAATTTTTTCATTTGATTGTCTATCGTATTCTTCAATTAAGCTAATTCTTTCTTTGGAAACTGGTTTATAATCTTTAACTGGTTCATTAGATAACTCTTTGTGTAACATGTATTTTCCCTGTTTTGTTTAAAATTTTACTATTTATTAGGATACAAGTTTAAGCTAAATCAAATATAAATAATGATCTATTTAAAGGCCTGAGGAAAGTGCATAATTTTCAAAAGCTTTTAATTCTAATACCATGTTTTTATAAGAATCAGCTGTAACTAATTTTTGTCTGAAAATTGAAGCTTTTGGGAAGCCTTTTAAATAATTTGAAAAGTGTTTGCGCATTAAGTTCATGCCCGTAGAATTTCCTTTATCATTTACTAGAAGTTCAAAGTGCTCCTTGCACATGGATGCAATTGAAATTAATGAAGTAATTTTAGGTTTATGGTTTTTATCAAACAAGCTTTTAGCTTGATCAAAAATCCAGGGGTTGCCTTGGGCAGCTCGAGCTATCATTACCCCATCACATCCAGTATATTCAAACATTTTTTGAATATCTGCTATGTTAGTCACATCGCCATTACCTATTACTGGAATATTTATGCTCTGTTTAAGAGTCTTTATTAATTCCCAATTTGCTTTGCCTGTATACTTTTGTTTTGTTGTCCTTGGATGCAAAGTGATTGCCTTGACTCCAAATTCTTCAAGTCTGATTCCTGCTTCTGGTATTATTATACTATCTCGATCCCAGCCTGCTCTCATTTTAATAGTTACTGGAGTATTATTTGCTGCCTCAATAACTGCACATGTAATATCATCCATTAAACATAGATCTTTTAAAGCAGCAGAGCCACCACCTCTTTTTGTGACTTTTGGTACGGGGCAACCATAGTTTATATCAATGATATCTGGTTTGAAATTTTTATTGATGTAATCAGTAGCTTTACTCATTACTTCTGGGTCATTACCAAAAATTTGGATTCCAATAGGCCGCTCTTCATCGGTAAAATGAATCATTTCTAATGTTCTAACATTTTCTCGTATAATTCCATCTGCTGAAACAAACTCTGAATAAACGATACCGGCTCCAGATCTTTTACATAATACTCTGAAAGGATAATCAGTGTAGCCAGCCATTGGTGCTAAAAATACTGGTATGTCTATTTTTATATTGCCGATTTTCATTTGTGAATTAAAAAAGAAACTGTAAGTTTTGCGGCTAATTTATTACAATTAGTATTTATCTAACTAAGTTAAAATAAATGAGAGAAGTATCATGAGTAGGGTATGTGATGTAACAGGTAAGAAACCAATGTTTGGTAACAATGTTAGTCATGCTAATAACAAATCTCGCAGAAGATTTAATGTTAATTTGCAAAAGAAACGTTTTTGGCTCCCTGATGAAAAGCGCTATGTAACCTTACGTGTCTCCACAAAAGGCATGCGAATCATTGATAAAAAAGGTATCAGGAAAGTTATCAATGAGCTTAAAGCGCAGGGCAAATCAGTTTAGTAAAATAATTTGCCCGCAACAGTCTTTTTTATTTTTACAATTTTATTAAACTAATACCTTTTTTTTTATCTGTCCTGATTTTTTCTAAGAAATGCAGGAACGTCTAGCCTCTTTTCATATATAGCTGGAGTATCTCTAGTATCATCGAAAAATAATGTTTCAGGCTTGTCTTCCTTTACGTTATTTTGAACCTCATCAACTTTTTGGGCATGTAATGGTTTATTAACAAGATCTTGTAATTCTCTAGTTGGAGTTGTTCTTTCTGCTTCATCAATTGAGTTAATCTCATTATCAATTGTATTAAATCCTGTTGAAATAACAGTTACTTGGATATCATCTGTCATATTTTTATCAATAACAGCACCAACTATAATATTTGCAGATTCACCAGCTTCTTCAAGAATTATACTTGTAGCTTCATCAATTTCATGGAGGGTTATATTTTCGCCACCTGTAATATTCACTAATACACCCTGAGCACCCACAATTGATCCATTATCTAGTAGAGGACTTGATATTGCTTGTTGTGCTGCTAAGGCTGCTCTTTCATCACCTTGCGCTGTGCCTGTTCCCATTATTGCCTCGCCCATATTTTTCATGATTGTCTCTACATCTGCAAAATCAAGGTTTATCATGCCATGAACATTAATTAGATCTGATATACCTTTTGCAGCTTGATGTAAAATTCCGTCTGCCATTTCAAATGCTTCTGGAAGGGTAGTAGACTTATCAACCACTGAAAGTAGTTTTTGATTAGGAATTGCAATAAGGGTGTCACATGATTTCTTCATTTCAGCAATACCTTCAAGAGCTCGATTATATCTTTTAGGTCCTTCAAACTTAAAAGGCAAAGTGACAATACCTACAGTAAGAATACCTAGTTCTCTAGATATCTGTGCTATCATAGGTGCCGCTCCAGTTCCGGTGCCACCACCCATTCCTCCTGTAATAAATGCCATATCTGCTCCTTCAAGCAAGCTATGAATTACTTCACTGTCAGCTTCTGCTGCATTTCTTCCAACATTAGAATTAGCGCCCGCACCTAATCCCTTTGTTAAATTTTTTCCAATTTGAATTTTATGCTCAGCAGGGTTGTTTTCAAGATCCTGTGCATCTGTATTGATGGCGATAAAATCCACACCGGCCATGCCTGATGTGATCATTCGGTTAACGGCATTTCCTCCGGCACCACCTACGCCTACAACTTTCAAATTTGCTTTTTGTTCTGATAAACTATCGAATTCGAATAACATATTTATTCTCCTTTGGTTTGTGGATTAAAAAAAATCTTTAAATATTTGTTTTATATT
>CAJWZD010000052.1 GCA_913049685.1 uncultured Fidelibacterota bacterium
CCTCATTCAGGTTCATCTGGTAATATGGGTGTTTATCTTGCTTATTTACAGCCTGGAGATTGTATCATGGGGTTAGATTTGAGTCATGGCGGACACTTAACGCATGGATCTAAAGTTAGCTTTTCAGGTCAAATTTATAATTCTGTTACTTTTCAAGTAAAAGAAGATACTGGATTAGTAGATTTTGATGATCTGCTAAAGAAAGCTAGAGAATATAAACCTAAAATTATTATTTGTGGTGCAAGCGCTTATCCGCGAACAGTTGAATTTGAAAAGTTTAGAGAGGTTGCGGACGAAGTTGGAGCATTTTTACACGGGGATATTTGCCATAATTCAGGACTAATAGCTGCTGAAATGCATCCTTCACCATTTCCGCACTGTCATGTTGTTTCTACTAGTACACACAAATCGCTTAGAGGCCCAAGAGGTGGTATAATTTTGCTTGGTAGTGATTATGAAAATCCGTTTGGAAAAGTTGCACCAAAATCAGGAAGAGTTAAAATGATGTCAGAGCTAATCGATAGCGCTGTAATGCCTGGAATGCAAGGTGGGCCGCTTATGCATATCATTGCCGCAAAAGCAGTAGCATTTAAAGAGGCACTTGAACCATCTTTTAAAACTTATATAAGAGGAGTGCTTGATAATGCACAATGTTTTGCAGAGGAATTTAAATCGAAGGGCTATGAATTAATTTCTGGTGGAACAGACACTCACTTAGTTTTAATTGATTTACAGAATAAAAATATATCCGGTAAAGCTGCAGAAATTGCACTTGACGAAGCAGGAATTACCGTTAATAAAAATATGGTCCCTTTTGATCCCAACAGTCCATTTGTTACAAGTGGAATTAGAATTGGTTCTCCAGCTATGACGACTAGGGGAATGGGAGAAGATGAAGTTAAAATTATTGTTGATTTAATAGATCAAGTCATTTTAAATCATGATAATAAAGAAAAAATTCAATCAGTTAAAAAGCACGTCAATGAACTATGCTCATCTTTTCAAATATATGATTAATTCATTAAATAAGTTTTTAGTTTGTAAAACCCCTCTATTTTTGATTTTTATTATTTTGAATGGTTGTGCTGTAAACAATAAAATGATGCTAGGGTCAGAAGTAGTAGAAATTGTATTACCACTATCCTTTGAATCTCAAAAAAGGAAAATTCATGAAAATCCTAATAATCAACTTTTCTATCTTAATGCATCAAAGAGTCGAATAACATATGCATATGGAATTTTGATGGAAAAAGGAGATAGATTAATGTATAGCGATTATTATAAATCCAGAGATTATTATGCAAAATCCTTGGATTTATTTGTTATTTCTAGAAATTATTTATTTAATGCTCTAGAAATTAAATACGAAAACTTCGCTCAAAAAATGACGAATAAAGAAGAGATAGCTTTTGAAAAAGAGGATATTGATTATTTATATTGGTTGAGCGGTTCTCTAGCAGGATCCATTCAAGCTAGTCAAGGAGATCCTCAATATTTAATTGATTTACCTAATATAAAATGGTTGCTAGAAAATGCCATAACTGTTGATCCTAATTGGGAAAATGGAACGCTTAGTGCTGCTATGATGAGCGTGTATTTAAATGACCTAAGTGGTGATAAAAATGCTCAAAAAACAGCTTTATCATATTTTGATTTAGCAGAAAAACAATCAAATGGCTTAAATGCTTCAATATACGTCACTTTAGCAGAAAATTATGCTGTTTCAAAACAGGATAAAAAATTATTTATTGAGCTGCTGGATAAGGCAATAAATATTGACGTAAATAAAGATAAAAGTTTGAAACAATCTAACAAATTGTCTCAGTCACGTGCCAAATGGTTAAAATCAAGAGTAGATGATTTATTTTATATGTAAATTATTTCAATGAAAACATGTAGAAACATCTTAACCTTCCTTCTTTTATCAAATATTATTTTTGCAAGACCCATAGTTATTAAACTTGCGACTGTAGCTCCAGAAGGTACTGAATACTATAATCTTCTATTTGAAATGGGTCAAAGATGGCAACAGGAAACTGGAGGTCAAGTACAACTTAGAATTTACCCTAATGGAGTTGTAGGGGGAGAACGAGATACAATAAGAAAAATGAGGGTAGGGCAGATACAAGCTTCAGCTATGTCTTCAATAGGTCTTGCTGAATTGACCGATCAAATTCAAGCCTTTACACTGCCAATGGGCTTTCAAAACTATGAAGAAATTGATAAAGTAAAATCTGTGATGTTTGACGATATTTCAGAAGGGTTAACACAAAGCGGTTTTAAATTACTTTTTCTAGTTGATATTGGTTGGGTGTATTGGTTTTCTTCAAAAGAGATTTCGGTTCCTAAAGATTTAATGGATGCAAAAATTTATACTACGGCAGGTGATTATATTTCAGTTGAGCTTTTTAAAAAATTTGGATTTAATGCTGTACCTGTATCAGAAACTGATATTTTAACATCTCTTCAAACTGGAATGATAAATAGCATGCAAACAGTGCCAATTTTATCTCTGAGTTCAGGGTGGTCAGCTTTGATGCCAAATATGCTTGATCTTAAGTGGGGGGCATTTGTTGGAGCCGTTATTGTTGACGACAGAGTATGGAAAAAAATTAAACCTGAACATCAAAAAATTATGATGGAAATAGCAAATGATATTGGAAAAAAATATCAAAAAAGCGGAAGAGAAATGGAAAAAAAAGCTATTGAAGTTATGCAAGAATACGGTTTGAAGATTAAAAAACCGTCAGATGAAGAAATTGCTGTTTGGAATGATTTTAAAGATGAAATTACTCCTGATGTTGTAGAAACATTTTTGACAACTGACATTTATGAAAAAGTGATTTCTGCTATAAATGAATAATTATTTAAATAGAGCAATAGATTGGCTTTGT